>JBMTHG010000019.1:0-22071 GCA_049436045.1 Bdellovibrionota bacterium
CGTCGAAATTTGATCTGGGCAATTTTATTGCTGATTTTCACCGATCTCTTGGTGTTTTTGTTTCCACTTTTTGTCAAATGGATCATCGATAGACTTCAGGGAAATGCGCTGCCTGAGTGGTTTCCAGAGAGCCTGCTTCAGCTTGATCCGCTTTGGTTTTCGGTTTGTTTTTGTCTGTTTTTGATTTCTCTATCGGCCCTTTCAGTGGCGGCGCGCTTTTATTGGCGAGTCTTCATCATTTGGTCATTTTTTCCTCGAATGCATGATTTGCGAATGTCACTTTTTGATCATCTAGCTTCTTTAAGTTCGTCATTTTTTCGCAAAAATAAATCTGGGGATCTGCTCTCCACGTTATCAGAAGACACTGAGAAGCTGCGACTTACTTTAAGCTTTGGAAGTTTGGCGGTGATTGATACGATCATCAACTTTTTGATTTTCCCGTGGATGTTATTTTGGCTTTCTCCTGAGCTGAGTATTTATGTTCTTCCGTTTTTAATTTTGAGTGCGGGAGCGCTCATTTTCTTAAGTGATCGCTTGTCTGCCATCTATGAAAAAGTTCAAGACCTGATTGCCGTGATTAGTGCGAAGGCTTTTGAGGTGGTGGGAGCGGCGAGAGTCATAAAAGCCTTTGCCAAGGAGCCTTATTTTAAAAAAGATTTTCATCGAGCGAGCCAAAATTTGGCCTCGACGGCCGTGCGCTTAGCTTATTTCGAGAGCACATTTATGCCGGCACTCCATTTGGCTTTAGGATTGTCTATGGCCTTTGTTCTTTTTTATGGAGGCAAACTCATTTTTGATGGCCAGTGGACGGTCGCTGATCTCGTGGCTTATCAGTTGTATCTAGGAAAGTTGGATTGGCCGGTTGTGGCTTTGGGCTGGTTCATCGAAATGTTTAGAACATCTAAAGCGAGTTTGGGTCGGATTAACAAAGTTTTCGGTGCTCCTAAAATTCAAACTTCGATACATTCAATTTCACCCGACAGCTCTTCAACGCTGATCGAGGCAAACTCTCTAAGTTTTGAATACTCTCAAAAGCGAAGAATTTTTTCAGATCTAAATTTCAAGATTGAAAAAGGAAAATGGTATGGGCTGACGGGGCCATTAGGCTCGGGCAAATCAACGCTTTTGAAAGTCTTGGCAGGGCAAGCCGATCAATATGGAGGAAGTGTTCAGTTTAAAAAAAATGAAGTTTCAGAAATAGATCGAGATCTGATCGAGAAGCATATTCTTTTCGTGCCGCAAGAGGTTTTTTTGTTTTCAAAAAGTGTTCGTGGGAATTTAACTTTTGGAATGGAAGATGCCTCAATCAGTCGAAATGAGATTGAGATTCTTTTGAAAAATTTGCGATTTGATTTAGAGGGGCTCCAGTTTCGAGGCGGCCTCTATACAAAGCTGGGTGAAAAAGGAATCAATGTGGCTGGGGGGCAAAAGCAAAGACTGGCCATTGCTCGCAGTCTTCTTCGAAAACGAGATGTTTATTTGCTGGATGATGTTTTTTCTCATGTAGATGCTGAAACAGAACTGCATTTGCTTCAGTTTTTACGGCGCGAAATGAATCCCAATGCTGTTGTCATTCTCGTTTCACAGCGATTAGAAACTCTCTCGTCTTTGGATGAAATTTTTGTACTGCGAGGCGGTGGCTTTGAGTTTCAAGGGCCAACGAGTGTGGCTTTGAGCCATTCGCCCTTTTTGAATCAGTTAGAAGTTCTTCAGAGAAAGTTCGGAGGTCTTCGTTGAAAGGATCATTGTTTAAAGTTTTTCGTCTTCTTTCACCTTATCGCGGAGCCATTTATTTCGGAATCTTTTTAACGCTGATTCCTTCTGGGCTTAAGGTCTCTGTTCCTTATCTTCTTGGGCAAAGTATTGATGCTGGGATTTCAGGAAAAAATCTTCAGCTTTTTTATTATTACTGTGGGCTGTTTTTAGGAGCACAGATTTTAGTTTTTCTGATTCAAAGTTTTAACAACTTTTTTTTGATTCGTTTGGGTTTGCGAGTTCTCGTTGATTATCGAACGGAGCTCATTGAAAAAATCTTATCTTTCAAAATTAATTTTTTTGATTCAAACCCTTCAGGAAAGATCAGCACTCGGCTAACGAATGATGTTAATTCACTACAAGAGCTTTTTTCTTCGGCTCTGATCGTCTTAGTTGGCAATTTGTTTTTAATTTTTGGAGTGCTTGTGGCGATGTTTATTTTAAATTGGGAATTGGCTTTAGTCACTCTCGTCATCACCCCCGCTTTAGTTTATCTGATGAAAGCCTTTCAATATCGTATGAGAAGACGCTTTGGATTTATGCGAAAATCTTTGAGCTCTTTAAATTCCTATTCGGGTGAAAGTTTTACGGGCTTAGAAGACATTCGGGGGCTTGGCGCGAGGGGAGTCAATCGAAAGGAGTTTGAGAAATTTTCGACGAAATATGCCGGCAGACAGTTGGGTGCTTCGAGAGAATATGCTGTTTTCAATCCGATGACTTATTTCGTCACCTCCTTGATGAGTATTTTTGTTTTGCTCTATGGTTCGTGGGCCTATGTCAGAGGAGCGATGACGGTTGGAGAGATCGCAGCCTTTTTGACTTATGCGAATTTCTTCGCTTGGCCACTTCAGGAGTTAGCAGAAAAATATAGCGTGCTGCAGCAGGCACTTGCCGCCGTTGATCGCTTGATGGAAATTGTTGATCATCCCGCAGAGGAAAATTCCGGAAAAAAAGTTTTTCAGCATTTTGATAAGATTCAGTTTCAAGATGTGAGCTTTCGATACTCAGAGAAAGAAAAACTAGTATTAAACAAGGTCTCATTTGATATCAAACGTGGGGAGAAAATTGCATTCATCGGAGAAACAGGTGCTGGAAAATCAACAACCTGTTCTTTGTTGATGAGGTTTTATGATCCCACGTCAGGCTCAATTCGCTTCGATGGGGAGAGCTTAAATGATTTTGAGCTGTCTTCCTTAAGAAAACAAATCGGCTGGGTCTCTCAAGATGTGATGTTGTTTGCTTCATCGCTTCGCGATAATTTATGTTTTTTTCAAAAAGATATTCCAGATGAGGAGATTTGGAAGTTTCTAGATTTGCTTCAGCTATCAGATTGGGTGAAGAGCCTGCCGGAGGGATTAGATGAGCCGGTGTCAGAAAGAGCAGCGAGTCTTTCTGCCGGTCAAAAGCAGCTGATTTCTATTGCTCGAGCACTTTTACCCAATCCGAGTTTGTTTATTTTTGATGAAGCCACTTCACATATTGATTCTCAGACAGAGTTTCTTGTGCAAGAGGCTTTAGAGAATCTTTGGGGGATGAGTGAATTTAAAAAGACAACAGGATTGATTATCGCGCACCGTTTGAGCACAATTCAAAGATGTGATCGAATTTTTGCTTTCAAAGATGGATGTATCGTTGAAAGCGGTAGTTTTAAAGAGCTGATGGATTTGAAAGGCTATACTTATTCATTGCAACAGAAGCAGTATCGACTAAGCACATGAGTTTGAAGTTTCGATTGGCACAGCTAAATTTCACCGTAGGGGATTTTCGTCAAAATCTGCAAAAGATGAGTCGGCTTTTGAGCGAATCCTCAGACGAAGAGATCATAGTTTTTCCGGAGTGTTCCATCACGGGCTATCCGCAACAGGATTTGTTAAACTTTTCATCATTTGCAAAGACGGCGCAAGAGGCTTCACGCGAGTTGATTTCGAGTTTTTCAACTAAAACCTTTGTTTTTGGCAGTGTCGAAAAAAACGAAGAACGGGGCCGACCACTTCGCAACGCGGCTCTCTTTGTAGAGCGAGGAAAATTGACAGGGCGGTATTTTAAAAGGTTGTTGCCGACTTATGATGTTTTTGACGAAGATCGCTATTTTGAACCCGGCAGAGAGGCCCTGATTCTTGATCTGAAGGGGCAAAAAGTTTCGGTCACGATTTGTGAGGATATTTGGACGGCGGCATCGAACGAGTTTTTGCAGAATCGATATTTGCAAAGTCCACTTGAAGATTCCAGAGATGCTGACATCATTCTCAATCTCTCAGCTTCGCCCTTCGAATATGCCAAGATTCCAGAGCGAAAAAAAATGTTATCGACGATCGCAAAAAATTATCAAAAGACATTGATTTATGTGAATAGCATTGGGGCGAATGATAGTTTGATTTTCGATGGAAGAAGCTGTGTTTGGAATTCGAGTGGAGAGCTCTGTCAGGAGCTATCGGCCTTCGAAGAGGATTCGAGCGTTTTAGATACTTCAAACCTTAAGAGAGATTCTGAAGCATCCTACGAAGTGACGAGCACTATTTACGATGCGCTTTTGCTTGGCATCAAAGACTATTGTCACAAATCGAGATTCTCCTCCGTTTGTGTGGGTTTGAGCGGCGGCATCGACTCTGCTCTGGTCGCTTGTCTCGCCATTGATGCCTTGGGTGTTGAAAATGTAACTCTCGTGATGATGCCATCTCGATTTACAACGAAAGAAAGCAATGAAGATGCTTTACAGCTTGCCGTTAAAACTCAGGCGCCACTTCACATTCTTTCTATTGAAGAGATTTTCAATTCAAGTCTAAAAACTTTGGAATTTTCATTCAAAGGATTGTCTCCCGATCTGACAGAAGAAAATCTACAATCAAGAATTCGAGGCAATTTATTGATGGCCTTTTCAAATAAATTTGGCTCCTTAGTTTTGACAACGGGTAACAAAAGCGAACTCGCTGTCGGCTATTGCACTCTCTATGGAGACATGAATGGTGCCCTGGCACCCTTAAGTGATGTGTATAAAACTCAAGTTTTCGAATTGGCGAAAGAGGCGAACCGTCGATGGAATCGGATTCCCGAGAGAATTTTTTCAAAGCCCCCTTCGGCGGAGTTGCGCGCCAACCAAAAAGATCAAGATGAGCTGCCTGAGTATGAAGTGCTGGATCAGATTTTAAAGCTATTGATTGAAGAAGCATTTTCGATAGAAGAGGTGCTCGAAAAAGGATTTTCAAAAGAAGATGTAGAAAAAGTTTTTGATCTTTATCAGCGCTCGGAATTCAAGCGCTATCAAATGCCAGTGGGCTTAAAAATTTCATCCAAAGCTTTTGGTATTGGCAGACGAATGCCGGTCGTAGAAAAGTTTTTTAAGAATCAAGTTGAGCAGCTAAGTTCTGCCAATCCTCATTCGTAAGACCGACTTGAATCCAATCTTTAGTCACGACTCCAAATGAGAGAGTTCCCCGAGTCGCATGACAAATACCAAACCCATTTGAGTCGAGGCCAATCATTCCCATCTGTCGATCAGGGTGTCGAAGAAACGAGCGTGAGACAGATTCTTGAAGGCTCAAAGAATCTTCGATTCGAGTCACGATGCTCGACGCCAAACTGACATCTAAAATGTCTTCGCCCACTCCCGTGCAGGAGACCGCGCCAAAGGGGTTGGCAAAATTTCCAGCCGGAGTCCCGCTGTCAGAGACTCGGCCTGGACGCTCCATACCTCGGCCACCAGTCGACGTGCAGGCAAAGGTGGCTCCAGTCTCGTCTAAACTAATGCAGCCTACCGTTCCTGTTTTTTCTTCGATCTTTTTTTTCCACTGCTCTACGCGATATTCGGTCTCGGCGCGCTCGATGGGGAATCCGCGAGCCGCAGCAAAGGCCGATGCGCCAACTCCTGAGAGGCAGCGATCTTTTTCTTCGATGAGTTGATGCGCTAGTTCCGAGGGATGAATGATTCCCTCGATGTTGATGGCCGCTCCAAAAGCTTGTTGGCGGCCATCCATAAATGAGGCCGTCAGACGAGCTTTGCCGTCGGCTTGTAGCTTGGCTCCTTTTCCGGCGTTAAAAACTTCAGATTTTTCTAATTCTTTTACGGTCGCTAAACACAAAGCTCGCGCGCTCTGACCAGCCCGTAATTTTTTTTGAATCTCAAAAGCGATTCTTTCGAGTTCTTGTTTTAGCCAGAGGGGCTTTCCGCCCGTATGATGTCGGCTGTCGCCTGGGCCGAGGCCGCCGTGAAAAATTAAGAAATTCGAGCCAATTCGATAAGCTCGAGGGGCAGACCAGCGATCGGTTGGGTTTTTCATTGGGATATCAGTAGATATTTTCGGTCTAGCTGCCAAGTTGCTTCATCACGTCAAACATGCTAATTTTGTATTGATTATGAGTTTATCGTCCCAAAAGCTTCAGCCGCCTATCATTGAGTTAACCGACTCTGCTCGAGACAAAGTTTTTTCGTTAATGGATCGAGAAGGAAAATCGAGGGAAGCTTTTTTGCGCGTGTCAGTCGTGGGGGGCGGATGCTCTGGCTTTTCCTATAAAATGTCTTTCGAGGATGAAGCGGCGCCCAATGATCATGATTTTATCTCCAATCAAGTGAATGTGATTGTGGATCCTAAATCAGCACTTTTCATTTCGGGCTTAAGAATCAATTTTGAAGACGGCTTAAATGGTGCTGGATTTGTTTATGAGAATCCTAAGGCTTCAAAATCTTGTGGTTGCGGCACATCATTTTCTGTTTAACCAAATCTAGATAAAAATTTCATGAGCTTAGTTGAAGCGGCTTTTCCTTTTGTCTACACTAAAGGGGTATGCCAAAGATTACATTTGCCAACTTTAATGAGACTTATGAGGTGCCTGCTGGAACCTCCGTTCTTGAATGCGCTCTCGAAAATAATTTACCTCTAGATCACGATTGTGGGGGGAACTGTGCATGCACGACTTGCCACATAATGATCGAGGGGGGCCAGGAGAATATAGAGCCGATGTCTGATGACGAGCGCTCTTTATTAGAGGCCAACGATAAACTTGACGAAAATTCTCGTTTAGGGTGTCAGTCTCGAGTGAAGGCGGGTTCAATCACGATTAGAATCCCAGACTAACTTTGAAAATAAGGCGGGAAGAATTTATGGCAAAAAAATCTGAAAAGTTAACTTGGGCAGATCAAGAGGAATTAGTTTTTAGATTGATCGATGAATATCCAGAAATCAATCCAACGAAAATCAGTGCCGATGTTCTCATTGATCTTGTGAACCGTTTATCAGATTTCAATGAGAAGTCTCCGCAGCCAAAGCCAGCAGATTTAGAAGAGATTCGTGCTCAGTGGTTTGAAGAGAGATCTGAAATGGAAGATGAGCTTGGTCCGATGACTGAGGGGTCAATCGACGAGGAGTCTTTAGATGAAGATGAATACCGAGATGATCGTCCGGTGGAGGAATCTGAAGAAGATGATCTCGGCTTTGAATCCTACGATGAAGATGATGAAGATGAAGAAGACGAAATGTATTAATTCATTCGCTCTCTAAACCCACTTTAATCAATTTAAACGTCTTAAAAACTTAATCTTTACAAGCTCCATTTAGGGGGTTTTGTTTAAGGTGCATCTATATTCCAGTTAAAGATTAATGCGAGAGGAGTTTAAAGTGGCACAAAATACAACCAAATCAACAGGTCCCAAGGCAGACACCAACGAGCCCATGAGCGCCGAGAAGGCAAAGGCACTACAGCTTGCTGTGAGTGCGATTGAAAAGCAGTTTGGCAAGGGTTCCATCATGCGCTTAGGCGAAAAGAATGCGGTGATTCCTGCGATGGATGTGATTTCAACAGGTTCTTTGGGCTTAGACCTTTCATTGGGAATCGGTGGAGTTCCAAGAGGACGAATTATTGAAATTTTTGGGCCTGAATCTTCAGGAAAAACGACTTTAACTCTACACCTCGTCGCTGAATGCCAGAAGAAAGGCGGCGTGTGCGCGTTTGTCGATGCAGAGCATGCGATTGATGTGAATTATGCACGAGCCCTAGGAGTAAAGATTGAAGATCTTCTTATCTCTCAACCAGACACTGGTGAGGAGGCTCTTGAAATTGTTGACGCTCTAATTCGCTCGGGAGTTGTCGATTTGATTATCGTAGATTCGGTAGCAGCGCTAACACCAAAGGCGGAGATTGAAGGAAATATGGGAGATTCTCATATGGGACTTCAGGCTCGCTTGATGAGTCAGGCCTTGAGAAAGTTAACAGGCACGATTTCTAAATCCAAATCTACAGTTGTTTTCATTAATCAGATTCGGATGAAAATCGGAGTCATGTTCGGTAGTCCAGAAACAACCACGGGTGGTAATGCTCTTAAATTTTACTCTTCCGTTAGATTAGATATCCGTCGAATCGGTGCGATCAAAGTGGGTGAAGAAGTCGTGGGCAATCGCACAGCCGTGAAGGTGGTGAAGAATAAAGTGGCAGCGCCTTTCAAAAAGACCGAATTCGATATTCTCTACGGAAAAGGAATCAATCGATTAGGAGAGATTGTCGATAAGGCTACAGAGCTTGAGATCATTCAAAAAAGCGGAGCTTGGTATGCATTTGGTGATGAAAAAATTGGCCAAGGCAGAGACAATGCGATTGAGTTTTTAAAAGATCAGCCCGCGATTCAAGCGAAAGTGCTTAAGCAAGTTTATGACAAGTTGGGCATTCCTTTTAATCAAGGAGATGTAGTGACGGCGAAAGAAGAAAAAGAGGCGCCAAAGCCGGTCATGACCAAAAAGTAAGCTTAGATTTTATAAGCAATTTTCTTTCATAAGAGAGGTTTCCAGTTTGATCTGTGAAACCTCTTTTATTTTATTTTTGGGCACCCCGAAAAATAATGAAGGTGAAATGTCGGTGATGATGGCAAAGCACATATCGGCGAGGGCCGCATGAATAAAAAGCTCATTCTCTTCAAATCGAAAACTACTCACTGAGCTCATTCGCTTCAGATCATCGACAGATTTCCAAAAATAGATAATCAGGTTTTCAGTCTTCCAGTTTAGGCCGATATGGGGAGGCTTGGCCTCCAGGTTGCGAGAGTGTTCAGTCCAAAACTTTTCAAAATCTTCCTGCGTAGTGATCAAAATCAAAGAATCTTTTTCAAAAGCAAAATTCAGATCTATTGGAGAGATCTCAAAAATTTTTAAGTAAGATTCAGATTTCATCTCATCGGCAATTTCTTTCTCTGCTTCGCTTCGAGCGCCAATTGGCTCCTCGGCTTTAGAATTTTTCGCAACAAGACAAAAGCTGGCGATGATCAAAAACAAAAAATGTTTAACGCAAAATGTCATAAAAATTTTCATTAAATTCCATTCTAATAAAGAAAAATAAGATTAAGTAAGGAAATTTCTTAATCAATCTGAAATAAAAATCTAGAATATAGTCTGGTTACCAAAGGGGGGGATATGAATAATTTTGGTTTACTCATTAAGCTTTCAATTGTCGTTCTTTTAGTTTCTTCAGGCTCAGCAGTTCATGCGCGTGCAGATAAAATTGACGATGCTGTTTTTCAGGCAGTGAACGATGCTTCTTATATGAACAAAAATGATGGCCGGGTTTCGGTAATCGTTGTGATGGAGCCCGTAGAGCCCCTTCCTTCGAGTGGTTGGGTGGAGCCAACTCCCGCTGAAGTTCAATATCATTTAATTAAAAAGACGGCCGAGAAGCAGTGGGAAATGCGATCGCTCGTCAATGACTGGGTGACCAATCAATTTGGGCCATCCGTTAGAAACTATATGTTTCTGTGGTCAACCAATACGCTGATCGTGGATGCGAGCCCAGAGGCGATTTGGGAAATGGCAGAGATGCCGATCGTCAATCGAGTTCTTTTCGATGAGCGAATTGCGATGACGCAACCAGTAGAGAAGATTCAAGTCGAAGCCGCAGACAAGCGAGAAGAGGTTTATACCTACGGTCTTCAAAAAATTCGAATTCCCGAAGTCAGACAGCAACATCCTGACATGACGGGCGAGGGAGTTGTCGTTGGAATTTTGGATACTGGTTTAGATGCGAGTCATCCTGAATTGGCGGGCAAAATGATCGCGTGGAAAGATTTTATCAGTGAAAAAGAAGAGGCCTATGACGACAATGGTCATGGCACTCATGTCGCAGGAACGATTGCTGGAGAGGGCGCCGGTGGAACTCAGATTGGTGTGGCTCCGCGGGCTCAGCTTGTGATCGGAAAAATTTTCTCAGGAAGTGGTTATAGCTCTGCAGGTGCAATTTTAAGAGGGATGGAGTGGATCGCCAATCCTGAACGAAAATTCAACTCTAGCATGAGACCTCGGGTGATCAATAACTCTTGGGGTGGGGGAATGCGCTCTGACGTTCGTCAAGATCCCTTTGCGCAGCAAGTGATCAACTGGGTTCAGCTTCAAATCTTTCCTGCTTTTGCAGCGGGCAACTCTGGGCGCTCTGGCGCCGGCTCCATCGGTAGCCCTGGCGGCTTATCGGTAGCCTTTGCCGTCGGAGCAACAAACTCAGAAGATGAAGTCACGGATTTCTCGTCTCGAGGACCAGTCGAGGTCGTAGATTTTGATGGCGAGAGAAAAACTTATATCAAGCCCGATATTTCAGCTCCCGGACATCAAGTCTATTCCAGTATGCCGAAGGGCAAGTATGCGAAATTAAGTGGAACCTCAATGGCGACTCCACATTTGGCGGGAGCCGTCGCTTTGATTTATCAGCTTCGTCCTGACCTGACCGTGGAGCAGATGTCAAAAGTTCTGATGGAATCCTCAGAAGACCTGGGGGAGTCTGGTAAAGACAATCATTTCGGAGCGGGTCGATTAGACGTCGTCAGAGCTCTCGAGGCCGCCAGCCAGATTTAAGCTTGAAGCTGGCTGACATATTGCTTATTTTGCGTGGGTGCTAGAGAGCCTTCAAGATAAGTTTCAAAAATCACTTAAAGTTCTGCGGGGCGAAGCCAAGATTCGCCCCGCTCACATTGAAAGCGCCTTAGAAGAAATCAAGCAGAGTCTTCTTGAGGCAGACGTTCAGTTTAAGGTCGCACAAAAATTTCTTGAAAGAGTGAAGGCAAAGGCTTTGGGGGCAGAGGTTGTCGGAAGCCTAACTCCTTATCAGCAGTTTCTTTATATTCTTCAAAAAGAAATGCTCGAAATTTTCGGAGAACAAAAAGATTTTTCTCTTCAGTTTAAGCCCCCAGTTGTTATTTTTTTGGTGGGCTTGCAGGGTTCAGGAAAAACCACTTCGAGTTCGAAACTCGCTTTTTTGGCGAAAAGAAAATTAAAGAAAAAGCCACTTCTTGTTTCGGTCGATGTTCAGCGCCCTGCCGCCATCGAGCAACTTGAGCGGCACGCAAAAGATGCCAAGGTAGATTATCTCAATCCCGCTTCGATGGATCCCGTCGTTCGAGCGCAGGCGGCTCTTGAGTATGCAAAGACTTATGGTCTTGATCTTTTAATTGTCGATACAGCGGGCCGACTCTCGATTGATGAAGTTTTGATGAACGAACTTAAAACTCTGCAAAGTGCTCTTCAACCGCAGCACATTCTATATGTCGCCGATGCCATGAGTGGTCAGGCAGGATTGCAAGTCGCTGAAGGTTTCTCAGAGAAGCTAGGGCTAACGGGAGCCATTTTGACGAAGTCAGATGCCGATGCTCGAGGGGGGGTTGCGCTCTCTATTCGAGAAGCTTTGGGAGTTCCGCTTTATTTTGTCGGAATGGGTGAAAAGCTGGAAGACTTCGAGCTCTTTCATGCGGATCGTTGGGTCTCTCGAATTTTGGGTCAGGGAGATTTAAAAAGTCTCATCGAGAAAGTCGAAGAGGTCACACAAGAGGAACAGCAAAAAGGCCGCCGCCCTGAAAAGATGGCCAGTCGAGCGATGAAGGGCCAGCTCAATTTGGTGGACTTTCAAGAGCAGATGAAAATGATGTCGAAAATGGGTTCAATGAAAGGTCTCTTGGGGATGATTCCTGGAATGGGAGCCATGACCCAGCAGATCGACACCATGGCCTTGGAAAAAAAGCTCAAAAGAGTCGATGCGATGATCTGCTCGATGACTCCCAAAGAGCGCGAGCAGCCCGATATTCTCAATGGCACCAGAAAGCGCCGAATTGCCTTAGGAAGTGGCACCCAAGTAGAGGAAATCAATCAGTTTTTAAAAGAATTCTGGGAAATGCAAAAAATGCTTAAGGGCCTAAAGGGTATGCGCGGTCTAAAAGGTATGGGCAAGCTTTTTGGCTAAATTGGTCTTTCAGAGGCTTTTTCGTTTTTTTTAAAGACTTTTCGCGAAATTTTTGGTGAAAAGCAGGTTTAAGTTAGATGGAGATTTTGGAATGTTAAAATTACGCTTAGCGCGATGTGGAACGACAAAAAGACCTTTTTATCGAATTGTGGCTGCCGATTCTCGAGCCAAACGCGATGGAAATTTTATTGAAGTTCTTGGAACCTATGATCCGAAGAATCTTCAATTGGCCAAAGACTCCAGTCAAAAACAGACTAAAGGTCTCGTAAATTTAAAAACAGATCGGGTGACTTATTGGTTGAGTGTTGGTGCTCAGTTAACTCCCTCTGTTGAAGATATTTTGCGTCGAGCGAAGTTTTTCGAAAAACAAGCCGCGTAATCTATTTTTTCTCGCGGAAAACGAAAGTCATGAACTTTTTTTTTATTAGTCTTCATCCGAAGCTCGTGCGCGCTTTTGCTCAAGAGGGTCTGATTGCTCGCGCCATTAAAGATTCAAAAATTCAGATTCAATCTGTGGATCTTCGTAAGTTTGGGATTGGCAAACACAAAAAAGTGGATGATCGACCTTATGGCGGTGGAGCAGGAATGCTTCTTAGGCCTGAACCCATCGTAGAAGCCATGCGAAGTCTGGGCGAGTTGCCGAATTGTAGAAAAATTTTACTCTCTCCTCGAGGGCAGATTTTCAATCAAAAAAAAGCGAAAGACTTGAGTCAGTATGAAAATTTGATTTTTGTCTGTGGGCGCTATGAGGGCGTGGATGAGCGAGTGGCTGAGTTTTATGTCGACGAAGAGATTTGTGTTGGCCCTTATGTTTTGATGGGTGGCGAGGTGGGAGCTTTTGCAATGACCGAGGCCATCTCTCGATTAGTTCCTGGCGTTTTAGGTAATCAAGATTCGCTAGCCGAAGAGAGTTTTGGCGAAGACTTGGATCAAGAATACCCTCAATACACGCGACCAGAAGAATTCGAGGGGCATTCAGTACCAGCGGTGTTAAAAAGCGGTCATCATCAAAACGTGAAAGACTGGAGAAACAAGTGAGAAATTTTTATATCGCCTTGATTCATTTTCCAGTGGTGGATCGGCGAGGTGATGAAGTTGTTTCTTCGGTGACAAATCTGGATTTGCATGATCTTGCCCGATCAAGTCGAACTTTTGGAGTCAAGGGCTACTACGTGGTGCACCCCTCGCCAGACCAACAAGCTCTCAACCGACGAATCATACGGCACTGGGAGGGCTCGTATGGCACGCGAATGAATCCAACTCGAAGAGATGCTTTCTCTTGTGTTCGGCTTGTTTCATTTTGGAAGGATGTTATTGAGGATGTGACGAAAGAGGAGGGGGAAGCCCCTTTGGTGGTGGGAACAAGTGCGAAACCCACTCCTGCCAAAAAAATGGAGATTTCGGGGCTAAAAGAGGTGTTAAAGACTAGGCCAGCCATTTTGGTTTTTGGAACCGCTTATGGTTTATCTCCGATCTGGCAGGAGCGATTAGAGGCCTTTTTGCCACCGATTTATGGGCCTAGTGATTATAACCACTTATCGGTGAGGTCTGCCGTCGCCATCTATTTGGACCGTATTTTCGGCCATTAAATTGGGGTATTAAAAACTTGAAAAGACACTCGGTTTTCAGGCTATAGTGGGCCTTCAATTTAGAAGAAAGAGAGCCAGCCAAGCTCTGGAGATTAAAGAAAATGAAAAAGCGACCTGATCCGACAAAAACTCTCAATAAAGTGCATTCAAAGCTCACTAAGCCTCACGCTAAGTTTCCCGAATTCAAGGTTGGAGATGCCGTACGTGTTTATGTTCGAGTCAAAGAAGGTGAAAAGACTCGGGTTCAGCCATTCGAAGGCCTTGTGATTAAGAAGCGACGTGGCGGCATTCGATCGAGTTTTACCGTTAGAAAAATTGCGAGTGGTGTGGGAGTGGAAAGAGCTTTTTCAATGTTCTCACCTGTAATCGATCGAATCATGTTGATCTCAAGAGGCGAAGTCCGACGAGCCAAACTTTATTATCTTAGAGGCTTGAAAGGTCGCGCAGGACGTATCAAATCAGATTACGTTTACGAAGATACTGACATGACTGAGACCGCTCAGACGCCAGAGAATTCTCAGGAAGAAAAGTCTGAGAAAGAGAATGCAGATGAAGCGGATGTCTCAGCGAAGGCTGCCCAAGCCTAATCTGTGTTCTTTTCGAATTGAGAAGCAGTTTTCCTCAAAAATAGTTTTAGGTGTAGACGAAGTGGGTCGTGGCTGTTTGGCGGGCCCTCTGGTCGTGGCTGCGGTTTCTTTTGCTGAGAATATTTGGCAGACAAAAGATTCATGGATGGCCGAAATTCAAGATTCAAAAAAAATTTCAGAAAAAAAGCGCGAAGAGCTTTTTGAAAAAATCAAAACCAATGCGATCTATTGTGAAAGTCTTGTCATCTCGTCTCAAGAAATTGATCGACTCAATGTTCTGAGGGCCTCCTTAGAGGGCTTTCGTCGGCTGGTTCAGCTCGCAAGATCCAAGTCTTTTTATCCTGACGTCCTATTAGTGGATGGGAATCAGCGCGTTGCCGGTATTGATATTGAGCAGCGATGTGTCGTTGGAGGGGATGCATTTTCGAAGTCGATTGCCGCAGCTTCTATTATCGCGAAAGTGACTCGAGATCGTTTAATGAAGAATCTTTCTCGTGACTTTCCTGCCTATGGATTTGAAAAAAATAAAGGCTACGGAACAAAATCTCATATCGAGGCCCTGATGGCCCATGGGCCGACCGAGATTCATCGAAAAACTTTCATTCCAAAATCTCTAAAAAAGAAGCAAGGCGATGAAGCGGAAAATCTTGTACGAGAATATTTAGAGGGCCAAGGCTTTGAGATATTGAAAAAAAATTGGAAGTGTCTCATGGGAGAGATCGATCTCATAGCCCAGAAAGATGACGAGATTCATTTCTTTGAAGTAAGAAATCGTAAGGATTCAAATCTTGAGATGGCTTTTCCTCTAAAGAAACAGACCCAAGTGAAAAAGCTCGTCGAAGCTTATCAGTCTCTTTCAAAAATACAGGGAATAACAACGCGCACTCATTTTGTTGAGGTTTCAGATAAAGGAATAGAGCCTCACTGGGATGTGTTTCAGTTATGAGTTCTGCTCAATTTTTTTTGATTGGTACGCCGATTGGAAATCTGGATGATATAACCTTTCGCGCTCTTAAGATCTTGCGAGAGGTTGACATTATTTACTGCGAAGACACTCGGCGCAGCATTAAGCTTCTAAATCATTTCGAGATTTCAAAAACCTTGAGATCGTGTCCCTATTTTAAAGAAAAAAAATCGAGCGAAGAAATTTTAATAGAGCTTAGAGCGGGCAAGAAGGTGGCCTATGTGAGCGATGCCGGAATGCCAGGGCTTTGTGACCCGGGTGCGATTCTAATTTCTACGATAAGAGATGCAGGCTTTGCGGTGGATGTCATTGATGGCGTGAGTGCGCTCACACATTTTATTGCGCTCTTGGGTCGAGAGCTGGATGATTTTTATTTCTGTGGATTTCTGCCTGAAAAGCGAGAAAAAAGACGGCGTTTTTTTGAGACCACCTCTGATAAAAATATTTTGTTTTTTGAGTCTAAACATCGTCTAGAAACAAGTCTTCAAATGATGGCAGAGCTTAGCCCAGAACGAAGGCTTAGCTTGGGAAAAGAATTTACAAAAGTTTCAGAGGCTTTCTTTGAAGGGGCGCCGGGCGAATTGCTTCGACAGATTAACTCTTGGAAGGGCGAGTGGGTTGGCTTATGGTGGAAAGAATGATTTTACTCGATAGCCTTGAATTGAATGCCACAAAGAGACGCCCAGTTTGGATCATGCGTCAGGCGGGACGATATCTCAGCACTTATCAAGAGTTTCGAAAGAAATATAGCTTTGACGATTTTTGCTCTCAGCCTGAGCTGGCTGTTCAGCTTAGTTTGCTTCCACTAAAAAGGTATGAATTAGATGCCGCTATTATTTTTTCAGACATTTTGATTCCTTTAAGAGCTTTTGGAGTGAAACTAGAGTTTACAGAAAAGGGTCCTGAACTGAGCGCGCCTCAGTCGAAAAAAGAATTAGAAAATCTACCGCAGCATTTTGATCCAAAGATTCACACGCCAACGATTTTGCAATCACTAAAAGAGCTAAGAAAATCTGTGGATCCTGCAAAGGCTGTGTTGGGTTTTTCTGGAGCGCCATTCACGATGCTCGCTTATATGCTTGAGGGAAAACTGACCAAAGATCTTTCGATTATTAAAAAGTGGATGGCTCAAGAACCAAAGCTGGTTCATCAATGGTTGGGTGTTTTAGCCAAGGCGATGGGAGATTATTTAGAGGCCCAAGTTTCTGCGGGAGCGGATGCCGTTCAGGTTTTCGACACATGGGCGTCTCAGCTAAGCCCACAAGATTTTGAAAAGTTTGCGCTTCCATACGCTCGTCAGGTGATAAGTGCTGTGCCTGCACCATGCGTTTACTACGTCAACGGAGTAGCGGGTCTCTTTGAAGAGTTAGGTGCAGTTGGAGCTCAGGCCATCAGTGTAGACTGGAGGGTCTCTTTAAAAGAAGTTCGCAGTCGACTTTCGCCAGTGATCGCTGTTCAAGGAAATTTAGATCCCTATTGTTTACTTCGCAGCCGACAAGAGATTCGAGATAGCGTTTTTAGAATGTGTGACGACTACGGGCGTGGCCCAGGCCATATTGTGAATTTGGGCCATGGCATTGTTCCATCAGTTCCCGAGGAGGGCGTGGAATGGATGATTTCGGCCGTTCAGGAGTGGTCGGCCTCAGCGCTTTCTTAAATTTTTTTCTTAAAGTTCGTCTTAGAGTTTAAAGCTGAAAAAGAAGGTGAAGGCTCGGCGGCAACCAATTTTGAGAGACGTCGACTCTCATCATATTTGAAATTTTTTCGTCAAATCTGAATTCATTTCGTTGAGAAAAGGCTCGTCGCATGAGGGGATGAGAGCTGAGGCGCTGCTCTATTAGCTTCTTTACGTCCTCGTCTTTTTCAGCTTGTAATCGAAGGCTCTGAATCACGTTTGCCGCTTGTGAGTTGAAGGTTGGGCTTGTTAAAATTTGAAGAGCTTCTTGCATTTGAGCTCGATTGCTGACCTCAAAGGCCTTGTATCCAAGATATTCTGATTTCATTTCAGCCGAGGTTTCTGATTCAGCAGCAAAACTGGCATAAGTCGATCCGACCAGTAACAGATCTCTCTCATCTCTAAAGCTTCTGCCACCTAGTTTGAAGTAATCGAGTGACGAAGCAAAAGCTTGAGCTTCTAGTGCGTAGTTGAAAGCTCCTTTTCGAATCAGAGTCGGATCATAGCGTCCGACTGAATTTAATCTCACGATTCCGGCATTGGTAAAATCAATCGCATTTACGATGGCCGATCGAGAAATGGGCAGGCCGTTATAAATAAAGACGGTAGAGGCCCAATCATAAAAAGCTGTGAAAAAAGGATCGAGCTCTAAGATGATATCGAGATAAGGCTTTAGATATTTATAGCTTTTATTTTTGCTTGTGAGCTGAAGCCCAAAATAATTAATCGCTTCGATCCAATAAAAATCAGCGAGAGCCTGATCAAAGCCAAATGCTAAAATTTTCGCCATTCTTGGTGTTGGAAGATATTGAATTTCTTCTTTAGAGCTTTTTTCTTGGATCATTTGATCTGTCTGTTGCTTCGTGATCACCAAACCAGCCAATACAACAAAAAAGAGTGATGCAAAGACCAACTTCATGAGACTTTATTTTACAAACTTTTTAGCCCTGTTAAAACAAAGAGGTGGAAAAATCCGATATTATTATTGTTGGTTCAGGAATAAGCGGGCTTTTGACCGCTTATTTTTTGAGCAAAAGAGGCTTAAAGCTTCAAATTTTAGAGGCGGCCCCTCGATCTGGCGGATGGATTGATGGTTTGTCGCTTCGAGGGCAAATTTTTGAAAATGGTCCGAACTCAATTTTGGCTGATGAAGAATGGCTCAAATTACTAAATGATTTAAATTTAAGTTATATCGAAAAGCCAAAATCTCTCAAAAAAAGATTTGTTTGGAAGAATAATCGGCGCCAGGTCATCCCTCTTTCAGTCAGTGCTTTTTTATGGAGCCCACTGGTTTCATGGGGGGCGAAGATGTCTATTTTGGGGGAAATTTTTAGAGGGGATAATCTCGAGTCGGCTGACCCGAGTATTTTAGAATTTTTTTCGGCTCGCTTTCACCAAGATGTGGCTGATTATTTAGTTGACCCGTTTATCGGGGGAATTTTCGCTGGAGATATTTCAAAGCTTTCTTTTAAATCGGTCTTTCCCGAGCTGTTTTCTGGTTTTAAAAACAAAAAATCTCTCATTCGAGCGGCACTGTCAAAAAAAGCTTCGGCACCAAAGAAGATCATCTCATTCTCAGGAGGGATTCAGAGTTTGGTGCGAGCACTCGAAACTAAAACTCCAGCCCAACGGCAATTTGATTCGAGAGTAGAAAATATTTCGTTTCATGATTCCAGCGTTCAAATCATGACAAATCAAAATTCTTATGAGGCGAGAGCTTTGGTGCTAGCCACCCCAGCCCAAGAGGCAGCGCGTTTGCTTCATCCTCAAATTGATGAGAAGTCATTTCGATTTTTAAATGAGATATTTTATCAAAGTGTAAGTCTGGTTCATACGCTCTGGAGGCGGCCTTTAAATTTTGAAGCGGGCCTAGGTTGTTTAATTCCAAGCAAGGACAAAAATTTTAGAGGCTTTCGAGGAAGTCTTTGGCCCTCTGAGATCTTTCCGAGTCGCTATGACTCTCAGTATTTGGCGACCACTCAGTATTTTTCAGGAGAACAACCGAGAGTTGATCTCCAAGAGATTCAGCAAATTGTGGGGGTGAGTGAAGAGCCTCTTGAGATAAAGAGAATCGATTTGGGGCCTTCGATACCTCAGTTTTATCGTGGGCATCAAGAAGGGGTAGAGCGTTTGAGAGGGCAACTTCCGGATCATGTGAAATGCTCTGGCAATTATCTGGATGGCGTTGGTCTATCGGCGGTGTTTAAGACCTCTCTTCGGCTTTCAGATGAAATCTTGGCGACGCTCTAGATTTTGAGTAGCTTAAAGAGAGTGAAAAACCTTTTTCTTTTGATGCTTGGTGGAGTTTTGCTTTCTTGTTCTTCGGCGACAAAAAAAAGCCAACTTGAAGATAATGTTCGAAATTACTTTTTATCACTTCGGCGATCGGATTCTCCTGCCGTTGTTTCATTTGTTCATCCAAAGAAAAAAGAAGAGTTTTTAGAAAAATCATTGAAGCTTGATTCGGTTCATATTTCTTTAACAGAAGTGGAAACAATTTTTCCGAACGAAGATTTGAGCCAAGCGATTGTCAGTGCTCGGTTAGAGTTTTTCTCGCCCGATCAAATGGGTCTTCACAGCGTGAAGCGAAAATTTAGTTGGGTTTTTCATCCAGAGGCCAAAACCTGGCTTCTGGATGAAACTGGACCTTTTGGAAGTTCTTTTCAAAGCTCTGATTAAATCTCAAAGCCTAACTTAAAAAGGAATATCCTCATCGACAGGTGGTGCGTCTTGGGGAGATGGAATAGCATTCGCATCGAGCCCAGAGCTAGCACCGGGTCGGTCTCCCGCCTTGTCTAAAAATTGAACTGTATTGGCCACGACCTCAGTCGTATAACGCTTGTTGCCATCTTTGTCGTCCCAACTTCGGGTTTGAAGTCGGCCTTCTACATAGACTTGGCGACCTTTTCCTAGGTACTGAGAGCAAGTTTCGGCCATTTTGCCCCACACAACGACACGATGCCATTCGGTCTTTTCTTGCCGCTGACCGTCACGATCTAGCCAAGTTTCAGAAGTGGCTAGATTAAAATTAGCAACGCCAGCACCGGATTGCGTATATCTGATTTCTGGGTCAGCTCCAAGTCGACCCACTAAAATGACTTTATTTATTCCTGACATGCACTATCTCCTCGTTTAGCTTATTGGTTTGCATCGAATTTGATTCTTGGCAAGGTTTTCTCTTTATGCGGAGCGAAAAATTAAGAGCTTTCTGGATTTTGGGGCGCTTCATCTGAGAAACTATCTCTAATGTGGACTTGGGCCCTAATCTTTAGTTTTATCGCGGTTTCTGGCGAGAAGCCCCGGCTTGGAGTTGTCGATTTTAAGGCCGAATCAGAGCTGCCAGAGTCGAGAGAAAAGCTGTTAAATGATGTTCGTCAAGAATTTCAATGGCAGGGAGTTTTTGAGCTTCTTAATCAAGATCAAATCAATGTCGTTCAGCAAAAGATTGATCCACGAGAGATTGAGCAGAAAGCTCTTCGAGAAAAAGAAAGCGAAGAGTGGGAGGCGTTTAAATCTTTATTGCAAAGAGCACGACAAGTTTATTCTGAATCTCGATTTGAAGAGTCTTTGGCAATTTTGAATAATGCTCTTTCGGTGCTTTCTCGATGTGGCTTGGCGATTGAGCTTTCTTTGATAGATGAATTTCTGGCCTTTAAGGCAGCTAATGAGTTTTTCTTATCGAACGAAAAAGCTTCCAAATCTTCTTTAAGATGGAGAAATTTTTTAACGGAGAATAAATCTCTAGATCCACAGAAGTTTCCCCCGGGCTTTATTGCTTTTGATGCGGGTCTTAAAGAAGAAAATCCTGGTCTTCGAAGACAAGTGTTGAAGTCAGAGCCCACAGATTTATCGGTCTGGTTTTTAGGCAAAAATTTAAAGATACGCCAATCAAAAGACAGCCTAGAATTTGAGCTTCCGAATTCTCTAAGCTTTCTTTCTTCGATGCCGATCTTTTTTTTAAAGGAAGACTTTGTTCCTCAGGCTGCGGCGATCTCACGAATTCCGAAAAGCTTACAGCTAACTGCCTACGAAAGAAGTGAGAAAATTAAAGAGGAGGTGTTTAGTATTCTAGGATCAGTGGCACCCACGTCTGAGCTCATTGAGTTTCTAAAAAATCGTGATTTAGATGCAGTTTTATTGATGAATGCGTCTTCAAATTTAAAAAACGAGTGGATTGTTCGGGGCCAGATTTTTCGCTTGAGAAATTTACAAAAAAGTCCCGTTGTTGAGGTTGTCGGAAAACAAAGCTCAGAGATTGCAAAAGTTTTGGTGAGACGATTGTTATTATTTGTCAATGAAGATGGAGACATCATTGAGCCCGCCAATGTCGATTTCAAACAGGAAGCTTATCTTGGGCCACCTGTCTACAAAAGTTGGTGGTTTTGGGCGCTCGTAGGAGCTGGTGTTGCGGGTGCGAGCACCGCTGGATATTTTTTATTGAAACCTGAAGAGCAGTTGAGATTTAGCGTTCGCGCGAAAGGAGACTAAATGAAATCTATTTTTTTGGGCATGTTGATGGTTTTGAGCTGGCCAGTATTGGCTCTCGCTCAAAACAAGCTTGAGAATTTTCGAGGGACAAATCAAAAGCTAGCTCTGATCGGATGGTATGTTGATTTTGTAGAGCCCTCCGTGAACGAAAGAATTCTTTCGGAGGTAAGACGTGATCTCAATCGTTATTCAAGAAGTTTTGATGAGGCGGCAATCAGTGGATTTAGTTTGCTTAAAAATCCAAACAATCAATACTTCAATGTGGTGGAGTCTGAAATGGATTCTGCACAAAAAGAATTTCTACAGAAAACGGCAAAAGATAATGGAATTGATATCATTGTTTTAGGGCAACTTCGTGAAACGCCCTCAGCTCTTGAGCTTCAACTTCAATTGTATGACATTCGAATCAACACCTTGACGGCGATCGAAACACAAAAGTTTGTTGTTCAAAAAAGACAGCGACCGCTTGAGAATT
The DNA here is from genome assembly GCA_049436045.1 of Bdellovibrionota bacterium. Taxonomy (GTDB): domain Bacteria; phylum Bdellovibrionota; class UBA2394; order UBA2394; family UBA2394; genus JBMTHG01. The sequence goes on from JBMTHG010000019.1 coordinate 21,728, forward strand.
TGTCTTATCGAATTATGAATTATGTTGATCGAGACGGTTTCGTGCATCCTTCGCCTCAAGATTTTTTAGCAAAACCGGTTTCTGTGGGTGGCGGCATCAATTCATCAGCCTTTGATCTTAACTCCGATGAAGGCATTAGTTTTAAAGACCTAGCGCCTGGCCGCTTGGCAGGGCCCATCTCGATCGGCGGTGAGAAGACGCCTTTTTGGGAAAAATGGTGGTTTTGGACAAGCGTCTTTGGGGGAATCGCCGTTGCGGGGGGGCTAAGTTATTACTTTCTTGTGGTCGATCAGCCGGCAACCTCATTCACTGCCGATTTCTATGTGCCCAATCAATAGAGGCGC
>JBMTHG010000020.1:0-21569 GCA_049436045.1 Bdellovibrionota bacterium
TGTCTCTCAGGAATGGCCTTGGGCTATAGCATTACTAACCCCTGTTTGAATGCGATGACATCGAAGGCAGCCGGCCCTCAGGATCAAGGGGCCGTTCTTGGAATCTATCAATCGGCCGGAGGTTTGGCTCGTGTGGTGGGTCCTTTGATTGCGGGCTATGCCTATGATCGAGCCTTGTTCTTGCCTTTTGTGATCGCGGGGGCTTCGCTCTTGGTCTCAAGTCTGATTGCAGCACGATTTTTAAGAGCCGATTCTAGCCATTAAATCAGCGAGGCGTTAGAGTCGTCCCATGTCTTCGAAAAAAAGAATGATCACATCGGCCCTTCCTTATGCCAATGGCCCTCTTCATTTTGGGCATTTAGCGGGAGTCTATTTGCCTGCTGATATTTATCATCGCCATTGCCAGTTAAGCGGGGTCGATTCGGTGCATATCTGCGGAAGTGACGAGCACGGTGTGGCCATCACACTAAATGCTGAGAAAGAAAATACGCCCTTTCAAGCTTATGTTGATCATTGGAGTTCGGAACATCAAAAATTGTTTAAAGATTTTTCGATTGATTTTACCCATTTTGGAAGAACAACTTCATCGACCCACAAAAAGATGGCGCAAGAATTTTTCTTGCGAGTTCATAAGGCTGGTTTTTTAGAAGAGCGTTCGGAGCGACAAGCCTACTGTTTAAATGATCAGATGTTTTTGCCCGATCGTTATCTGCGAGGAACTTGTAGTAAGTGCGGTTATCCCGAGGCCCGAGGAGATGAATGTCCAAACTGTGGCGCGTGGTTGGCTCTCGAAGATTTGAAAGATGCTTACTGCGCCGTTTGTTCAAAAAAAGAAATTGAAACTCGAGAAGTAAAGCAGTGGTATTTTAATCTTCCAAAATTAGAGCCGAAAATTCGATCTTGGCTAGAGTCCCAAAGCACATGGAAGGAGAATATTAAAAATTATGCTCTTTCTCTTTTGAAAGAAACGCCAGAGAGGGCGGTGACTAGAAATTTGGCTTGGGGAATTGATTTGCCCGGAGACTTTTATGAAGAAGGAAAAAAAATCTATGTTTGGTTTGAAGCCCCCGTTGGCTATCTCTCTAACTTGATCGAGTTTTTTGAAAAGCAGGATCGGCCAGAAGATTGGAAATCTTTTTGGAATGAGCCCTCTGATTTGATACACTTTATTGGCAAAGATAATATTATTTTTCATACGATCATTTGGCCCGGCACTCTGATGGCTGCTGGAGAAAGACTTCCGACGAATGTTCCTGCGAATATGTTTTTGCAGCTTCAAAAGAAACAATTTTCAAAATCATCAGGCTGGTATGTCGACGCCAAGGAAGCACTTGAAAAGTATGGAGTCGATCGACTGCGGTATTATCTTATCACTTTGATTCCTGAGAGTCAGGATACGAATTTCGATTGGCAGAATTTTCACGACAAAGTGAACAGTGAACTTGTGAATAAAATCGCGAACCTCTTTAATCGAGTGCTCACTCAGATTCAAAAGCATTTCGACGGGCAGATCGCGGCTGAGCATTTTCAAGTCGGACCAAGTTTGGCTGAAGATCATCGCGCGGCTCTAGAAGATCTAGAGAGCTTTCGATTGAACTCTGCCCTCAATCGTATTTTAGATCTCACTGAAAGAGCGAATAAATTTCTTGATGAAAATAAACCATGGAATCTTTTAAAAACCGATAAAAGCGCAGCACTTCCGATCTTAGCAGAAAGTTGTCATTACCTTCTCTCAATTGGAGCACTTTTGCAGGTATTTTTGCCGAATTATAGCGATCGAATTCTCTCAGGTATGGGAGTGCTAGACAAAAATGATCGCGCATTGATTTATCGGGACTCTGGCGAAGCCTGGCTTCGTCGGCATGGTTTAAAGATGATGCCTGATTCGAACTTTGTTATTCCAAGGATTGATCAAAAAATTATCGAAGAAGAGATAAAAAAACTCACTGAATAGAGATTCGAGATGAAGTGGAATTTTTCATTTTTTTTTGAAGCTTTTTTTTCATTTGTATTAAAGCGATCGCTTCTTGTTCTAGGAGTTTATGCGGGCCTGTTTTTTGGTTCGCTTTATATTTCCGCAAACTATTTGGGAGTAAACACCGATCTCTCCGACATGATCTCTGATCGCTTGGATTTTCATAAGAGATGGAAGGAATATCGCGCGGAGTTTCCCTATCTTAACGAAACTTTTTTAGTAGTCGTTGATGGGGGAACGAGAGATCAATCAAGTGATATCGGGCAAAGGCTACAACAGGAGTTAGATAAATATCCGGAACTTTTTTTGAGAGTATTTGAGCTTAATGGCGGAGATTTCTTTGAGAATTACGGACTTTTGTTAGAAGAAAAATCCAATCTTGAAAGAATGAAAGCCTATGCGCCTTTGGCACAGCTTTTTTCAGCAAAGCCTGATTTTTCTGGATTTCTGAATGTGATGAGTAGTCTGCCGCTGGAGGAGAAGACTTTAGGTGTTTGGAAAAATTTCTCTGAGAGTCTGGCCGCCTCAGCGAATGATCAGGATCTACCAATGAGTTTTTTCGATCAAGGCGATGATTCTCGAATATTTTTAGAGATCTATCCTCAGCTCGAATATGATCAGATTTTGCCGGTTGAGAGAGCCTTCTTGAAAATGAAGGAAATTTTCAAGCAGATTGATCCACAAAGCCAAAACTTGAAGCTTACAGGGGTTGCTGCCCTTGCCTATGAAGAACTGCAAAGTGTCAGCGAGGGCGCTGTCTTAGCAGGGCTCCTCTCGCTACTTTTGGTGGCAATCATTTTATTTTGGTGTTTGCGATCTGGCCGCCTCATTTTTATAGGCCTTACAGGCTTGATCGTAGGGCTTGCCATGACGGCAGCCTTTGCCGCTTTAGCGATTGGTCATCTCAATTTAATCTCAGTAGCTTTTGCTGTTTTGTTTATCGGACTTGGAATCGACTATAGCATTCATCTGGGGCTTCGCTTTTTGCAGCTTTTAGAGACGCACTCGCGAGAGGAGTCGGTTCTTCTGGCGATGAAAGACCTTTGGAAAAGCCTCTTAGTTTGCACTCTCACAACAGCGGTTGGATTTTTAGCCTTCGTCCCCACGGCCTATGCGGGTGTTTCGGAGTTGGGTTTGATATCGGGCTTTGGAATGCTTGTGAATTTTTTGATTCATACAAGCCTGTTTCCAGCGATGCTGATTCAATTTGGTCCGAAGAAGGCAAAGAAGCTCGAAATGGAAAAGTCTTTAGGTGGCTTACTGGCCGGTTTTGCTCAGCGTCGGCCCTATCTCATTCGAAGCTTGGCCTTTATAATCGTCTTGGCCTGCGTCCCCTTTGCATGGCAGGTGGATTTTGATCCGAGCCCGTTAAATCTTCAAAATCCTCACACCGAGGCCTATCAAGTCTATCAAGGATTGCTTAAAGAGTCTGGGCGATCACCTTGGACCATCAAGATTTTAGCCAACGATCGAAATGAAGCGCGGGATTTAGTTCAAAAAATTTCGAGCTCTGAATCTGTGGAAGAAGTGATTTGGCTCGAGTCTTTTGTGCCGAAAGAACAGCCGGCGAAGAAAAAGATTTTTTCGTCTTTCAAGTCGCGATCTCCGATAGAGATTCAAGATGTTTCACGGGCAGAGTTGAAAAACGCGATCGACTCTTTTGGTCGGCGCTTAAAAGCGATGACGCCTAACGAGGATTCACTCGACAAGATTCGAAATGATATTTTAGAAAGTCTTCAAAAAATCAAAGAAGAAGATTCATCGAATCAGACTGAGCTAAGTCGGCGGTTAAAAGAAAATTTAGTAGAGCCAGTTTTTCGAGAGTGGCAGTCGATCGGTCAGCTTTCAGATTTACCAGACTTGCAAGTCGAGCAGCTGCCGCCTGAAATCACCGACCGATATCTTTCAAAGAATGGGCTTTATCGAATTGAAGTTTTTCCTTCGAAAGCGATGACGGATGTTTCGGCCATGAGAGATTTTTCTTCTGAAATCATTTCAATTAGCCCGAAGGCGACCGATGATCCCGTGACCTTGCCAGCCTCGGGAGATGCGGTGGTAGAGGCGTTTTGGCAGGCGAGTTTGACGGCTTTCGTGCTGATCTTCTTTTTGCTTTTGATCATCTTTAGAAGTTTTCGATCGGCTAGCGTCGTGCTCTTACCCTTAATTTTTTCGGCCTTGGTGGTCAAATCTATGATGACGGCATTTGGGCTTTCTTTTAATTTCGCGAATATCATTGTGTTGCCTCTTCTTTTAGGGATTGGGGTTGATAGTGGAATTCATTTGCTTCATCGTCTGCGCCTTTCGACAACTGAGGAGTCTTTGCTTGGAAACACGGCCAGAGGTGTATTTTTTAGTGCTTTCACTACCATTGCGAGTTTTGGAACTCTTTCGATCTCAGATCATCGCGGAACGGCTAGCATGGGCCTTTTGCTCACGGTGGGAACTCTCGTCGTGATGCTCAGTACTTTAAGTTTGATTCCAGCTTTAGTTCGTAAACAAAAAGTGTCATAAATTGAATATGGGAAAACTTATTTTAGTTCGCCACGGGCAATCTCAGTGGAACTTAGAGAATCGATTCACTGGTTGGGTCGATGTGGATCTCTCAGAGAAGGGCATCGAAGAGGCGAAAAAGGCGGGGCAGTTAATCCAGACTGAGGGAATCGACTTTCACGCGGCCCACACTTCTCGTCTTCAGCGTGCGAACAAAACCTTAGAGCTGATTTTAAAAGAGATTCAGCAAAACCCAAACAAATGGGTAGATTCAGCGTTAAATGAGAGACACTACGGCCAACTCCAGGGATTAAACAAAGATGAGACTCGGGCGAAATACGGCGATGAACAAGTTCGAATCTGGCGGCGTAGCTACGATGTCGCTCCACCAGGCGGAGAGTGTTTAGCGGACACTGCAAAAAGAACTTTGCCATATTTTCGCGAGTATATTTTGAAACCAATTCTGAGTGGCGAAAATATTCTTGTAGTGGCTCATGGAAACTCTTTGAGATCAATTATTATGGAGATTCAAGGGATGACGCCCGAAGAGATTCTTCAATTCGAGATTGATACGGGTAGACCCTATCTTTATGAATTTGATTCAACAGGAAAAATTCTAAAAGCAAACGAGCTTTAGGAGGCTAAAAATGTCATCTCAAAATTTATATGAAATTAAAGTGAAGGATATTCATGGAGAAGAAAAATCCATGAGAGATTTTGAGGGGAAAGTTTTATTAGTGGTGAATGTAGCAAGTCAGTGTGGCTTCACCCCTCAATATAAAGAGCTTCAAGAGATCTACGAAAAATATAAAGATCGAGGCTTTGAGGTTTTGGGCTTTCCCTGCAATCAGTTTGGTGGGCAAGAGCCCGGAAGTGATGCCGAGATTCAAAAGTCCTGTGAGATCAATTTTGGCGTTGGCTTTCCCATGTTTTCAAAAATTGAAGTAAACGGAGAAGGAGCGGATCCTCTTTTCAAACTTCTCAAATCAGAAGCCAAGGGAGTTCTTGGAACCGAAGCCATCAAATGGAACTTTACAAAATTTTTAGTCGATCGAAAGGGCGAAGTCGTTGATCGCTTTGCGAGCACAACGACTCCAAAGAGCCTTTCTTCTGAAATCGAAAAGCTTCTTTAGTAAGGCTTTTATTTTCTTAAAAGCTGAGCAAGCTCTAGCGCAAAATATGTTGCGACAATATCAGCGCCCGCTCGAAAAATTGAATGAGTTACCTCGAGAATGGCTTGATTTCGATCAAAGAGCTGATTTTTAGCACCTAGCTCCAAGAGCGCACACTCCCCACTCACGTGATAGGCCGCGATCGGCGTGTTACAAACATTTCGAAAATCACTGATAATATCTAAAAAATGAGCGGCTGGTTTTACCATCACGATATCTGCGCCCTCTTGAAGATCTAGTTCAAGCTCTCGAATCGCTTCTCTGCGATTTCGATGATCCATTTGATAAGTCTTCTTGTCGCCCACGACTTTAGCTCCAAGAGTATCTCTAAAGGGGCCATAAAAAGCTGAAGCGTATTTAGCGGTGTAAGCGAGTATGGCGCAATCTTCAAAGCCAGATTGATCTAGACTGGATCGAATCGCACCGATTCGACCATCCATCATATCAGAAGGAGCTACAAAATGAGCGCCGGCTTTGGCATGAGATACAGCCATCTCGCAAAGCACTTCAAGCGTTTGATCATTTAGAATTTTTCCTTTTTCAAAGAGTCCATCGTGACCGTGGTCGGTGTAGGGATCGAGCGCAATATCAGTCATGATGATCATCTCGGGAACTTTTTCTCGAATCATTGAGATGCTTTTATGAAGTGCCGATGAGGAGTTCAGAGCCTCTGAGCCTTTAGCGTCTTTCTTTGTGCTCGTTCCAAACAAGAGAAGGCTCTTAATTCCCAAGTCTCTAGCTTCCAAAGCATAACCCAAGACTTTATCGGCCGAAAAAGTCTTGCACGAAGGTAGAAGTGGATGAGATTTTTCCACCGACTTTCCCTCTGCGATGAAAATCGGAAGTATAAACTGGGAAGCCTCGATTTTTAGTTCTTTAGCGAGGGCGCGAATCGATTCACTTTGGCGGAGTCTTCTTGGTCGGTGAGAGATCATGATGTTTTATCCTTTCACTACGAAGTTCATTAGACGCTTAGGAACAAAAATTACTTTTATAATTTCTCCAGAAACGAATTTCGCAACTTTTGAATCTTTAAGAGCAAGTTCCTGTAATTCTTCTTTTGAAATCTCAGGTGAAGCCATGATATTCGCTCTAAGCTTGCCATTGACCTGAACGGCATAAGCCACCTCATCGACCACCAAATATTTTTCGTCTAATCTGGGCCATTCACTAAGAAGAGTGAAATCTTTTTTTCCAAAGAGGCTCCAGAGTTCGTCGGCGATATGAGGTGCAAATGGCGAAAGCAGCAAAACAAAAGATTCGGCGATCTCACGAGAAATATCCGATTGGTCGGTTAAAAAATTATGAAGAATCATAAGTTCAGAGATCGCTGTGTTAAATCTTAGAGCTTCAATATCATCAGAGATTTTTTTTAGACTACTGTGAAATTTTTTAAGCTCTTGTTCTGTCGGCTTTCGATCAGTAATTTTGGGCTCAGAAACAAAAGAGCGCCAAACTCGATTTAAAAATCGGTAGATTCCGTCGATATTCGATGTCGACCAGGGTTTTGTTTTCTCAAGAGGCCCCATAAACATTTCATACATTCGAAGTGAATCGGCACCATATTGATCGATGATATCATCGGGGTTCACAACATTCCCCCTCGACTTACTCATTTTCTCTCCGTCTTCGCCTAAAATGAGCCCTTGATTCACCAGTTTTTGAAAGGGCTCTTTGGTGGAAACGAGATTTAAATCAAAGAGAACCTTATGCCAAAATCGGGAATAAAGAAGATGAAGAACGGCATGCTCAACTCCTCCCACATAGAGGTCAACAGGCATAAAATATTTTTCAATCTCTTTTGACCAAGCCTCGTTTTGATTTTGTGGGTCAAGGTATCGAAGATAATACCAACATGAACCCGCCCACTGAGGCATGGTATTTGTTTCGCGAAAAGCTTTCTTCCCAGTTTTAGAATCCGTGATCTCGACCCATTCCTTAATAGTCGCAAGCGGACTCTCTCCAGTACCGCTTGGCTCATATTGCTCAACGTTTGGAAGCAAAAGCGGAAGTTCATCTTCATCGAGGCAGCGAAAACTTCCATCTTCAAAATGAAGAACTGGAATCGGCTCGCCCCAATAGCGCTGACGACTAAAGACCCAATCTCGAAGTCGATAGGTGATGGCCGATCGGCCAGCTTGAATTTTTTCTAATTCCTCGCAGATCTTTCTTTTTGCGGCTTCATTGGTGAGGCCATTGATAAACTCTGAATCGATGTGCTCAGAATCTCCTAAAAAAGGAAGCTCCTCGCTTTTTAGAACAGGCTTAATCGGTAGATCATATTGCTGGGCAAATTCATAATCTCTCTCATCATGAGCGGGCACTGACATGAGGGCTCCCGTTCCATAGTGCGCTAAAACATAATCGGCAATCCAAATCGGAAGCTTCTTCTGTGTAAAAGGATGCACAACGAATGATCCGAGAAATACTCCTGATTTTTCTTTCGCGAGGTCAGTTCGATCAAGATCAGATTTTAGAGCGGCTTTCTGTCGATAACTTTCTACAGCGGCTCTTTGAGAGGGGCTTGTTAATTTTTCAACAAGCGGATGCTCTGGAGCCAGCACCACGAAAGTGGCGCCAAAAAGAGTATCCGGACGAGTTGTAAAAACTTCAATGAGATCGGATTCATTGTTCTCAATTTTAAACTGAATGTGAGCCCCCTCTGATTTTCCGATCCAATTTCTTTGCATCTCTTTGATGCTTTCTGGCCAATCGAGTTCTTCTAAATCTTCTAAGAGGCGATCAGCATAGGCCGTAATTCGAAGAACCCACTGCCGCATATTTTTTCGTTCGACTGGATGGCCACCTTCAACAGAAAGCCCATCTGAAACTTCTTCATTAGCAAGAACGGCTTTGAGGGCTGGGCACCAGTTGACTGGAGTTTCGGCTTGATAAGCGAGACCTTTTTTAAAAAGCTGAACAAAAATCCACTGCGTCCAATGATAATATTTTGGATCCGTTGTATTTACCTCGCGCTCCCAATCATAAAAAAATCCGAGGCGCTTAAGTTGTTTTCGAAAAGTTTCGATATTTTTTTCAGTCGTAATCCGAGGATGAACGCCCGTTTTTAGGGCATAGTTTTCAGCCGGCAGGCCGAAGGCGTCAAACCCCATAGGATGCAGAACATTAAATCCCCTCATTTTTTTATAGCGAGAGATAATGTCGGTGGCGGTATAGCCTTCGGGATGCCCCACATGCAGCCCAGCTCCTGAGGGATATGGAAACATATCGAGCGCATAAAATTTAGGCTTAGTTTTATCGAAAGTCGTTTTGAAAATTTTATTGTCGTCCCAGGCTGTTTGCCACTTTGGCTCAATACTTGCTGGATTATATCTTAACATCTTAAACTCCCTTGCCCCCACACCAAGCCTTTTCTATTCTAAACCAAGAAAGGAGACTTCATATTTATGACAATTTTTGAGCGCATTGTCAGCGGGGAAATCCCTTGTCATAAGGTGTGGGAGTCAGAGAAATTTTTAGCTTTTTTAGATATTCGACCGGTAGCCCCAGGGCACACACTTTTGATTCCGAAGAATAAAATAGATCCGATATGGAGCTTAAAGCACGAAGAATACCTAGAGCTTTTAGGGGCAGCGAAAGAGCTGGCGGAAATCTTAAAAAGAAAATTTGTTTGTGAGCGTGTCTGTATGGCCGTGGTGGGCTTTGAAGTTCCTCATGCTCATGTGCATCTTATTCCGGCCCGCTCCATTCAGGATTTTCCCTGGCCAGGAGGACGTCCGGCGACTTCAGAAGAGCTCTCTCGTGTGGCAAAAATTATCACAGAAAGCGCTTAAAATTTTTGAATTCTCATTTCATTGATTTTCAGAAGCTCAGGCTTTTGAGAGATCAATTCAATGATATCCATCGATGTAAATTCGGGTTTCTGAAGATAAAGCTCGTCGTAGATTCGCTTTATAAATTCAAAATCTTCTGGATAGTCGAGTGTCCAGCGGTAGTGGGAGTAGATTTTTGAAGGCAGAGACTGTGGAGCTTGTCCGAGTTGAAAAGAATTTTTGAGATCTCTTATAAAGGGAGTCACATGCTCTCGTTCAAAAGATGCTTTAGCCTCTAAAGCGGCCTTTTGAAGGGCATCGAAAGAAAAAATCTCCGTGTCTAAGCCGTGAGGATAGAGGTGCGATGAATTATTCGAGGCTTGATCTAGCTTTGGATTTTGATGGTAAAAGGCAACTACTTCTGAAGACAGCTGTGGGTCAAATAAGGGGCAATCTGAAGTGATTCTTAGAATGTGATCGAGTTTAAACTGTTTACTCGCTTGAAAAAAGCGATCAAGAACATCCGCGGTGCTGCCTCTAAAGCAGGGAAGATTCATTTTTTTACAAAACTCAAGAATTTGGTCATCTTCTGATTGGTCTGTGGTTGCGATGATAATTTCATCGAGCCCCGTGATTCGTTTTGCTCGCTCAAGAAAGAGTTCTAATACAGGCTTACCCTGAATGTGTTTCAGAATCTTTTCAGGCAGCCGATTAGATCCGAGTCGGGCTTGAATAATCAGGCCAGTTTTTGACATTTCAAAATTCTATCAGCTTTTGATAATTTGTCTAAAATCTATCAGATCAAAAAAAACTCAATCCCAAAGATCCAAACCAGGCTCCGATACTCATGCGACCATGAGATATGATTTTGGCACCTTCTGTCGCCTTAAGATCCAGCTCGAAAACTTCTCTGTCTTGGCTTTCGTGAAACGGATTGATGCCGAGATAAGACATCAAATAGAGGCCACCCTTGGAATCTTTTGTTGGGCCAAAGAGCGCGAGACTGGCTCGCAGAGTTTGATCTTTTGCAAAGATTTCTTGAACAGCGAAAAAGCCTTCCGGAAGAATTGAAAAATCATCATTTTGAACGGTAGCCCCCAAGTAGAGCACTTCGGTGTCTCCAGTTAGAAAATTAAATTGATCGCCCTGCCATTGATTCAGAGAACCTTTTTTAAGTGGGCTTGGAAAGCGATGGCCTCCAGGGAGTCTGCTGATTTTTTCAAACGGCCATTTCTTTTTTAAAACCTCAGGGTCGATGTGGCTCACAATTTTAAGTTTGTGAGCTTCTTTTGATTCCATTTGAATGAGCGCCAGATAATCAAATCTTTCTTGGCTATTTATTTTTGTTCGATAATTTTCGTTTAATCGAGCTTCGATTTCAGCCATTCGCTCCATAAAAAAGATTCGAATTCGAACGCTATCGGCAATGAAGATGGGCTCACTTCCACAGCCGATGAAGAAGACTCCACTAAAAAAAACGAGAAAGGCTTTGAATAAAAAGTGAGATCCCACTTCTTTATTTTACACTTTTAATTTTCTCGGGGGCAGCGCTGCAAATTGAAAATCGATTTTTCTTTTAAGATCTCTTGGCCTTAAAAAAATGAGCCAGCAGCTCCTGTTGTTTAATGCCGAGCGATTTCTCTTCAAAATTATGCGAATTCGTCTTGAAGTAGGCTCTACCCTCCGCACCAAACTTTTCAGACTTTAGCAAATAATGAATTGTTGTGATGCGTGATAGCTTTGCGGCATGAAGGCACATCGCACAAGGTTCTAGGCTCACAAAGAGCTCACAATCATTTAGATATTTTGAGCCGATTTTTTTTGAGGCTTTTTCAATCGCAATCATTTCAGCATGCGCTACAAAAGATTTTCTCATTTCAGTTTCATTGTGAGCTGCAGAAATAATTTCACCATCTTTTACAACAACGGCGCCAATGGGGATTTCATTCAAGGAGGCAGCCTGAAGCGAAAGTTCTAGCACCCGCTCAAAAACTTCTGACTTATTCATTAATTTTTTTCCAATCGATGGCGGGTTCGCCCCAACGAATAAGCGTTTGATTGGTTTTAGAAAAAACTTTTGATCCAAAAAAACCGCGATGAGCAGACAAAGGCGAGGGATGGGCGGAAGAAAAAATACAGTGTCGAGTTTCGTCGATAAGGAATTTCTTCTTTTGAGCGGAAGCTCCCCATAGAATAAAAACAATTTTCTGAGGCGCTTGGTTAAGATGTTGGATAACTTTGTCGGTGAAAGTCTCCCAGCCGCGATTTTGATGAGACAGGGGCTTAGATCTTTCAACGCTTAAAATCGTATTCAGTAACAACACACCTTGCTTTGCCCAACCCGTCAGCTCTGAGCTTTTTTTGTCCCACTGAAAATTGAGATCAGTTTGAGCTTCCTTAAAAATATTAAGAAGACTGGGAGGCTTTGGAACAAAGCCGTTAGGTACAGCAAAACTAAGTCCGATGGCTTGTCCCGGCCCATGATATGGATCTTGACCCAAAATCACCACCTTGACTTGATCGAAATCTGTGAGCTGAAGGGCGCGCATGCGAAGAGCTTTGGGTGGAAAAATCTCTTTGTTTAAACTTTCCTCTTGGTTCAAAAAAGCCTTTAGATTTTTGAAATAATCTTCATGAAGTTCTGATTCTAAGCGCATTCTCCAGCCGGCTGGCAGGTTCTGCGGAAAGCGAATGGCGGATGAGCTTGCTGAAAGACCTGAAGAGGCAACCATGAACTAGTTCTTTGGGAATTTTTCAAAAAAATCAAAAAGAAAAGGCCCCCATTTGGGAGCCTTTTTTTAACTCTGACGGGCGAGGGGGAAAGGGGTTTAAGGGTTTCACCGCGCCAGATAAACTTAACTAGAGCAAAAGCAAGAAGCGTGCCAAAAATTTGACGATCGTTAAGTAGCTGAAATTACTGAGTAAATTTACTTTTACCAAAAAGAGACAGCTGGAAATTTATAAAATTGAGTAGAAATTACATAGACTTAGGCCTTCCGAGACCCCAAATTTTATTAAAAAGTGAGTAATTTCAGCTATTTAAATCCAAAACCGCAAGCTGTAATTTTTACAGTCTCTTCTTGTGCGTTTTTACTTTGATTTGACAGGCCTCAGACCAGACGTTACGGATTTTTAAAACGTCATTAAGAGCTTTTAATAAAAGGAGAGATAAAATGGAAAATTTAGTCGTTCAATCAAAAGTCAGAGAAATGTTTAAAAACTTAGACTGCAACACGGGCAGTGACGCTTTAGACCAGCTGAATAAAGAAGTAGAGCGAGTCATCAAAGAGGCCGCTCGTCGAACGAAAGAAAATGGACGAAAAACTGTGAAAGCAGCTGACGTTTAATTTCTTAGATACTCGATTTATATTTATTAATCTTGTTATGGAGAGTTTTTAGGCTGATATCCAGCATCTTGGCGGCTTTCGTTTTGTTGCCGTCAACATAGCTGATGGTATGGAATAAAAACTCTCTCTCCACCTCTTCCATCGTTGAGCCGAGGCGAAACTCAATCGCAGGAGCCTTGGCCGCCTTTGATGTTAGTTTTTCGGGTAGATCTTCTGGCTCGATCACATCATTTGTAGAAACGATTACGGCTCGTTCCATAACGTTCTTAAGCTCTCGAACATTTCCAGGAAAACTATATTGTTTTAAAATTCGAAGGGACTCGCGAGAGAGGCCGCGAATATTTTTATCATTCTTTAAATTAAATTCTTCGATAAAACTTTGAACTAAAAGTGGAATATCTTCAGAGCGCTCTCTTAGCGGCGGGAGCTTGATGTTGAAAACATTTAAACGATAGTAAAGATCTTCTCTAAAATCATTTTCTTCGACAGCTTCTTCTAAGTTTCGATTCGTTGCTGCGACAACGCGAACGTTCACGACAATCTCTTGAGTTCCACCCACTCGACGAAAGCTTCCATTTTCGAGAACTCTCAAAAATTTAGATTGAAGATCAGCGGGCATATCACCAATCTCATCTAAAAAGAGAGTGCCCTCATTCGCCAATTCAAAACAGCCCTCTTTCTGCGCGATTGCGCCCGTAAAGGCGCCCTTTTCGTGTCCAAAAATCTCGCTTTCAAGAAGTGAAGGAGGAATCGCTGCACAGTTGACAGCAATGTAGGGCTTTTCTTTTCTTTTTGAATTCTGATGAATGGCTTTTGCCACCAGCTCCTTTCCGGTTCCACTTTCACCCGTGATCAAAACAGGAGCAGAGGTTGGAGCAATAATTCCCACTTGTTTAAAGATGTCTTTCATCTTGGGGGTGGAGCCATTTAGCTTTCCGAAGGTTCCGAGTTTTCTGACTTTATCTCGAAGCAAAAGCATTTCTTCGTAGACGCGCGCACGATTCGAAATCTTCTCGAGTGAAATTTTTAATCTCACGAAATCTAAAGGTTTCGTCATGAAATCTTCCACGCCAAGTTTGACGGCATCGACGGCTGTTTCAATATTTCCATGGGCTGAAATAATAATCACGTGAGTGTGATCGAGCAGGCGTTCCTCTTTCAAAAGCTGAATGAGAGCCATGCCGTCATTTTCTGGCATCTTTAAATCAGTCAAAATGATTACAGGCTGAAATCGTTTTACACTTTCAAATCCGCTTCGAACATCAGAGGCTGTTGTGACCTCATAACCCCAAGTTTCTAAAAGATCTTTTAGGCCGTCTCTCGTATTCGCTTCATCATCGACGACTAAGACTCGAATTTTTGGAGCCTCAGCAGATCGAGACTTTTCAGACTCAAGCGTTCTCATTGGTGCCTCCATGTTTTGGAAAGAAAAGCGAAAAAATTGTGCCCACTTTTTCTTTAGATTGAATCTCTACAAAGCCTCCATGGTCACGAACAATCCGACGAACGATGGCAAGACCTAATCCACTGCCTTTTTCTTTAGTCGTGAAATAGGGGCTAAATACTTGAGAGAGAATGTGATCAGGAATTCCGGAGCCATTATCTTCGATTATAACTTTTAACATTTTTCCATCGTTTCGAGTGGAGATTTGAATCAGTCCTTCATTTTTGTCCATGGCTTGCAAGGAGTTCAGAAAGAGATTGATGAGAGCTTGCTTAAGTTGATCGGCGCTACCTACGAGATTAGGCAGCTCGTCATTCAAATCAGTTTTTAAAACAATGTTTCTCTGTTTAAGCTCTAAATTCATAAACTCACACACACTTTGAATGATGCCGTTGAGGTTCAATGGCACTCGTGTGCTTTCTGAGGGAGAGGCTAAATCCAGAAAGCCTGTGATGACTTTATTCAGGCGCTTCATTTCATCGTCGATCACGGTCAGATATTTTTGGCACTTCTGATGAAGTGGGTCGTTGGATTCGATTTTTTGAAGTTCTTGAAGACAGCTTCTTAGAACCTCGAGATTGATCATGATGGAGTTCATTGGATTTTTAATCTCGTGCGCCAAAACGGCAGCCAATTCTCCGATGGTCGAGAGCTGATCGCGCCTATTTTCTTGTTTGTTGTCCATATTCTTGCCTGAGTTCGCCTGAACTTATATCCTTAAACGAGATGAACTTACAGTCCTTGAAATCATTAAGTTTTTTAATCTTACTCGGGAGCCTTTGCGGATGCGCTGCTCAGAGTTCTTTTAAGGCTTATTACGATGCTCGAGACAATCTGGCAAAGGCAAAAAAAGTCGATCCTGGGCATCCATTTTTGGCCCGAGCGGAACTAGAGCTTGAGGCGGGTCAGCGGGCTTTGAATGAAGCAAGATACTCTCGGGCACAGCGAAGCTTTCAGCTGGTGAATCGGGATGTTGAAAAGATCATTCAGACTCGCTACCCAAACGCTAAAATTGAGGGCACCGAAGACGAAATCAAAGATTTAGCCGATGTCGATCGTTGGGCCAGTGAGCAAACCGAGTCTTATCAGCCACTCCCTCCTCCGAAAGAGCCAGTGACTCTGGGCTCGGCAAGTGTTGAGACCTCCAATGAGCGAAAAGAGGCTGTAAAAACAGAGGCCAAAGAAAATCGGATGAAGCTTCCGGCCGAGGCCTTAGCGCGCTATCTCGCTCAAAAAAAGACGGGCTCAAGCCCAGAGACCACTTCAAATCAAGATTCCAAGAATGAAGCATCGAAAGATTTAAAGGCCGCCGTAGAGAAAGTAGCTCAGGAAAAATCGGCGGATAAATCAGTTGAAGATACAAGTTCTGAGGAAGCGGCAGACTCTGACCTAGAGGCCGTAAAACCACCGCCAGCTGTGGAGCCCGCGCCAAAAGAGCCGGCTAGCTCCGCCTTAAAACCTCGTACTTCAGGGGCCTTAGAGAAGCTGGAAGAGACTCTAAGCTTTGTACCGAGCGAAACTCAGATTCTTCCAAAAGCTCAAGCGGAGCTGGATCGTCTGAGCGTATTTTTGCTCGAAAATCCGAGCTACAGTCTGAAGCTTAAGGCTGGGAGAGCCCTCGGTGAAACCGAAAGTCTGGTTAAAACTCGATTTGAGGGGGTTCGTGATTATCTAGAGGCAAAAGGCGTCGCCCGAGATCAAGTTCAGTTGGATCCTGAGGCGTTATCTGCTAAGAATCCGGTGTTTGAGCTCTATTTGGTAGAGCACTAAGAACTGGAAGTTTCATGTTAAAAGAAGTGAAAAAAAAGGCCAAAGCCTTGGAGTTTGGTTTTGTGGATGGGCGCGTTTTAGAGATTCCGACCTCCTGGCTTAGATCTCGTTGTTCATGCGCTCTTTGCGTAGCGAATTCTGCACAAAGTCAGCCCCTGTTTTTGACGGCGGCAGAATCTCAAGCCTTTGAGTCGATCAGGAAGATGGAGCCAGTGGGCAACTATGCCTTTAGTGTCACTTGGGGTGATTCTCATCGAAGTATCTATTCGTATGAGAGAATTTTTTTGGAGTTTGAAAACATTCCGTGGCCAGAACATTTAAGAGCGAATTTAAATCCAGCCCAGGAGTCGGCCTCATGAAAGAAGTGATTGAAAATTTGAATTTAGAGCCAAAGCACTACACGACTAGAAAGATGGAGATTCCTGTGGTCGATGCCGGGCTTTATAACACCTTGGGTCGTCGACTTTTTGATCTCTATCGAAAATATGATGTGACCAAAGAAGATCAAAGAGAGTTTGAAAGTTTATGTTTCGCTCTACAAAGCTTTCTTTTAGAGAGGCGACAATCAAAAGATTTTTGGGGGAGGTTAAAATTTTGGAGATAAAAAAAATCGAGAAAAATTCTTCTCAGTATTGGAATGATTTTTATTCAAAGCGAGAGGGTATCCACAAAGAGCCGTCAGCTTTTTTTATGCAGTATGTAGATTTGCTTTCTTCATCGCCAAAGGTTTTAGACTTAGCCTGTGGCACCGGAAGAAATTCAGTCGCGCTCGCTTTAAAAGGTGCGAAAGTGACTGGCATTGATTTTTCTGAGTCTGCGATTGAAAAAGCTCGTAGATTTGCTCAGGAGTCTCAGGTGGAAGTAGATTTTAGAAAAGCAGATTTAGATTTTTTTATTCCGGAGCTTTTGAGTTTAGACGGAATTTTTATTTCTGATTTCAAACCGGCTCCAACTCTATTTAACAATTTGATTCGAGGCCTAAAGAAAAACGGAAAGCTTCTCATGGACGTTCCTTTGGTCGCTGCGATGAAGCTCAATGAAGAGCTGGAGCTTTCGGAGTGTTACCAGCCCGGAGAGCTCATGAAGCAGTTTCAAAAGCCAGGACTTAATTTTAGATTGATGTTTTATTCAGAACTTTTGGGAGATAGAGTTCAAGTGATCGCAACAAAAACGGAGATGTTATGAGTCAAATATTTGATACACCCTACCTATTTAAGGCGACAGACTTAGCAAGTCGGTCAAGAGCTTATACCTTTGATGATGTGCTTCTGGTTCCCATGCGCTCTCGAATCGCAAGTCGATTTGATGTCACCTTAAAAACTCAATTCACGCAAAAACATTCGTTGGAAATTCCGTTTGTCGCGGCGAATATGGACACGATTTCAGAAAAAGAAATGTGTGTGGCTGCGAATCAAATCGGAGCAGCAGCGATCTTACATCGCTTCATGGGTATCGAAGAGCAAGTGGAACAGGTGAAGGCGATTAGAGCTGAGAAAGAAGCCTCAAAAAGAGGTGTTGTGGCGGCTTCTATTGGCGTTACAGAAGAGTCTAAGCAGCGAGCGCGAGCTTTAGTCGAAGCGGGCGTAGAAGTTCTCACGGTTGATATCGCACATGGGCACAGTGAAGCGATGATCGCTATGATCGAATATCTCAAAAAAGAGTATCCCAACCTTGAAGTGATCGGAGGGAATGTGGCAACTCCTCGTGCAACTCAGGATTTGATTAGGGCTGGAGCCGCGGCCATAAAAGTTGGAATCGGACCGGGCAGCATGTGTACGACTCGAATGATCACAGGTGTGGGAATGCCGCAGCTCACAGCGATCGCGGCCTGCGTGCGAGCTGCTAAGGCTGAAGGAGTGCCGATCATTGCCGACGGCGGCATTCGAACGAGTGGAGATGCTATGAAGGCCTTGGCCGTGGGGGCGACGAGCATCATGCTGGGATCACTTTTGGCGGGGGCTCTCGAAACACCGGGAGAGCTCGCTCGAGGTAAGAAGCTTTATCGAGGCATGGCCTCTCGATCAGCTCAGGTTTCATGGAGAGGTGGGCAACTGCCCGAGGGCATGGCTCCAGAAGGAGAGAGCCACTGGGTGAGTTGTCGTGGTCCCGTCAAAGAGATCCTTCAAGAGCTTGCTGGCGGCGTGAGAAGTGGAATGAGTTATCTTAACTCTCGTGAGCTGAAAGATTTAGAGGAGTTTGCACATTTTGTTGAGGTGAGCGCGAATTGTTTGCGTGAGAATCAGGCGCATGGCCTTTTTCTACCTGACAGCTCAAGAAATCTCTCGAATTAAGAGAATTTTTTTCTCGCTGGCTTTTGAGAAAGAAATTCGATAACTGATTTTTTGATGCGACCGTAGCTCAGCTGGATAGAGCATCTGGCTTCGAACCAGAGGGTCGGGAGTTCGAATCTCTCCGGTCGCGAGTTTTAGACGTCTTTGGAGAGGGGATGGCTAAAAATCCAAGCAGGTATGCCAAGCAAATTGAAAGTAACTCATGTCGCTCCATTATTTCGGTGAAAACGAACTTCGCCTTCTTGAAGGAGGAGAGGAATTTTTTCCAGAGCTCTTAAAGGCTGTGGATAATTCTCAACAAAGCATTCTCATCGACGTCTATATTTTTAATCAAAGTAAGGTTGGCACCGATTTACTCGCGGCTTTGAAAGAAGCGGCAAAGCGAGGCGTAGAAGTTTCTATGGTGATCGACGGTTTTGGCTCAATTCAGACAGCAGCCTCACTTTTTCAGGATTTGATCAACGCAGGTGGAGAAGTTTTGTTTTTTCATCCCCCACGATTTTTTCCGAAGCTCCAGAACTTATTCTCTGAGCGATTACATCGAAAAATTTTCACGATGGATGGCAAGAAGGCTTTTATCACCGGCATGAATATTGACGATGACTATTGTTTTTCGCATCCCTTGGGGCGATTAGATCATGCCGTTTTGATTCAGGGCCCGGTCGTCGAAGAGATTGAGGATATTTTATTGGAGCTTCGAAAATCTCTGCGTCAGCACAAAAGAAAATGGTTTCGACCGATTCAAAAGAGATTGCCATTTTCCAAAAATAATGAAGAGCGACCCGCCCTTGCGGCTTTTGTGATGCGGGACAATCTTCGATATCGAAGACAAATGGAATCCCATTTCTTAGATTTGATTCGCTCGGCAGAGACTTCTATTGATATTGCTTCGGCTTATTTTTTTCCAGGCAGACGCTTTTTGGCAGAACTAAGAAGGGCGGCAAAGCGAGGTGTTCGGGTGCGACTTTTGTTAGAAGGAAAGGCGGAGTTTCGAAGTCTCTATTGGGCTACGCGGCATCTCTATTCGAAGTTATTGGGCGCGGGAGTTGAAATCTATGAGTATCAAAAAAGTTTTTTACACTCGAAATTTGTTTCCGTTGATGAGAAACGAGCGAGTTTGGGCTCTTGCAACTTCGACACTCTTAGTTTTTTTCTTAATTTAGAGGCTAATCTAAGTATTTACGACATAACTTTTGCCAAAGACTTGAGATCTCGATTCGACAAAATGCTTCTCGATTCAAAAAAGATTTCACGAGAAGACTTTGGGCAAGAAGCATTTTTTAAGACGGGCTTTTATCGCTTTTGGTATTTTGTTTATCGCTTCTTAAATGGTCTCGTGGTGGGCCAATACTAGCAAAAAACTTAAATTGAAAAAGTTTATAGATTTTTGCTTTCGAAGCTAGGTATCAAGGAGTGATGACTATTTCTAGAAACCGAACTTTCGAGAACTCAAAAGAAACTGCCAATCGCCTGAGGGCAAAAATTTTACAAATGATCCACGCTGCAAAAAGCGGGCATCCCGGCGGTAGTTTTTCGGCGCTTGAGATCGTTATGACTCTGTTTCACTCGGTTTTAAAATATCGTTCGACGGAGCCGCTGTGGGAAGATCGCGATCGCTTCGTGATTTCAAAAGGTCATGCCATTCCGGCGCTCTATGCTGTTCTTTCTGAAGTAGGCTATTTTCCCGAAGAGTGGTTGATGACGCTTAGAAAGCTCGGCTCACCACTTCAGGGGCATCCGGATGTTTTTCGAATGCCCGCTGTTGAAGCGGCGACGGGATCTTTGGGTCAAGGGCTATCGATCGCTCAGGGTATGGCTTTGGCTCAAAAAATTGATGGTCGCTCGAGTCGAACATTTTGTCTGATCGGAGATGGTGAATCTCAAGAGGGCCAGATTTGGGAAACGGCCATGAGTGCTCCAAAATTTAAACTCAATAATCTTACGCTGATTTTAGATTACAACCATGGTCAGATCGATGGGCCGACGGATGAAGTGATGAGTTTGGAGCCCGTTTTAGAAAAGTGGCGAGCATTTAATTGGAATGTTTTAGAAGTCGACGGGCACGATCAAAAAAAATTAGCTGAAATTCTGCCTCAGCAAGATCAAGAGCGACCCACTTTTATTCTGGCGCGCACGACGAAGGGGCGCGGAGTAAGCTTTATGGAATCGAATATCTCATGGCATGGCTCTGCCCCAAATGATGAGCAGTTGCAATCAGCTCTAAAGGAGTTAAGCCGATGAAAGCGACAAGAGACAGTTTTGGCGAGGCTATTTTGAAATGGGGAGAGAAAGACTCACGAGTGGTCGTGTTAGATGCCGATCTTTCAAAATCTACTAAGAGCGAGAGCTTTTCAAAAAAATTCCCAGGAAGATTTTTTCAAATGGGAATTGCAGAAATGAATATGATTGGCACAGCCGCTGGGCTTGCTCTTAGTGGAAAGATTCCATTCGCCTGTAGTTTTGGGTGTTTTCTGACGGGTCGATATGATCAAATTCGAATGTCGGTCGCCTACAATCGAGCAAATGTTAAATTGATTGGAACTCATGCAGGAGTGGCGATTGGAGAGGATGGGCATTCTCAAATGGCACTCGAAGATATTGGTTTAATGCGTGCTTTACCCAACATGATTGTTCTTCAGCCAGCCGATCATATCGAGACTCTTAAAATGATGGAGGCGATGATCGAAACTTCAAATCCTTGTTATCTTCGACTGACTCGGCAAAAGCTGCCGATGATTTATGATGAATCTTACCGTTTCAAAATCGGCAAGTGGGATCTACTTCGAGAGGGAAGAGATGTTCTTCTGATTGGTACGGGCCATCAAGTTCATTCCTGCTTAGAAGCGAATGATAAAAAGGCTAGATCTTGGACAGTCGTGAATGCGTCTAGCTTAAGTCCAATCGATAAGGATTTGTTAAAGGATTTGATCTCGCGACACCGCTTCGTGGTGACGGCAGAAGATCACTATGTCACAAACGGTCTGGGATCAGCCGTAGCGGAGTTTTTGGCAGAGAATTCTTGCGATGCTCGCTTGCTTCGCATTGGTCTTCGAGATTTCGGAGAATCAGGCACGCCTGAAGAGCTCTATCAGCACTTCAAACTTGATGGAGAAGGAGTGCTCTCTCAGGTCGAGGAATTTTTACAAGCCCAAAACGATCGGTAGAAACTTGAAACAAAAAGTCTGATTTTTTGAAATCGGCTAAGTTTTTTCAGATAACCTTTTGACCAGTATTTTTGAGCTGCAATTAAATAAAAATTAACCATCATTTCAGAGGGAAAGCATTTCCAAGAATAGGGTTGAACCGC
>JBMTHG010000021.1:0-20655 GCA_049436045.1 Bdellovibrionota bacterium
TCTCGTTTTCATTTTTTGTAGCCTGCGGTGCGAAAAAAAATTTTGATCAAACCAACCAAGCTGACAGAGGTCAAATCACAGCACTTCCGTTTGTCTCAGAGAAGCTTCCTGATACTCATTTTGCGGAGGGTGTTGACTTCGCCATCGCTACACAAGGCTTTGGCAGCACAGAGGCTGCCAAGCAAGTATTCCTGAAGGGGGGAAACCTCATTGATGCTTTTGTTGCCGCTTCTTTCGCAATCTCTGTCGAACGACCACAATCCACAGGCTTGGGGGGCGGTGGATTTTTAATTTTTTATCACCGAAAAGAAAACAAAACTTATGCCTTTGACTTTCGAGAGTCAGCTCCAAAATTAGCTTTTGCTGAAATGTATTTACAAGCTGACGGAAAACTTAATGAGAGTTTATCGAAAGAAGGCGTTTTATCTGTTGGCGTTCCCGGACTCGTGGCCGGCCTGTTTGAGATTCATAAAGAGTTTGGAAAACTTTCTTGGGCAGAGCTTCTCGATTTCTCGATTCAACTCGCAGAGACAGGAATTGAAGTTTATCCCCATCTTGAAAAAGCAATTCAGCAAGAGTCAGAAGTGCTTTTGAAAGATTCAGGAGCTAGAAAAATTTTTTTTAAGCCCAATGAAGTGCCCCTGAAAGTTGGAGATCGACTTGTTCAAAAAGATCTCGCTCGTAGTCTTCGAGAGATTCAAAAGCATGGACGAAAGGGATTTTACAATTCTTGGATAAGCACTTCACTTCTTGATCTGATGGCGTCTAGTGGTGGCTTGATACAAAAAACCGATCTTGATGACTATCAAGTCAAGAGAAGAAATCCAGTTTCTGGAACTTATAAAGATTTTCGAATCGTCTCGATGCCGCCTCCTAGTTCAGGGGGTATAATGTTGATTCAAAATCTAAATCTCTTAGAAAACGCTGATTTAAAGCGAGGTTCAGGAGACCCCAAAAATCTGGCTTTAACGGCCTCTAGCCTTCAGCAAGCCTTTGCCGATCGCGCTGAATATTTGGGAGACGCAGATTTCGGCTTTATTCCTCAGAGTGAATTAATGGATAAAAATTATGGCCTTCAAAACTTTAGACGATTAAGAGAAAGGTCTCGGCTGAAGTCTGACGAAGTTCGCGCAGGTTTGCTCAGAGAAGAACCTTCAGAAACGGTTCACATGAGCATGATGGATTCGGAGGGAAATGCCATCTCCAGCACCCAAACCATCAACGGATGGTTTGGGTCTGGAGTGGTTATTCCGAGAACTGGAATTCTTCTAAATAACGAAATGGACGATTTCAGTATCAAGACTGGCGCTGCCAATCTTTACGGAGCAATCGGGGGCGAACCGAATAAGATTGAATCTAACAAGCGCCCATTAAGCAGCATGTCTCCAAGCCTTGTTTTTTTAAAGGACGAAGAAAAGCCGATTTTAAGTTTGGGCAGCCCATCGGGAACGCGAATCGTCAGCTGCGTTTTGCTAAGTCTATTGAACATCTTGGAGTATGAAATGCCTCTCGACGAAGCACAACTTAGCTTACGATATCATCATCAATGGATGCCTGATAAAATTTTTGTAGAACAACCTGGCTTTCCAAGTGAAACCCACGACTCCCTATCGGCATTAGGCTTTGAAATTGAAATCAAAGATTTGGGTTGTCGAATTCAAGCGGTTCAACGAATCGGGTCTGAATTGATCGCGATATCAGATCCTCGAGGCGAAGGCTCTGCCTTTGCAAAGTGATTCAATGACGCTGAATCTCGAAAAGTTTTCTACTCAACTGGGATGGTCGATTGCCGGCGTTTGCGATGTTGAAGCCAGTGAGGAGTTTAAAAATCAATACAGACATTGGATTGAAAATTATAAAGGCCCTCAACTTCAGTATCTTGAGCGAAGAATGGATGAACGTCTTGATCCTAGAAAATATCTGAAAGACGCCAAAAGCATCATTTGCTTCGGTCTTTACTATTTTCCTGGATGGGCTGAAGGCGAGATAAAAGTTTCAAATTACGCCTGGGGCAAAGATTATCATCTCAGCTTAAAAGAAAAGTTAGAACTCAGCATTTTAGAGCTCAAAAAAATTTTTGGTGACTTTCATTTCAGACTGGCCGTTGACACCTCTCCTATCGCTGAAAAATATTGGGCTCAAAAAGCCGGACTCGGCTGGCAGGGAAAGAACACCCTGCTATTAAACACAAAACTTGGGAGCATGTTTTTTTTAGGGGAGATCATTAGCTCTTTGGATCCAGATTTGTTTGAAAAATCAAAGCCCATCATCAATCATTGCGGAACATGCACTCGCTGTCTCGATGCCTGCCCTACGCAGGCTCTAGAAGCCTATCGCTTGATCGCCGAACGCTGCATCTCTTATCTGAATTTGGAACACAAAGGTGATTTCGATGAAAACACGCCATCGCTTGAGGGCTGGGTGGCGGGCTGTGACATCTGTCAAGAAGTCTGCCCATGGAATCAAAAGCTTATTCCCATAGAAATTGATGCAGAAACGAAGTCTTTTCAAAATCTGAAGCCCGCTGATCTCGAATCAAAAAATTGGACAATGCGCATTCAAAATCGGGCTATTTCATATGTGCCCCATAAGAACTGGCCTAGAAATTTACGACAAGCCAGAAAGCCCAAAACCTGATTGCGAGACAGGTTCGATTTCGATAAGCCTTAGGTTCGCATCATGAACCGCCGCCTTTTTTTCGTTTTTGGACTCTTTTTGAGCTTAAGCCTTCCAACTCAAAGTGAAGCCGCTCGATGTTCACTCTGGCTTAAGCGGGCGGGTTCATGGATCGCCAAACCTCTCGAGCCCCTTTATTTAAAAAGACTTTCTTTAAAAGCTTTTGGAGAAGAAAAGTTTTTTCAGATTCGATCTGGTAAAATTGAGCCAAGATTTCATCGATTTGAAGATTATATTCTTTCGCATCCAGAAAGCTTAATTTCAGAGCCCCTAAAAAAAGATTGTATTCGACTGGCGCTCACCTATCGGCACGTTGATGTTTCGGAGCGCTATATTTTTCACGCAGAAACGGCAGAAAGAATTTTAGAAAAAAATTGGCAAGAGATAAGTCTCGCCGACATAAAAACTGAGATTCAAAAAAACTCTGAAAGGATTCGCAGCCATCTTAGTCAAGTGCACATCAAAGAGCCTCGATCTTTTGTTCGATTTGGAATGAAGTATAAATGGTTGATCTTGGGTACGACTGTTTTTGTATTGTGGGATCCCGTTCAGGCCGAGATTCGAAGCTGGGTTTATTGGGCCTTCAATTCCACGAGTGAAGTTTTCGAACAGAAGCATGAAACCCATTCCTCATCTCGAAAAGCATTTGAAAATTCAGAGATCGACGATCTTCAAGAAAAAATCAAATCCCAGCTTCGATCGCTTTATTTTGATACGAATGATCGCTACCCAACGACCATGCAAATGAGTCGAAACAATCTCAGCTATGTTTATGATATGATCCAAAAAAGACGAGATGAGCTGGAATCAGCCAGTCAACGAAACGATGAAGTTCTTATTCAGCAAAAACTGATGCAGCTCTATATGATTCCATTTCTTTACGATGATGTTCTTCGAGAGCCTCTGGGAGGTTTTTTGATTGAGATTTTAAATGACAGTTATTCTCGATTTGATCCCGAAAAAACTCATTGGAA
Source organism: Bdellovibrionota bacterium (assembly GCA_049436045.1). Taxonomy (GTDB): domain Bacteria; phylum Bdellovibrionota; class UBA2394; order UBA2394; family UBA2394; genus JBMTHG01. The sequence continues at coordinate 3,651 of JBMTHG010000021.1, forward strand.
CTTTTTTAAGATAAGTCTTAAAAGCCATCTTTCAGGAGAGCTTCCAACACTGAGCATATTCGATCAACGATGATCGTAGCGAACCTTCCACTCAGGAGCCAAAGGCCCTTTATAATCATCGGCTCTAAACTCTAAAATGACATCCGTTTGAATATTACCCCGACGAGTATAATCCATGACCACCTTTACATATCGAGGATCTAACTTTTCTTTAAACTCTTTCAAAATAATTTGAGCTAAGGTTTCATGATAATGAGACTGATCACGAAATTTATTCAAATAAAGTTTTAGGCTTTTTAACTCTACAATATGTTTTCTTGGCACATACCAAATATGCGCTGTCCAAAAATCCGGAAAACCAGATCGTGGACATATCGAGGTTCCTTCCGGACACGTAAAATATACCATCGTGGGAGTATCGAACTCTTCAAAGTCGAGCGCTAAGAATTCAGACTCTTCTACCATCTGCTGACCGTATTTTTTCGATTCTGACATAAGCTCTAGTGCTTAGAATTTTTTTTTAAGCTTGTCAAAAAAGCGCTTAACATTCCCGTCCAACTGGGCTCCTTGGCCACGAGGGGCTTTAAGCCGAGCCGGCGGCGCAAAAACTCTGATGTCGTTGGTCCAATCGCTACCCACCTGCAATCCAGACGGCGCAGTTTAGCCAAGCCAAAGCTCTTCTCGAGCGCCTGAAAACAGGAGGGGCTCGAAATCATGATGGCGTCGGCCTGCCCTCCAAAAAGTAATCGCGAATAGCTTTTGAGAGGCAAGAGATGAGTCTGATAGGTGTGTCGCACATGAACTTGATGACCTAAAGCTCTAAGCTCTCGAACTAACTTTGAGTCTGATCGAGGCGATCGAGGAAAAAAAATTCGACCTGCCGATTTGGATTTGAAAAAATTAAGAATTCCAGCCGAATTTGAAGTTTTAAGAACAATAACTTTGAAGGGGCATTTTTTTAGCGATTTCGCTGTCGCCCTTCCTATCGCGATATAGTTTTTTGCCTGAGGCCACTTTTTTAAATTCAAAAGCGCTCGGGGCGAAGAAATCATTACATAATCAAAACTAGACCGGGGAAGCTTCCAGGCTTTGGGCCTTACTTCTATTGCGGGAATCAGTTTGATTTTTTTTGATGCCGGTTTGGGCGACGTTCTCTCTTGCAAAAGAAAAATCATAGATCAAGAGCATCCAAAACTCGACGAGCTCCCTGCGCTAACATTCGATTCGCCAAATTCTCACCGAGGGCTTCGGCGTGCCCCACGGGAGCGACGGCGGTTTCCATCATGACATTTTCGCCACTCGGCAAAGCGAGAAAAGAGTGCAATCTCATTTGAAATTGTTCGATCTCACAAAAAGCTCCGAGCGGAAGCGCACAATGAGCTCCCAAAGCCTTTAAAAAAGCTCTCTCCGCTGTCGTCGCCTGACCACTTTCATCATCATGAATTCCTCGCAACTTCAATCGAAGCTCATCGTCTTCTGTTCGGCACTCAATCACAATAGCCCCCTGCGCGGGAGAGGGAATGAATGAGTGAGGCGAAAGATACTCAGTGATATGAGATTCTAGCCCCAAACGTAAAACTCCGGCCGCCGCAAGAACAATGGCGTCGACCTCGCCGTCTAATACTTTTCGAATTCGAGAATCGACATTTCCTCGAATCTCCACAATTTTTGAGGGCACTCCCATAGAACGAAGGAGTGCTTTTCGACGCAAACTTGAGCTACCGATACTCATCTCAGAAGTAAATTTCTCTAGGGGAATCTTATCTCGGCTGATGAAAACATCGCGAACATCTCCCCGCTCAAGCACGGCAGCAATGGAACAATCTTCAGGGAGCGCAGCTGGCAAGTCTTTCATGCTGTGAACACAGAGGTCGACTCTTTTGTCGAGCAGAGCCTCTTCTAGCTCTTTTAGATATAAACCCTTTCCTCCCGCCTCCGAAATTTTAAGCTTTAAATCATCTCCCGTTGTTTTGATGGTCTGAATTCGAAACTTATCTTCTGGCCAATGATCTTCTAAAAGCCACTGAACAAATTGCGCCTGCCAAAGCGCTAGAGCCGAGCCTCGAGTTCCTATGACATATTCTTTTGACATTTTTTTATTCCGCCAAGCTTCTTAAATTTTAAACATATTTCTAAAAAAATGCAGCCAAGTTTCTCCCTCTCCTTGAATCTCGGCCTGAGTCTTTAAGACCATCACGGGGTCTTGCATAATCTTTTGCCCAACTCGTCGAGTGGCCTTCACCACTTCTGCCCAGTCTTCTTCTGAAAGATGCGAAAGCTTCTTTCTGAGAGCTTCTAACTCACGATCCCTGATATCATCAATTTTTGCCGATAGACGCTGAAATGTTTGATCCACACTTTGACTAGAAAAGCTCTTCCAAATTTTCTCTGCTTCATCAAATAAAATTTGATGAGCTCTACTGAGCTCTTTTCGCCTTAGGTGAGAATTTTCTTCGGCAATTCTCTGAAGATCATCCACGCAATAGACTAAAATGTTTTCAAAGTTTTTGATGCTGACACTCGAAGGCACGCTAAGATCTAAAATGAATGAAGGAAACTGATCCTCTCCAATCTTGGCAACTAGCTCGTCTGAAATCAAACCAGTGTCTACACAGCTTACAATCACCTGAGACTCTTTCAAAATCTGATCTAGATCATGCACCGCTCTCGCGCGAACTTTTTCTTTTTTAAACTGATTTACTAACTCATCTACTTTTGAAGTCGTTCGATTAAAAAGCAAAAGTTCTTTTGGTGCGATTGATCCAAAATGCTCGGCCGCCACCCTACCAATCTCTCCTAAGCCGAGGATGCCAATTCTTTTATCATTGAGTGTTCCGAGAACTTTTTGGGCTAACTTCACCCCAATGGAGGGAACACTCACCGCAAAAGCGCCCAACTCCGTTTCAGACCGAACTCGCTTGGCACAGCGAAAGGCCGACTGAAAAATTTTATGCAAAACACTTCCTGCCGAACCTTCTTCTTGAGCTCTTAAATAAGACTTTTTCACTTGGCCATGAATCTGATTCTCCCCAACGACCATCGAATCTAAACTTGAAGTGACACGATAAAGATGAATCAAGGCCTGAAAATTCTGATAAGACTGAAACTTGGCTTGAAGCTCACCACTCAGATTGCGATATTCGGCCCATTTTTTTAAAACTTCTTCTGGCGACACCTCTCCGACACCAAAAATCTCAACTCGATTGCATGTCATGATCGACACAAACTCATCTAAGCCCTGAGTTACGTTTCTGACATCACTCACATCCGAAAGAAGAGCCTTAGAGCGCTCCTCAATTCCCGCAGATTTAAAGCTTAAACTTAAGGCCCAAAAATTCACGGCTCGCTACCAGTTGAAATGGAGTTCACACCACGACCTAAATGCTGACTTGGGAAAATTGTATTTAATCCCACTGAAAAAACTAAGATCGAAACAAATCCAATCACGGCTCCCAAAGCCGAGCGATAGCCCCGAAAGCTAAAGACAAAGAGACGCAAGCTCACAAGAATTCCATAGGCGATCCAAATCAGCGCAGCAAAAACGACTTTTGAGTCTTTCCACCAATCTCCCTCCCAGAATTGCTTTGCAAATAAAACTCCTAAAATAAGACCGATAGAGAGCAATACAAATCCGAGATTGAGCAAGATGCCAAGACCACGATCTAAAGCTGGCAAAGAACTGATGGAAGTTAAAACATGAAGGCCGTGTTTTCTTCTAAGCGTTCGATAGAGCAAGATATAGGCTCCTGCAATCGTCGCGGCGATAAAAAATAGCGCCTCTCCCGCCACCATGAGCCCGATATGTGCCCACAACCAAGCCGATGGAAGTGAAGTGTCAGAATATTTCTGAGAAACCCAAGTGAGAACGGCTAACGAAATTGCCACCAAGGGAAACAAGACGATGGCTACCATAATGAATTTTTTTCTGAAGATCAGAATCAAGCCAACAAAAGCGGCTAATGCGGTCACCACAAAATTGCTAATCATGCTGGCTGCCTGAAAAGAGCCGTCGTTGTCTAAAACTGCCAGACTTAAAAATCCAAGATGAAGCCCAAAGGCAAGAACTCCCGTCAAATTGGCATTGCGCAAAAATCTTCGCTCTAAAGTTCTCAGATATAAGCTCGCCGAAACAGCGCAAAGAACATAAAGAAGTGCCGAAACTAAGATCCAAGCATACAACATTTAAGTTTTCTTTCTAAACCATGATTTTTTTTCAGGAGTTTCATTTGTCTTTCGCATTCGAAGTAGTCGAGCCTCTGCCGCAGCGTCTTGATGCTGAGGATTTTTTCTCAACACTTCATCAAAATATTCCAAAGCCTTCTCTGTTTGCGAATCTAATTTATAAAGAAGAGCCTTGTAATAGTAAGCCGAAACATAATCCGAACGCTCTCGAATGATTTGATCTAACAACTGATTCAGTTTCAAGCGAAGGCTCGAAGAATCTAGTTTTGTATTCTTCTGCATCATATATTGAGCAAAGCTGAGCTCGACTTGATAATCTAAATCAGCGGCTAGAGGGGCGCATGGCCCCTCCAAAATTTTTAGAGCTGCGGGATAGCTTTTTTTAGACAAAAGTCTTCGAGCCTCATCGAAAGCTGATTCTGCTTTGAGACGCTGAGTGATTCCTTCGATTCCCCCTCTTCGCTCTAACTCGATTTGATCGAGTAATTCTTGCTTTTTTGAAGAGTCTGAAAGAATCGAAAAAGCTTCATTCACTTGACTCATGATTTGCTCGGCAAGACTTCGTATCTGATCTGGCAAATTGGGAGCAATTCGATCTGGATGATATTTTTTGATGTATTCAAGATATTTCGCCTTCACCTCTGCGTCCGAGGTTTGCTCATTGACGCTGAGAACTTCGAAGGCATTTGCCTTTTCAAACTTTTTTATCAAACTTTCTAAATCTGATTCGAGCTTGGTAAAAGAGCCCCCACCCCAATTCACCAAATTAAATTCATGAGCCACCATCAAAAGCTGCAAGGCTAAGCCGTCTAAGGAATTTACGGATAAATTTTTCGACCTCATTTGATTCCAAACTCGAAGTTCTTTTGGGTCTAAACTTAATGGAAAATCACAATCAATCAAAAACTCTTTTCCTGAAAACTTGGCGAAAAGAGATTTGCAATAAGGAGCGTCAAAGCGAATGAGAATTTGCTTCCAGAGCTCGATCTCGAAAGGCTTCTCTAACCTCACGACCTCAGAGGCAATGCCCGCGGCCTCCTCGGGAACAAAACTGACGCTGCCGCGCCTTAAGTTCAGAGCATTAAATAGTCTTTCTCGAAAAAATCTCTGCAAGAAACTTTGAAGCTCTAAAGGATTCATCAAACCGCGCTTCAACACCTCTTGCGCGAACGAGTCGACACTTACCAATGAATCTAGTTCCGACCAGAGCTTTGCGAGATTTTTTTCACTCTCTTCGGCATGATGCACGCCAAAATATCGAAGCGAGTCTTGAGACCAGTTGCTTTTGATCGCCATGGGCTCCCCCGCTAAAAACCAAATCTCTTTGGTCAAATCTGAGCGAGATGAACTATGGGTTTTAATCGTGAGCCGGCCCGTCTCTTTGCGCCGGAAAACCTCCCAAAGCGCCCAAAGAAGGCCTTTCTCTTCTTTTGATAGGTCGATCGAAAACAAGCCCACAGTTCCCACATTTTGAATCAAAGCCCTCCAGATCGCCAGAGATTAGTCTCTTTACAAGTGAAATTCTTTCAAGTTTCATAGAGAGCTATGGCAAACGTAAAAGAAATTTCTGATTCAGAATTTGAAAATGAAGTATTAAAAGCTCCAGTTCCCGTTCTCGTGGACTTTTGGGCTCCGTGGTGTGGGCCTTGCCGAGCCATTGCTCCGATTATTGAGGAGCTCTCTGGCGAACTGGGCGGCAAAGTAAAAGTTTTAAAAATGAATGTCGACAGCAACCCTGCCACCCCAGGCCAATTAGGCATTCGAAGTATTCCTACACTAAAAGTTTTTGTGAATGGAGCTGAGGCCAATCAAATGGTTGGGGCTGCCTCAAAAGAGCAAATTCAAGATTTTCTGTCGCAATATTGCTAAATCTTAAATGACCTAGGGCGCAGAGATGATTCTTGCGCCCTTGATGACAACCTCTTCTACGGGCACGTCTTCGTAGAAGTCTTTTGTCGTGGTCTTCGCTTTACCAATCGCTTCTACAATGTCTTGGCCTTCAATCACTTTTCCAAAAACGGCGTAGCCAGGTCGTGAGGCTGTTCCATTGAGATAAGGATTATTCACCAAGTTGATAAAAAACTGAGCTGAAGCGCTATTTGGGTCGTTGGTTCTCGCCATCGCTAAAGTCATGGCCTCATTCTTAAGACCATTGTTTGACTCGTTTTTGATAGGTGCGCGCGTCTCTTTTTCTTTGAAGCCCGATTCAAAGCCTCCGCCTTGAATCATAAAACCATCGATCACTCTGTGAAAAATCGTATTGGAATAGAAACCATCTTTCACATATTGCAAAAAATTCGCCACCGTAAGAGGCGCTTTGTCTGCATAAAGTTCGATTTTGATTGTTCCTTTTGAAGTTTCCATTTCAACCATAACATTCTCTTTCTTTTCTTTTTCAGAAGCTGAAGCCTGTGCTTCAGCTTCGTTGGTGGCCCCTACTTCGGAACTTGAAGTTTTCTCTTTGTTGCACGAAGACAAAACAAGCCCGAAAGCCACCGCACCGATCAAACCGACAAAGCCTGTTTTTCTCATCTGTCTGCCTCCTTTTGTCTTAGAGCAGGGCAATCAAAGGTGCGAGAACCAGAGCGACAATCGACATCAACTTAATGAGAATATTCATCGCTGGGCCAGAGGTGTCTTTAAATGGATCACCCACAGTGTCTCCAACGACGGCAGCTTTGTGAGCCTCGCCACCTTTTGCTTCACCTTCGATCTCACCTTTTTCGATCGCCTTCTTCGCGTTATCCCAAGCTCCACCCGAGTTTGACATCAGCAAAGCCAAAATCACACCCGACAAAGTTGCGCCCGCAAGCATTCCGCCAAGAGCCTCAGGGCCCATCATCCATCCGACAACCAAGGGGGCCAAAACAGCAATCACACCTGGCAGAACCATCTCTTGAAGAGCAGCCTTAGTCGAAATATCGACACAGCGAGCGGTGTCAGGCTTAGCATTTTCATCGCCAGCGAGAAGTCCAGGAATCTCTCGAAATTGGCGTCGAATCTCATCAACCATTTGCCCTGCGGCTTTTCCTACGCTGGTCATGGTGAGCGCACCAATCAGCAAGGGAACCATTCCACCCAAAAGTAATCCAATCACCACCTTGGCGTTGGTAATATCCATAATGATGGGAGCTTCGCCAGCCGCATAGCGAACCGCATCTACTGCTTGCCCGTAAGCTGAAAACAAAGCCAAAGCAGTGAGAGCCGCTGAACCGATGGCAAAACCTTTTCCAATCGCTGCGGTTGTGTTTCCTAGAGCATCAAGACCATCGGTGATCTTTCTTACTTCGGGACCCAACTTTGACATTTCAGAAATACCACCAGCATTATCGGCAATCGGGCCATAGGCATCAACTGACATCGTGATTCCAACTGTGGCCAACATTCCAATTGAAGCCAAAGCGATTCCGAACAAACCAGCTTGCTCGTAAGCTACCCAAATAATTCCTGCGATAATCAAAAGAGGTCCTACACAAGACTCTAAGCCCACCGCAAAACCGTGAATGATATTCGTTGCGGGGCCTGTTTTTGAAGCATGAGCAATGCGAGTCACCGGCTTTGATGCTGTGTAGTATTCAGTGACCCAACCAATTAACAAACCGCCAAGAGTTCCCGCAAAAATGGCGAAGAACACCCCATTAACGATTGCTGACTGATGAATCCAAATATAAGCGCCTATTAAAAACAAAACCGCTGCTAACATCGTTGATCCACGAAGTGCTTTGGCAGGATTCATATTTTTAAAGACTGTCATTCCGGCAACACCGATCATCGACGCCACCAAACCAATCACCGACAAAATAAGAGGAAGAGTTAGAAGATACATTCGATGATCTTCTGCGCCAGTAAGATTCAAAACTTGCTGAGGAAGCATCGTGGCGGCAATCGCAATCGCAGCGACCATCCCTCCGACATAGGATTCAAAAATATCAGCCCCCATGCCGGCCACATCTCCAACATTGTCTCCAACGTTATCAGCGATCACACCAGGGTTTCGAGGATCATCCTCTGGAATTCCCGCTTCAACTTTTCCTACAAGATCAGAGCCCACATCTGCGGCCTTCGTATAAATTCCACCACCTACACGAGCAAAAAGTGCGATCGAAGAAGCGCCCATTGAAAAGCCTGAAATGATTTGAGCGGCTGTTTCATCGTAGCCATAGACCATGGTCAACGCGCCAAGCCCAATCAAACCAAGCGCCGCTACAGACAAGCCCATCACGGCTCCTCCGTTAAAGGCTACACCCAAGGCTGCTGCTTGACCTTTATCTTTAGCCGCCGCTGCCGTTCGAACATTGGCTTTTGTAGCCGCTTTCATTCCAAAGAAACCTGCCAGTGCGGAGCAAAGTGCTCCCACAACGAAAGCAATCGAGGTCTCATGACTGATTCCAAACCAAATCAAGATCGCGACGATGATCACGAAACCAACCAGAATTCGATACATCCGACCCAAAAAAGCCATCGCTCCACGATGAATCTCTTCTGCGATTTCGAGCATTTTTGCGGTTCCGGTCGAGCCACGGCTCAAGGCCACATAGACGAAGAAAACAACAATCAGGCCCAGACAGCCAATTCCTAAAGACACAAGCGAAACATTATTCATTGATAAAGACTCCTCGAAAACAAAGTTCTATTTATGCTTAACTTAAGGAAAATAGTAACTGATAAGAAAGCTAGCAAGAACAAACTATGGCAAAGATATCGAAAAAGCCTGGCCGAACTAAAAAGAAGTCTACCTGGGCTCCCACCAAATATGAACTCTATGAAATGACGGTTCAAGATGCTGAGCATGATGCTGAAATTCTTGAAGATATCTATCGATTGGTGCGAAAAAAGAAGCCCCGATCCTTGCGCGAGGACTTTTGTGGAAGTTTTGCAGTCGCCTCAGAATGGGTGAAGCGTTCCAGTCAGAATCAAGCTTGGGCTCTCGATATTGACCCCAAACCTTTGGAATATGGTCGAAAAAATCATTTTTTAAAACTCAATCAAAATCAAAAATCTCGGCTTCATATTCTTCAGCAGAGTGTGATCAGCAAAACTCGACCTGTTGATATGGTTTGCGCTTGTAATTTCTCTTATTGGATTTTTAAACAGCGCGACTTGATGCTCAACTATTTTCGCAAAGTACGCGAAAGCTTAAAGAAAGACGGGCTTTTTTTGTTAGATTTCGTTGGAGGGCCTGAGATGTTTCGATTGCATCGAGATCGAGATGTTTATGGAAAGGGCTCGAAGAAATATACCTATATTTGGAAACAAGAGAGCTTTAACCCCCTGACCCACGATAGTTTTTTTTCAATTTCGTTCAAATTGGCAAACGGAAAGACCTATCCCAAAGCCTTCACCTATAATTGGCGAACATGGACGATGCCCGAGCTCAAAGATCTTCTGTTAGACGCTGGCTTCAAAGACGTAAGCGTTTATTGGGAAAAAGAAGACAAAAATGAAAATCCGATCGGAGAGTTTTATCGCACTGAGAAAGAAGATCCGACTCGATGCTGGATTGCCTTTATCGTGGCTTCGAAAATCTAGAAAACATGCCTTCGAAACGAAACGCTAAGCAAAATTCCAACCGCTAACATATTGGTGATCATGCTACTGCCCCCGTAAGAGAAAAACGGAAGCGTGACTCCGACAACCGGAAGCACCCCAATCTCCATACCCACATTGATAATGACGTGCCAGATGATCAAAGAGGTGGCTCCCACAGCGAGTATCGCCCCAAACTGATCTTTCGCTTTTCGAGCGATATCCACTCCGAGCAGAGTGAGCAAAACAAATAGCCCCATCACAACGGTGGCTCCCACAAAACCCCACTCTTCTGCGAAGGCTGAAAAAATAAAATCTGTGTGATGCTTTGGAAGAAACTCTAACTTGCTTTGAGTGCCCTGAAGAAAGCCTTTCCCAAAAACCTGACCGCTTCCGACCGCAATCATACTTTGAATCGAGTGATACCCCTCTCCTAATGGATCACGCTGTGGGTCTAAAAATGTTCGAACTCGATCTCGTTGATATTCTTTCAAAACAAAATGATAGGCGATCGGCACACTCACCACGACGATAGCAAACAGAGCCACGAGAGTTCTCATTCGAATCTGACAAAAAAAGATAATCGATGCCGCCACAAGGCCGATCATGATGGCGGTTCCCAGGTCTGGCTGCAAAAACACGAGAAGAATCGGCACGGCGATGATTCCAAAAATCGGAAGAAGATGCTTCAAGCGATAGCCTCCAATCGGAGCGCTTTTGTGACTCGAATAAATCTGAGCTAAAACTAATATCACCGCAAACTTGGCGAGCTCCGAGGGCTGAATGTGAATGGGGCCCAAACCCAGCCAACGCTGAGAACCCTGCGAGGTTTTTCCGAAAAGATCGACCGCAATCAAAAGCAGAATCACACCCACATAGGCGGGCCAGGCTAAACGCTCAAAGATACGATAATCAATGAGACCGATGACCATCGCAATCACGAGCCCCATTCCTAAAAACAAAGATTGCTTATAAAAAATATCAATTCGATTGAGATAGGTTGAGCTATACAAAGTCATCAAACCAAGAGCTGAGATTCCAAGCACCAGCCCCAAAAAACTCCAGTCAAAGTGATTAAAGATTCGATTTTGAGACGAAGGAGATGGATTCATTCTTTGTGATCCTTCACTTGATTTTTATTTAATTTGGCCAAAGTTCTTGAGAGATAGTTTCGCACCATGGCCTTGGCAATTGGCGCTGCCGATCGACTTCCACTTCCGCCATGCTCGACGACGACGGCCACGGCAATCTGCGGATCCTCCATGGGAGCTAAGCCCACGAAAAGCGCATGATCTTGCAAATTTCTTGCCACATCTTTTTTGTCTTCGGTGTGTTGAAGAGAAACCACTTGAGAGGTTCCAGTTTTTCCCCCGAACTTAAACTCCGAAACTCGAGAGCCGATTGCTGTTCCATCGATCTCATTAACGACCGCCGTCATCGCACTCATCACTTCATTTTTCATGATGGGGTTTAAATCAATCTCTGTCTCTATCGCGGCCGAAAATTCTTGAATGGTCTCACCACTTGGAGATCGAATCGATTTCACGAGTTGCGGGTGATAGAGTTTGGAGTCAGAGGCATAGGCCGCAACCATTCGAGCCAGCTGAACGATAGTTGCCACATAACCGCCTTGACCGATTCCGGCATTGATCGTTTCACCCTCAATGGAGGTGTGCCCTTTTTCCAAAACCCATTTTGAATCAGGAACAAAACCCGACTGCTCGAAATTGAATCGTTTTAACTTTTCAACTTTTCCGTCTTTGAGAAAAAGCTCTTGTCCTAAATTTGTTCGCTTTCCTAAACCAAATTTTTTTGACCATTCAGACATGGCATCGAGACCCAGCAGCAATCCCGCATTATAAAAATAGACATCACAAGATTCTTTGATGGCCTTTTTTAAATTCACCTCACCATGACCTGAACGCTTATGACATCGCCACACTCGGCGCCCATACCGAAAGAAGCCCGGACAATTATAAGTCGTGTTCGGTTTTACGATCTGATTTTCTAAAAGAGCCGTCGCCATCACAAGCTTTAATGTGCTGCCTGGAGGATAATGCTCTGCTAAAGTGCGATCTAAAAATGGCTTTCCGGGATCATTCTTTAAGTCTTGCAAAAATTTCGAACTCACGAGCTTCGTAAACATATTGGGATCGAGCGCCGGCCTTGAGACCAAGGCCAAGATCTCTCCCGTCTTGGTTGAGATGGCCACGGCGGCTCCCTGTTCATCACCAAAAGCTCGAAGTGTTTCTAATTGAAGCGGTAGATCAATGCTGAGTTGAAGAACCTTGCCGGCTTCAGGTTCCACTCTCAGATTTTGATCAAATAGGTTTAATCCAGATCTTTGAACCGGCCGCCCCTTCACATCAACGACTTCAAACTGACGCCCCTCTGTTCCTCTTAACAAAGACTCATAAAATGACTCGGCTCCAATGACTCCGATTTCATCTCCTAACCGATATTTTCTTTCGGGATATCTTTTTGATAGGCGCTCAAGATCAACTTCGTTGATTTCACCGGTGTAGCCAATCCCATGAAAAAATGCGTCGCCATAAAGATAGTCACGAACAGCCAAGACGTCGATGTCGACGCCGTTTAGCTCTAAAGCTCGGGCTTGAATCTGAGCCAACTGATCCCAAGAAATATCTCGGGCCAGTCTCTTTTCGCTATAGGCTGAGCCACTTTTGATATCAGATTTTCTTTTGGCGCTTTCGTCTGAAGACCATTGAAAGATCTGCGACAAAACTTTTAACTCATGATCGAGGTCTGAGGCATAGCCACGAGTAAAATAAACATCAAAACGTGGACGATTGTCGGCCAATAGCTGAAAGTGACGATCTACAATCTGACCTCGAGGTGCCGCCAAACGTTTGATTTTGAATCGATTTCGATCACTAAACTGGCGGTATTCATCTCCCTTCCAAATCTGAAGAAACCAAATTCGAGTGAGTATGAGACCTAAAAGCAAAGAGAACGCAATCGCCAGACTGATTGCTCGATTTCTCAGGTCATTTGAACTTCCGGGCGTTGATAATCTCACTTCTTAGACGCCAGTTTAACAAAAATTACATAGATAAAAAAGCCTACTATCGCCTGCGCCGCTGCACTGCTCATCAAAAAAACAAGCAACATCCAACTCCAAGCTTGCTCTGGATAGATTTTAAAAATCAAAAAGAGCTGAATTCCCGAATAGAGCAGGCTTGTCAAAAATACACTCCCGGCGAACTGAAGGGCATTACGAACCATGATCCGCAGTTGCGCAATCTTTAGGATACTAAAAACGATAATTCCAGAGAGCCAAAAGACACCCGAGGGAGTGAGTGATAAACCATGAAAAATCCACCCAAGAATCAGCAAGAAAATTGCCGCTTGAATCCAAGACCAACGGGCTGCTCCAAACAACAGCAACCAGCTAAAACCCGTGAGGTTGAGCCAATCAGGCAATTGAAGACTCGTGACGATTAGAACCCAAAGCACCCAAAGAAAACCGACAAAAATATCGAGCTTCCATGTTGTCTCACGCTCTAACATGAAATCAATCCTTCACTTTTGACAGATCTGTCACGACTAAGACTTCTTCAAGGGAGTCGAAATCAACGGCAGGATCAACATCCACCTCATCTAAAACCTCATTCGGATTTTTTTTCACGCGACTGATTGTTCCGATCTGAAAGCCAGGCGGAAACACGCCTCCTAAACCCGAGGTCACCAATACGTCTCCCGCCTTAACATCCTGACGTCTTGGCAAAAATCTCAAGTTCAAACTTCCGTCAATATCACCGCCCACGATGGCTCGCGTGCGAGATCGTTGAACAACCGCATCCACACTCGAGTTGAGATCGGTAATTAAAAGAACTTTTGAGCTCCAAAAACTGGACTGAAGAACATAGCCCACCAAACCTCTCGAACTCACCACCGGCATTTTTTCTGAAATTCCGTCTTGGCTTCCACGATCTATAATCACTGTTCTGAAAAAAATGCCTGGATCCTTTCCGATGATCTTCGCCGGCTTGTAACTAAGAGGCTGAGCTTCTTTAAAGCCCAAAAGACTTCGAAGCCTCTCGTTTTCAAGCCGAAGCTCCTCTAAAAAATGAAGAGACATCTTCTGATCTTGAATTTGTGCTTTGAGCTTTAAGTTTTCGGATTTTGCATTTAACAAATCTGCGGAATAGCGAATTGAATTGGCCGCCCCCGCTTTAATTTCAGCGATTAGGTATTCCACTGGCAAAGTGATGCTGCCGAAAAATCGATCAATGAGACGTGTGCGCTCTTGCAAGCCTCCTTTGAAAGAGAAATTGAAATAAAGCTCGAGGCCAATCACGATGACAAAAACGACCAAAAGCCAAGGCCGGCGAGACTGAATGGATGGAATGAGCATTTGTTTTTTTTAAGAGCCGCGATTGGTCACTTTCTTCAAGAGATCAAGCTCGTCGAGCACCTTGCCAGAGCCCCTGACCACAGCCGTCAATGGATCATCTGCAATCATGACCGGCAGGCCCGTTTCCTCTCGAAGAAGAATATCCAAATTACGCAGTAAGGCCCCTCCTCCCGCTAAAACAATTCCCTTATCCATAATATCTGCTGAAAGTTCGGGTGGAGTACGATCCAGCGCCATTCGCACACCCTCTACAATCGCATTGATGGGTTCAGATAAAGCTTCTCGAATCTCATCTGAAGAAACCAGCAAAGTTTTTGGAATCCCCGCCACTAAATCCCGACCTTTCACTTCCATGGTCTTTTCATTTCTATCGGGATCCGGATAGGCCGAGCCAATCTCGATCTTGATTCGCTCTGCCGTTCTTTCACCAATGGCCAAATTGTATTTTCGCTTCATGTAGTGAACGATGGCCTCGTCCATTCGATCTCCCGCCATGCGAACAGAGTTGCTAAAGACAATTCCCGCGAGAGAAATCACAGCCACCTCTGTGGTTCCACCCCCAATATCGACAATCATATTGCCTGAAGGCTCCGTGATCGGAAGACCCGCTCCGATCGCCGCGGCCATTGGCTCTTCGATCAAATAGACTTCACGAGCCCCGGCACTTTCGGCCGATTCCTTCACGGCCCGTTTTTCAACTTCAGTGATTCCGAAGGGAACACAAATCACGATTCGAGGTCGAAGACCAAATCTTCGGTTGTGAACTTTACCGATGAAGTAGCGAAGCATAGCCTCTGTTACTTCAAAGTCGGCGATCACTCCGTCTTTCATCGGACGAATCGCAACGATGTTGCCGGGAGTTCTACCAAGCATCTCTTTGGCTTCGCGACCCACAGCATGAACCCGCCTGCCACCGCGAACATCTTTCTCAACGGCGACGACTGAGGGTTCACTCGAAACGATCCCTCGCCCTTTTACATAGACCAATGTATTGGCCGTTCCGAGATCAATGGCCAAGTCATTCGAAAACATTCCAAGCAAAGAATCAAAAATCACCCCTTAACTAAAAAGGAAGTTGCCACGAAAGGCTATAGAAAATTTTAACGAGTTGAAGGAGAGCCCTTGCCGATACAGCAACAATTTGGGACACTTGCCCTCATGGCGATGCAGTTTTTCAGAAACAAAAAGAACTCTACTTTTACCGTTATTCTCTTCGGACTCATTATCATTAGCTTCATTTTTTGGGGCGTCTTTCAAGAAGAAGGTGGCGGAATAAGTGTTTTAACCACAGTCAACGGAGATCCTGTTCCCTACTCTGAATTTCAACGAGTCGCTGCACGACAACTTGAAGCTTATGGGCAAATTTTTGGTGGTGGACAGGCTGTGAACAAAAATTTGGAACAGTTTGTTCGTCGGCAGGTGGCCCAATCTCTCATCAGTCGAAAAATTTTAGCTCAAGAAGCCGATCAGATTGGCATCGTCGTCGGACAGGCGGATGTTCTCGCTGAATTGAACAAAATCGAAGCTTTTCAGGATCCAGACTTGAAAAGATTTTCTCCTAGAATTTATCAGATTGTTCTTGAGCAAAATGGAATTCAACCTAGAAATTTTGAAAGTAGCCTCATTGAAGAAATCAAGGCTCGGCGCTATCGGCAATTGGTCGATGCCTCAAGCTTACATTCGAACTCGGAGATTGAATCAAAGTTTTTAATTGAGAATACAACGGCCGACCTTTGGAGCGCTCGATTTAGTCTCAAATCGCCCAGCATCGCATCAGCGATTAGAGCCTCAGAGGAAGATTTGAAAAAGTTTTATGATCAAAATCAGTCAAGTTTCTTAACGCCAGAGAAGAGGGTCTTTCAAATCGCTCGAATCTCTTTAGAAGACGTTGAGATTCCAACAGCCTCATCCGATGAGGAAGTTGAAGTTTATTACGATCAAAAGATTGCCGCCTCTTCTGATCCAAAGTGGGCTGATAAAAAGGCTCGCGCGTTTCATATTTTGGTCTCTGATCGCAGCCAAGAAGGCTTAAAAAAGGCTCAAAAAATCGCCCGCGATTTGAAGAGCGAGAAAGCAAAGTCTTCAGAGAATTTTGAAAAAGTTTTTAAAAAAGCCGCTCGTGAGTTTTCTGAGGATTATGCCACGGCCTTTAAAGGCGGAGATTTGGGCTATTTTGCGTCTTCAGATATGGTGAAACCTTTCTCAGACCCAGTTTTTAAAGCCAAAGCGGGGGATTTGTTAGGCCCGATAAAAACGGATTTTGGTTATCATCTTGTCTTTGTTGTGGATCAAAGCACATCTGAAAAATCACTCGATAATCGCCGCAACGAGATTCTTTATGAACTCTCGAAAGAAAAACGCAAACAGGCGACCGAAAGCCTTCGTGGCCAAGTCAGACGTGATTATGTGAACAAAGCAAACGAGAATCTTCAAAAATTAACGGGGCTCGGGTTTGAGATTACCGAAACACCAGCCCTTCAGAGCACCGACCGCACCGCTTTGTTACCGTTTTCCCTCACTCAGCAGGCTTTTCAAGCTGAGTTAAAATCTTGGATTGAGCCAGAGGAGTTTGAAGACAGTCTTTTATTGGTGAGAAGCTTAGAAGTTCTGCCCCCGGAGCCAATGAGCTTTGAAGAAGCCCGCTCTCAGATTCAAAGTGAGATTCAAGGTGAGAAGTTGCAAAGCTACGTCATGGGCATTTATGAAGACTTAAAGGCGAATAAACTTAAGATTTCTAATCTAAAAGCCAAAGGCGCTGACTTAAGAGAACAAAAAAATCAAAAGTTAAATGAGATGACGAGCATTGAGGGCTTTAGCTCTTCTGATCCATTGCTTCGGGAATTACATTCGCTCAGTGCGGCTCATCCGCTTAGCACTCCACTTTTAGTCGAGGGTGATTGGGTAATTTTAGAGGCCACA
>JBMTHG010000022.1:0-20126 GCA_049436045.1 Bdellovibrionota bacterium
GAAAAGAGGGAGATGCTTCGCTTAATCCGGATGAAGTCGTCGCTATCGGAGCAAGTGTTCAGGGAGCTATTCTCAGAGGAGAAGTCTCTGAAGTAGTTCTGTTAGACGTCACTCCACTTTCATTGGGAATTGAGACCGCCGGAAAAGTGTTTACAAAAATTATTGAAAGAAACACGACGATTCCTACAAAGAAATCAAAAATATTTACGACCGCTGAAGACAATCAAAGTTTTGTGAATGTTCATGTTTTGCAGGGTGAGCGGGAAATCGTTGACTACAATAAAACCTTGGCGAAGTTTGAGCTCACCGATATTCCACCAGCTCCACGAGCTGTGCCTCAAATCGAAGTCACGTTTTCGATCGATTCAAATGGGATAGTGAGTGTTAAGGCAAAAGATTTAGGAACTGGAAAAGAGCAAGCGATCAAAGTCAGATCTTCGAGTGGGTTGTCAGAAAAAGAGATTAAAGACATTATTCAAGACGCACAGACCCATGCGGCCCAAGATGCCGAGGCGAAGACTTTGGCGACGAGTCGAATTGAATTAGAGAGTTTGGTTTTCAGTTCAGAAAAATCTGTCAATGAATTTCAAAACACGCTAACTTCAGAGATGGTAGATAAAGTTTCAAAAGCTTTGGCCAATGCCAAAAAACTTTTAGAGGCGGAATCCACATTAGAGCAGATTCAAAATGCAAAAACGGAACTCACAGATGCGGCTCATTCCATGGCTGAAGAAATCTACGGTCAGGTCGCTCAGTCTAGCGATTAGTTTTTTAGTTGTTCAGTGGGGCTGTGCGCCGAAGTCCACGGGTCCGGGATTTGTTGGCACGCCCGAAGCTCCCAGCCTTGAATCTTCTTATGATTCTTTGATGCAGGGAATTCGATATATTCGCCAAAATCCATCAGAGCGAAGTGATGAGAGAATTCAAAGATATCTCTGGTTAGATCAATGGGTTCAAATTCTTCGAGATAAAAATTCTCTAAATCCCGATCTGGCGAAAGAGTTTTGGTCTGACTTAACGGCTTTGGTTTCAGAGCCACCGCTAGAGATCGGGCCGACTCAAAGCATTTTGCAGCGGGTGGGTTCTAGTTTGGGCCGAAACGTAGCGCTTTATCATGCCTATCTAAGCTTGATGAGGGCGGAATCGATCGACCAAGCAATGGCGCAGCTTCGCGGAATTGAAGACGATGGAATTTCTGACCTTCATTTGCGAGCAGAACAGCTTTTAAAGCTTCAAGATCAAAGAAGCTTAATGGAGTCGAGACGAATTGGAGTCTTAGCCCCGCTGAGCGGCCCTTATGCCGCCTTCGGAGCTCAAATTCTTAACGGCGTTCAGCTTTTGAATGATTTAGCCGTTGCATCGGGCATTGAGTTTATCATCGCTGATATAGGCAACAATCAAGATACTTTGTTAGAGGCATTTCAAACTTTGGTGCTCAAGCACAATGTGGCAGCTCTTATTGGGCCGATCGGCGCTGAAGATAGCGAGTTTATTTTTGAGCGTGCCCAGATTTTAAGAGTGCCAGTGATTTCATTGGCGCTTCGAGAAAATCTCAGTTTCTTTGGGCGCTACAATTTTCGATCTTCGCTTTCGTTGCAAGATCAGTTGGCGAGTCTCTCTGACTTCATTCGAAATAAGATGGGCTCAAGAAAGATCGGAGTCTTGTTTCCTGACAGCAATTACGGCTGGGCTGTGATGGATGAGGCGCAAAAGGTTTTTGGACGAGATGGCATCGAATCGACTGAGATTCAAATGTATCCGAAAGAGGCGACAGATTTTAAAGAAGAGCTAAAGAGAATGATTCGATTGGATCATCCTAAGCTTCGATCAGATGAGATTTGCCCAGAGAATTTAGGGCCTAAAGAGGTGGGCTTTGATTGCGTTTCCAATCTGGAGTCTCTGCCGCCGATTTTAACTTTCGATGTTTTGTTTCTTCCTGATTCTGCCGATAAGGTGGGGCTGATTCTTCCGACCTTACCTTTTTTAAGGCTCTATGGCGTTCAGGTGGTGGGTTTATCGGGGGTTAACTCAGCTAAGCTTTTAGAAAGAAGTCAGACAGCAGCCGAGGGCTTGGTGTTTACGGAATCTTTTTATGCGGATGCCAGTGAGGATGGCAGTCAGTATTTTGTTGAAACTTATAAAAGTAATTTCGACCAGGAGCCCTCAAAGCTTTCAGCCGAGGTTTTTGATGTAGGCTTGGCCTTGGTGGATATTATGAGAGGAATTCCAGGGCCAGTAACTCGCGAAGAGATGCTCTCTCGTATTCTTAAAATTCGCTCTTTTAAGGGAGTTTCTGGAGAGATTAACGTCGATAGAAATCAGTGGCGGCGAAGCCCTCGTTTGATGATCGTTCGCGACTCTCAATTCAAACAACTAAATTAGGCTCCCCTCTTTGTTATTATGAAGACTAATGCTAGGGTCTTTAATCATGGGCCTTAGAAATTTTTTTGGTCTTTTTTGTTTCATGTTGTTTGTGGGGATCTTGCCGCTTCGAGCAGATTCTTCGGCGGATCGAGTTTTAAAAGAATGGCAAAAGACTGACTCTGGTCGAGGAGTTCAGTCATTGACGGAGCTTTTGCTCAAAAAGCCTTTAGATGTGGCGCAGAGTCGAGAAATCATTGGGGGTCTAAAGAGAATTCTTCCAGTCGATGAGTTTTCTAATTTTATGAATGATTTACTGCATGCCTATGCCCAGCAAAGTTTTGAGCGACTCGAAACACCGAGGGAGGGGATGTGGTTTTGGAGCAAGGATTCAAAAGATTTAGCGAGAGCCTTAAAAATATATTGGAGAAATAATTTCCATAGAGATTCCGAGTCAGTTTTTTTGGCCATCATGCATTTTTCAAGAAACAAATTTTCAGAGCCGCATGAAATTTTGGAGTTTTATTATAAAGACAGTTTATCTTTTTTTCCTCCTGATCTGAAAGAGGGAAAGACCGATCTGATCAATTTAATTTTGTTTCATCTAGGGGATCAATTAACACGATGGAATCAATGGTTGGGTAAAGATAAAGAGATGGACACAGAAGAATGGTCTCGACTGCTTATGATTCTTGAATTTCCTAGACTCTTATTGAAAAACTTTAAAGAAACAGATGGCACTCTCGTGCGATTTCCTTGGCCCAATGAATCTTATGCTTTTTATCATTCAAAGTTTGTGAATTATTATGAAAAAGCGCTAAAGCAGATCTTTGCTTCAGCATCCAATTCTCAAAAGCTGATTTTGGCGGCGAAGCTTGGTGTTCCTCAAACTCTCGATCTTCAGCATTTCTATCAGAATCTTTTAATTGAATATGCTGACAAGCTGGCTCGAGTCGGCATGAGTTTTAGAGATTTTGCTGCCTATATTGAAAAGATTCTTCCTGAAGATGAAGCGCTTCGAAAGAAGATAGAAGATATCGGTCGAGACGTGAGAAGGAAAAATCTTCCGATGCTAGCCTCTGTCGAGATGTTTTTAAAAGAGATGAAAGGTTTAACCTCTGACGAAAGAGCCAAGCTTAAAGTGATCGAGCAGATCGCCAACGAAATCATTCACCATGATTATTGTCAGAAAATGCTCAGCTCCCTAGGAGGCTTTGGGCTTTAATTTTTGACCCAAGCTTGAAAGTCAATCGGCTCACCTGTGCTGCCATATTCCACATCCATCTGAGCTAGCTGAAGATGAGATGATAAATCCACGTTTACCGCATGCCAACGAGTATAACTCTCTAAGACCCATATTCCACTTTCACGAGTTCCATTGCCAGAAGACTTGGTTCCTCCAAAGGGCAAATGAGCTTCAGCTCCGGTCGTCGAATTGTTAATACTCGTCATGCCCGCCTGGATGCCTTCTTTGAATTGCAGCATTTTCAGTGGGTCTTGCGTAAAAATCGCAGAAGAAAGCCCGTAGGCAGTAGAATTTGCCAACTCGAGGGCATGATCGAAGTTCTTAGCACGAACCAAGTTGATGCTCGGACCAAAAATTTCATCCTGAAAGAGACGCATTGACGATGAGACATTTTCCCACACACAGGGACTTACATACCAACCATCATCAGGATTTCCGACAAAATGAGGGTAAGGATTTTTTGAAGTGATTCGGCCAGTTCCGCGAAGGAGGTGGCCGCCCTCCGATTTGCCCCAGTCTAAATGCTCCAAAAATGTCGATAAATATCGCTCTGAAAAAAGTGGGCCATAAAGAACTTTTTCATCAAGCAGAGGGTTTCCGATTCGAATTTGATCTACTTTTTCTAGAAACTTTTTCTTGAAGTGATCATAGATTGAGTCTTCTAAGATAATACTTCCAGTCGAAGTGCAACGTTGCCCAGCGGTGCCGAAACAAGAAACAATAGATGTGCTGACCGCTTTATCAATTTGAGCATCCGATAAAATCACTAGGGGATTTTTTCCACCAAGTTCAAGCGAGGGGTTCTGAAGAGCTCTTCCACAGATCTCTCCAATTTTTTTTCCAACCCTTGTGCTTCCGGTGAAAGAAACTTTGTGAATTCGATTGGCTTCCACTTCTCGCATGAGAAGTTCGCCCGTTTCGTTTTCGCCGAACAACAGATTGATACATCCTGAGGGAAAGCCCGCTTCTTCAAAGCAAAGAGCAAAAGAAAGCGCTGTGGCGGGCGCATCAGGCGAGGGCTTCCAAATCACGGTGTTTCCGGCCAGAAGTGCTGGAATGATTTTCCACGAGGGCACGGCAAATGGAAAATTACTCGCCGTAATCATGAGACAAACGCCAAGCGGCCGTCGATAGGTCATCAGTTCTTTTTGAGGCAATTCAGAGGGAACGGTTTGCCCATAGAGCCGCCGTCCTTCAGACTGAAAAAACTGCGCCGTATCAATGGCTTCTTGAACTTCTCCCAGAGATTCACGATAGGGTTTTCCGATTTCTCTCGTGATGATTTTTGCGAGTGATTCTTTTTCTCGCTCTAAAACTTTGGCAAGGCGACCGATCGCGGCTCCTCTTAGAGGGGCGGGCATTTTCTTCCAAGTCTCGAAGGATTTGGTCGCCGCCGAAACCGCTAGATCGATTTCTTTTTTTCCTGCCGAGGGAAAGCTTCCCACGATGTCGCGGTGATCGGATGAGTTGATTGATTTAAAAAATCGATCTCCGGTAATCATTTGAGAGTTGATCCAGTGCGCCCCTTGAATCTGAGGGCCGTAGATATTTTTTTCTTCGTTTAGAATGCCTTGAGTTTTCATCGAATTCACCTCAGCCTTAGAGTGTTAAAGTTTTTTTGATCAATGCGAGACCTTCATCGGCTTCTTCTCGAGACAGGTTTAGAAGGGGTCGAAGCCGAATAGAAATCTCACCACATTTAAGAAGCATGACTCCGTTATTCCAAGATCTTTTGAAAAAATCATCTCGTATTTTTGTACTCTCAAAATCAAAGGCGAGCCAGAGTCCTAAGCCACGCACATTAGAGATTTTATTCGTCTCTCGAGCCATGTTTTCAAGCTCGGTTTTTAGGTAATCACCTAAGTGCCGGGCATTTTCGAGAAGATTTTCTTTTAAAATGATTCGCATGAACTCAAGAGATCTTCGCATATCGGCCAGATTGCCACCCCAAGTGGAGTTAATGCGGCTTGGCACTTTAAAAACATGATCCACCTCTTGAAGGCGCTCGAGTTTGGCGGCAAACCCACCCACCTGAACTTTTTTTCCAAAAGCCATGAGGTCTGGCTGAACTTCAAAATGCTCAAATGCCCAGCGCTTGCCGGTGATTCCCATGCCAGTTTGCACTTCATCAAAAATCAAGAGACAGTCATTTTCCAAACTCAAATCTTTTAAGCTTTTCAAAAATTCTTTTCGAAATAAGTTATCGCCACCTTCGCCCTGAATTGGCTCAATCAAAATGGCACAGATTCGATTTTTACGATTGGCGAATGCCGATTTAATTTCTTGAATGGCTTGATCTTCGAGTTTTAGTGTCTCTTCAAGATTTTTTTCGTCGATCGGAAAGCGAAGCTTCGGATTTGTGATTCGGGGCCAATCAAATTTTGGAAAATAGGCGGTCTTGTCGGGCACAGTATTGGTGAGTGAGAGCGTATAGCCCGTGCGGCCATGAAAGGCCTGGCGAAAATGAATCACCTCACCGCCAATTTCACCATGCCCAGCGGCTAGATTTTTCCGAACCTTCCAGTCTTGTGCTGTCTTAATGGCATTTTCAACCCCCAGGGCGCCGCCCTCAATAAAGAAAAGTCGATCAAACATCGGGCAGAAGTTTTGGTGAAAGAATTCCACAAAATCAGCCAAAATACTGGAGTAAACATCAGAATTAGAGACCTTGACCTTAGCGGCGAGCAATAGCTCCTTTTCGAAGCTGGGGTCTTGGAGTTGGGGATGGTTAAAGCCAATGGGGTTGCTCGCAAAAAACGAGAAAAAATCAATCAGGTGTCTTTCATTTTTGGCATCCCAGAGCCGAGAGCCTCGACTTTTTTCGGCATCGAAAATAATGTCAAAGCCATCGACTAGGATCGATTTTTTTAGGCTAGGAAGAATATCTGAGGTCTTCATGCCCCTAGTATAACGAATTTAATGACAATGAAACGCTGAAAGTGAGAGACTTTACCTATGGCAAAGCGAAAAGAAGGCCAGCTTGAAGCACTTGAAAATTTGATGGAAAAAATCAAATGGCCCTCCAGTGTTCGAGAGCACATGAGAAGTCATCAGATCTGGTCAAAATGGCCTCAGATTGTTGGAGTCGATCTATCAAAAGTGACAGCTCCGATAGAGATTCGTAGTCAGACGCTGTGGGTGCAGGTGGCGCATCAGGCGTGGGCGCAGCAGCTTCATTTTTTGAAGCCCTCGATTCTCGGAAAAATCCGATCTCAATGTCCACAATCCAAGCTCAAAGACCTGCAATTTCGCGTCGGAAGAATTGAGCTAAAGCCGCTAACAAAAACGGAAAAAGATTTTGTTGAAAGGGCAGAGCAAACTCCTAGACTTTCTGAGCGCCAAGAAATGACTTTGCGAGCCGTTGAAGATCAAGAGTTGCGACAATGCATTCGTTTAGCCATGGAAGCAGAAGCTCGAAGACAATCTCAGGGCTCAAACGAGCCGAGCTCATAAATCACAAGACCCGAGGCAATTTTTGGATAGAAGAAGGTGCTCTTTTGAGGCATTCGTTCGCCCGTTTCTACAATTTTCATCACAAGATCAAGATCAGTGGGTGGTAATAAAAATCCAATTCCATTTCGAGTCTTTTTGATTCGTTCGAGAAACATCTTTTCATCATGCTCAAAAGAGAGCTTCTCTTTGGCGATGTCAGCAGAAGTCCACTGAAAGAGCGGTTCAAAGATTTCTTTTTGAAGCGAGAAAATTTCTGCGTCATTTTCAGTCTCTTTTTTTCGACTCACGAAAAAAGATTTTTGAAGATTCTTAGAAACTAACAAAAATCCAATTCGTTCAGGATTTTTGTGTGACTCCACAAACTCCGTCAATGAGCTTTCGGTTTTCTCGAGAGCTTCCACTTGAAACCTTTTGGCGAGCGCTTTTAAAAAAGTCTCGTCAGTCCAGTTCTCGGGTAATGAGCAGATTCGATGAATGGCAAGAATTTCAAAATTTGGTGACAGACGATTAGTAAAATAAGCCTGAACATATTGAGATTCTATTTCTGGATGAGTCTTTGAAAAAGAAAGAGCCGTTTCATATCGATGATGCCCGTCTGCGATAAGAAGCTTTTTGTTCGAGAAGTGCCCTTTTATTTTTTTCAAAATTTGAGGCTGATCTAAGACCCAAAGTTTTCGAGAAACGCCGCTCGGATCTTCGATAGAAACTCGTGGAGAAGTTTGTTTCAAATCATTGTAGATTCCCTCAATGAGCTGATCTGGATCGTCATAGCAAAAAAAGACCTGAGAAGCCTCGGCTCGTAGATTTTCTAAAAGCTCAAAGCGATCTTTCTTCGGGCCTGAAAGAGTGTTTTCATGTGGGAGTATTTTTTTTTCAGAAAAATCCGAAGTTTTTAGAAGTCCGATAAATCCGATGCGCGTCATTTCTTTGTCATTTAATAAAAATCTCTCTTCAATCAAATAGAGAGCATCTCTCGGGTGTTGCTCTAAAACTTTTTCAGATTTCCACTTCTCAAAGATATTCTTCATGTCTTGATAAGTTTGATTCGGTGCTTTGAGACAAATCTGAACACTATTAAATTTATTTTTTTGAATGAGACCTTGGCGCCCCTCTTCATGAATCACATCGTAGGGCGGTGAAATCAAATCTTGCATTTCATTGTGCAGATTCTCTGAATACAGATGAGCTTTAAATCCTCGAATCTCGGCCATTATTTTCTCCTTTGCGCGAGCCTATATCTTTTCGGAAATGAATTTTTCGATCAAGTTTCTTTTGCTCAAGCCAAGAATAAACACGTTGGCGGCAGTCTCCTAGATCATTGGCTAAAGCTCCAAGCGCAAAAAGACGGCCTCCTACACCATAAAATTGTGAATCTTCTTTTTTTGTTCCGGCGTGAAAAAGAAAGCAGTCGCTAGGAATGTGAGAGAGTTCAGAGAGTTCAACGGGAGTGCTTGGCGAAGAAGGATATTCTTTTGATGCGCCAATGACCGCGAGAGAACTTTGAGATGAAAAAATTTGAGATGAACTGACGGGCTTTTTTGAGTCGAGATCTTCTATCAAAGAAAGCAGAGAGATCTTTAGACGAGGCAAGATCACTTGAGTTTCGGGATCTCCCATTCGGCAGTTATATTCGATTAAAAGAGGCTCATTCTTAGAATTTATCATGAGACCCAAAAACAAGAATCCTCGATATCGGGTTTTTCTTTTTGTTAGGCCTTGTAAAGTCGGAATAAGAATCTTTGTTTCAATCTCATTTTTGAGGGCCTCTGACCAGATCTCAGGAGGGCTATATGCGCCCATACCGCCTGTGTTCGGCCCGACATCTTCATCGAGCAATCGTTTATGATCGCAAGCTGCTCCAAAAAATAAAAAATTTTCTCCATCAACAAGATAAAAACAGGAGATCTCGCGACCCGATATGAAATCTTCAATGAGTAAGCTTGAGTGATTATCGAGAGACTCTTTGGCAAATTTTTTCGCCTCGGCTTTATCCTCTCCGATCCAAACGCCTTTTCCTGCCGCAAGCCCCGCCGCCTTAATCACATAGGGAGAACGAAAGTTTTGAATCGCTGAATCGAATTCCTGAATATCCGTGAGGCACTCAGCCCGAGCCGTTGGAATTTGCATCTCCAGACAAAAGGATTTTGAATAGGATTTATCTGTCTCTAACTGTGCGGCTTCTCGATTGGGCCCCCAAGTGGCGATCTTGTTTTTCTCTAGAAAGTCTACGAGCCCATCAGCGAGAAAAACTTCAGGGCCGACAATCACGAGCCGAAGATCTCGCTGCTTAATTTGTGAGAGCAGATCATCAAAATTTTTAAAGCCCCAAACGGGTGCAATCTCTGAAATCGCATCACTTCCTGGCGCACACTCGACACGGTGTCCGAATTGAAGAAGATGCCACACGAGGGCATGCTCACGGCCACCTGATCCAATCACCAAGACTTTTTCGTTTTTGATCAATGTTTGAAGTGCCTCATTTTTGTAAAAATCATGGCGATTTCGTGTTGATTACAAGCCTCGATGACCTCTTCATCGCGAATACTTCCGCCGGGCTGCACGATGGCGGTAATGCCGGCTTTTGCAAGAATCTCTACACTGTCCTTAAATGGAAAGAATCCATCACTGGCACAAACATGAATTTCAGAGCTTTTCGAATGAGCTCTTGTGACGGCCGAGAGAGTGGCGAATTTTCTGTTCACTTCTCCGCCAGCGATTCCCAAGCTCTGAGTTTCATTCGCAATCACAATTGCATTACTTTTTACGTTTTTTGCAATCACCCAAGCCAAACGAAGAGCTCGAAGTTCCTCCTCGGTGGGCGCTCGTTTCGTGACACATTGACTATCGAGTCCGAAAATAAAATCATGAAAGCTTGAAAACTCATCTGTTTCTTGCACAAGATAGGCGCCGTGAAGTTTTCGAATATCGACTG
Organism: Bdellovibrionota bacterium; assembly: GCA_049436045.1. Taxonomy (GTDB): domain Bacteria; phylum Bdellovibrionota; class UBA2394; order UBA2394; family UBA2394; genus JBMTHG01. Next base: position 9,993 of record JBMTHG010000022.1, read on the forward strand.
ATAAATTCTTATGCTTTTCGAAGTCTTCTTCGTTATTTTCTGTTTTAGGGATCAGAATGATTCTCAAATTCTTTTTCTTCTGCAAGATTTCGCGAGCTTCGACGCCGAAGCTATGGGCGCAGACAATCTCAAAAAAATGTTCCTGTAAGACTGAAGCGAGATCAGCGTCGACATGATCAGAGATAGCTACGATTCCACCGAAGGCACTTTCAGGATCAGACGATAGGGCTCGCTGAAAACTCTCAAGTGCGCTTGATCCAATTCCTACACCACAAGGGCTGTTATGCTTGATGATGACTGCCGATTTGGGAGGAAGCTCTCTGATCAAAGTCCAAGCGGAATCCGCATCGAGGTAGTTATTAAACGACAATTCTTTTCCCTGAAGACTTTTCGAAATCGGCATATCTTCTTTAGGCCGAGAAAGTCGATACACCGCCGCTTTTTGATGCGGATTTTCTCCGTAGCGAAGCTCATGCAAAAGTCTTCCATGCACAAAGTGATATCGAGGAAAGCCCTCTCTTTGTAGGTCAAAATTTTCATCAATCTTGAATTGGCTCATCGTCGAGGCAATCATCGAATCATAAATGGCGCAGTGCCTGAACGCTCGAGCAGCCATTTCCCACCGATATTCCAAATCAAAAGGAGATTCTGGATTTTTCTTAATTCTCTGAATCAAGGCCTTATAATTTTTGGGACTCACGACGACCGTCACGTGACGATGATTTTTGGCCGCCGCTCGAATCATGGCAGGTCCTCCAATATCAATATTTTCTACAAGCTGGTTCCACTCGGGCCGTGAAAGCTTGGCGATATCTTCAAAGGGGTAAAGATTGACGACAACGAGATCAATCCATTTGATGCCGTAGGTTTTGGCATCATCGACATGAGAAGATTTTTCTCGACTGCCCAAAATTGCACCGTGAATTCGAGGGTGGAGAGTCTTCAAGCGACCCTCCATCATTTCGGGAAAGCCAGTGTAATCACTGACAGATAAAATCTCGATGCCGGCTTCTTTGAGAGTTTCGGCGGTTCCACCCGTTGAGACGATTTCATATTGAAAGCCTTTTAAGGCCTTGGCGAGTTCGACTACGCCTTCTTTGTTAGAAACAGAGATCAAAGCTCGTCGAATCATTTTTTAAACACCACGCGATAAACATCATTAAAATTTTTCGCAAAATGAATCTTGAGACCAGCCTTCACTTCTTTTGGTAAGTCGGCCAAGTCTTTCTTATTATCAAAAGGGATAATCACTTCTTTGCACTGATATTGTTTGGCGGCGATGAGCTTTTGCTTCAAGCCTCCAATGGCTAAAACTTGCCCGACAAGACTTAGCTCTCCGGTCATTCCGATTTTTTCTTTGATCGGGCGATTTTGAAACATCGAAATCAAGGCTGTCGCGATCGCAATTCCAGCCGAGGGCCCATCTTTTCGAATCGCGCCTGCCGGAAAGTGAATATGAATGTCTGACTTGTCATAGTCAGAAAAATCTAGCTTGTACTGATTGGCTACCGATCGCACAAAAGAAAGAGCGATCTTAGCACTTTCAGACATGGTCTCTCCTAGTTTTCCTGTGAGAGTCAGATTTTTCGATCCTGGCATTTTGGTGGCCTCAATAAAAAGAACCTCGCCGCCATAGGGAGTCCACGCCAGTCCCATCACCACTCCTGGTCGGTGCGGCAGAGGCGATTCAGGAGTAAATTTTGCAGCACCTAAAAATCGAGAAAGATTTTTTCGATCAATGATTTCGAGCTTCTTCGAGCCTTTTGCAACTTTTAAAGAAACTTTTCGACAGATTTTTCCGATCTCTCTCTCAAGATGGCGAACCCCTGCTTCTCGAGTGTAGTGGCGAATGAGTTCTAAGATAGCCTGCGGCGCAAATCGAATTTTTCGAGAATCAAGTCCAGCCTCTTTGAGTTGTTTTGGAACGAGATATTTTCTAGCGATCGCTTCTTTCTCGCTTTCAATATAGCCACTGATCTCGATAATCTCTAGACGATCGCGAAGGGCGTGGGGGATTGTGTCAGTCGTGTTCGCTGTGCAAATGAAAAGAACTTTTGAAAGATCAAAAGGAACATCCAAATAATGATCGAGAAAGTTTTTGTTTTGTTCGGGATCAAGAACTTCAAGAAGCGCTGATGCCGGATCGCCTCGCCAGTCGGAGCCAATTTTATCGATCTCATCTAAAAGCAAAACGGGATTTTGAGATTCGGCTCGGCGAAGAGCTAAAAGGACTCGGCCTGGCATGGCACCGACATAGGTTCGTCGATGACCCTTGATCTCGGCTTCATCTCTCATTCCGCCTAAACTAATTCTTTGAAACTTTCGATGAAGCGCTTCGGCGATACTTTTGCCGAGGGAGGTTTTGCCAACGCCAGGAGGGCCTACAAAACACAAAATACTTCCTGAGAGCTCTTTTTTGAGAACTTTCACCGCTAGAAACTCGCTGATTCGATCTTTTACATCTTTAAGACCGAAATGATCTCGATCTAAAATCTTTGAAGCCTTTGAGAGTTGCGTGACATCTTCTGTGACCAGACCCCACGGCAAGCCCACAAGTGTTTCAAGATAGTTTCGAATAATCGAATATTCAGAACTCTCTGCCGGAATCATCTGTAAGCGGCGAAACTCTTCATCACATTTCTGCCTTGCTTCGCTTGAAAGCTTGGCCGATTCGATTTTTGTTTTTAATTTTTGAAGATCTTGAGAGAAGTCATCTCTGTCTTCTCCGAGTTCTTTTTTGATTGCCTTTAGTTGTTCTCTCAAAAAATATTCTCGCTGAGAGGTAGAGATTTTGCTTTGAATTTCTCCCTGAATTTTATGACCCAATCGAAGAATTTCTAGCTCCTGAGACAAATGAAAAATACAACGCTCAAGTCGCTCATCAAGACTGCTGAGTTCCAAAAGGCTCTGTCGAGTAGAGAGATCAATTCTCTTAAGATGCGCAGAAATAAAATCGGCGAGTTTTTTTGGCCCTTCAATATTTAGAGCAGCCAAACTAAATTCCTCTGAAAGCGTCGGAGAGAGTTGAACGACCTCTTGCAGTAATCCCTGAGCCGAGCTGGCTAAGGCCTGAACTCTTTTTTGATCGATGATCTCATCATCGAGATACTGCACATGCGCTAGAATCGTGGGGATGCTTTTTGTAAATGAGCTCACCTTAAATCGTTTTAAGGTTTGAACAATCATGCTCGTTGATCCTTCGGGAAGTCTCAAGACTCTGAGAATTCTGGCACAAACTCCAACTTCATACAGATCTGAAGGAGAGGGGTCTTCTCCCTCGCCGCGCCTTCTGGCCAAAAATCCGATGTATTCAGGTTGTTTAGAAGACTCTTTGTGAAGAAGTTCTTGAAGTTTACCCTTCGGAACAACCACCGGAAGAATCATATGCGGAAAAGCCACAAAATTTGAGAGCGGAAAGATCAAAACATCTTTGGGTAAAACGTCTGGAGTTTTTGGGGCTTCAATGATGAGTGGATCGGCATCGGAATTAGATGAACTAGGCGGGGTATGGATAATCTGACTCATGGCTACTTTCTATCTCACGGCTGTTGGATCATGACTTAATTCCTGTTTCATCCAAGTCAAGTATCCGGCTTCAATTTGATCGATTGAGATTCCAAAAATCTCGGGAGTTTCAAAAGAGTGCTGCTTTTTAATCTCTCTTTCACATTCTTGATATAAATGAGAGTTACTCTTTAAAATGAGCAAAAATTCAGAGCCCTGTTCAATTTTGTCTTTCCACCAATAGATGCTCTCTACAGGCTGACTTTGAATCTTGGCGCAGGCAGCGAGACGCTTTTGGATGCAGCTTTTCGCTGCGCTTCGAGCGCTTTCGATGTTTGGAAAGCTGCAAATGATCATGAGAGGTGTATCATCGGTATTCTTCATGGCATCTCTCAATCAGGTTTTGATTCCCTCGATGGTAATGGAGGCGATCTTGCCTTTTAACAACTCCTGTGCCTTTTGAATCTCTGGGTCTTCAACGATCTGTTGCCGGGCCTCTTTGATTAACTCTGTTTTCTGAGGAGGAACTTTTAGAGTCTCAAGCTTTTCTTCTTTTATCTCGATTAAAATCTTCTTTTCAAAAAGCTCAGAAACACAAGTTTCTAAATCTTTTTTCATAAGGGGATCGTTAAGCTGAGCGAAGGCAAAATGAGCTTTCGGAAAAACCAGAGTCAGATTGGAGTCTTCGAGTTTTTGCGAGCTCGCGCATTGAAAGAGGGCGTGCATACTAGGGCGACGCTGTTTCAGAGCCTCTCGAAGCCCATCCAGATCAGAGACTTTTTTTGGCTTAAGAGGATTTGTAGTCGGCTTTTTTGTTGGGGCACTCATCGAGCGTGCTTGCATTACATCTGTATTAGCGGACGTTGAGCTTTTATTTTGTTCCCACTTTTTTTCAGATCTTCTTTCAGTTTGCGGAAGCTCTGGTGTGCCGCCTTCTTCAAGGGCGAGAAGAATCTTTTTTAGATCTTGAGTTTTGGGAATTCGACAGGCGCGAAGCAGCGTGGTTTCGAGCGAAATCTGTGGAAGATCAGAGCGCTTTATCTTTTCGAGGCCTTGCCATAAAATTTCAAAAAGTCGATCAATGTCTTCTAAGCTCCAAGCCTCAAACCAAGAAGAAAGTTTCTCAAGGTCTTCTCGCGAATGATCTTTTTCGAGCAATGAAAAATCTTTTGTCGCTCGAAGAAGGGTCAAGGCGCGGCACCAAATGACAAGGCGTGACATCAAACGAGATAGGTCTTTTCCTTTTTCTGCATAATCTTGGGTTTTTCGAACCAGCTCTAAGGCGGCTTCTTTGGCAATAAGATCAAAAAGCCGAAGCTCTTGTTGAGTGCCGATGCTGCCTAAAAAATTATCGACGATCTCATGAGAAATTTCATGCGAACCTGACAATAAAAGCATTTGTTCAAGAAAGCTTTGAGCGTCTCGAAGCGAGCCATCTGACGACGAAGCAATTTGCTCGAGAGTCGACGTCTGAATTTTAATTTTTTCTTTTTCAACAATCACTGTGAGATTATCGAAAACCTCTTTATCTTTCAGCCGATGGAGTTCAAGTCGTTGAGTTCTTGAGAGAACCGTGTCTGGAATTTTTTCTGGTTCTGTTGTGGCAAACAAAAACAGGGCATGCGCCGGGGGCTCTTCTAAAGTTTTCAAAAGAGCATTGAAGGCAGCATTCGAAAGCATATGAACTTCATCAATGATGAAAATACTTCGTGCGCCAATCGATGGTCGGTAGCTAGTCGCTTCAATAATTTTTCTCACATCATCAACGCCCGTGTGAGAAGCGCCGTCGATTTCAAGAATATCCATCATTTTTCCCTGCGCGATGGCCAAGCAAGATCGACATTCTTCGCAGGGGCGTTTTTTAGGATCTTTACTTAGGCATGATGCCGCGCGAGCAAATATTCTTGCGAGACTGGTTTTGCCAACACCTCGGGGGCCAGAAAAGAGATAGGCCGGAGAAATTCTCTCAGAAGATAGAGCTTCTGAAAGAAGTCGCACCACATGACTTTGCCCTGTCACTTCAGAAAGCTTGAAGGGCCTGTATTTTCTGGCCAAATTTAAACGCGACTGGCTCATTCTTCCCTCAGAATTAGTCGCTATCAGGGGGGGCGTCAATGAAGCGCCCTCAAAGAAATTGGGCCATGCGCGCCCCAACCCGAACTGTTGGGCAGGGTCATCCATGACCCATCTTGAGGCCGGGGATATGCTCTAAGGCCTTGATTTTACGTGTTCTGAAAAGTTGGCACGGCTTTTGCTTATGCGACCGGTGGGGGCGTCGTGGTGGCGCCAACAAGGGGCGGTCGTTTGAGATCTTAAAAGGTAGTGGTGGTAATCATGAAACTATTTACAAAGCTTCTGGCGTTTAGCGCTGTGAGCTTGTCGATGTTAACTTCGGGAGTTCAAGCGGGCTCTGAAGTTGTTGAATCTGAATCTCCAGAGTTTTTAGACTCTGCATTGCTTGATGATATGGGCGTTGCCAACGTTCTTTCTGGTCGAGCAACTCTTATCGGTGACAAATATAACTCTGAAAATGCTGATGAAAAACGTAAGGCCATAGATTTTGTTTATGGCTTGGGTGGAAACTTCGTGGGCCGATGGCAAGATAATGCTGGCAATCAACCTGCGATGAGAAGTGAAATCTACGTTGATCTAGGACTTGATATCAAAAATCCAAATGATGCTCGTGTATTAGAGCGAGTGACTATCGATTTGGGTTTAAGCTTTCAAGATGCGATGAGTGATCTAATCGAGCCGAATACTTGGCAAGGGGTTTACTCTACGGGTCTTACTGAGAAGCGAGCTCGAGACGTTCTTAACAAGTTAATGATTCTTGCGAACGTCTATACGATTCACGGTCTTGGTGAGTGGGAAGTTCCGATTTATGTAGGAATTGGACGTGATGATGCGGCCATGATTGGAAGCTTCATTCCTGAAACTCTTTTGGTCACGGAATCAGCTCTAACAACTTACAGCCGTGAGCAGATGGATCAAGTTCGAGTCGCTGCTCGATTTGGTAGCACATATGTTGAAGCCAACATCTACGGTAAGCAGTGGTTGGGTGAGTACACCACCGGAACTTTGGCGGGTCTATCTCAGGAAGCTGAAGATATGGACTTTGCGATCAACGTTCTTCATGAGCTCGCTCTTGGAAAGAACAAGATTGGTCTTAAGTTTTCATACATCAATGAAAGCGAAGGAACGATTTTAACTCGAGCAACTAATGCAGAGCAAATCGGTGCTAACCAAACGATCAACTTTGGTGCCAATTTCTCGAGAGAGATCGAAGTTGGAACAATCTATTTAGGAGCAGAAGCTCTTTATGTTGATCCTGAGAATTCTGATCAATTCTGGGGTGCATCAGCTTTGGCGGCCTTAGAGTTTGACAACGGAATCACTCCTTTCGTCGCTTACGAGATGTTAGATCAAGTTGGAACAGATTGGGCAGCCACTATTGGTGCGGCATTCCAGTTAGTTCACGGTCTAGTGGTTTCAGCGGATGTTCAGTTTGTGAACAGCGAAACTCAAGGAAACGACACAGCTTTCTTTGTGGGCGCTACTCTTGGAGCTCCTGAAGAAACTTTGGCTCTTGGTGGACGAGAGTAATTTTGTTTTTTCTAAAACCTTAGTCGGTCGATAGAAAGAAAAGGCCCCAATCCGATACGATTGGGGCCTTTTTGCACCCATTGTGAGAATGGGAGTTTTGTTCTACATAATGCGTAGGGATTGAGAATATGTTTCGATTTTGTGGGCTCATTATTCTAATTTTATCATTTAGCTTTGATCTCAAAGCTCAAGTATCCATTCAAAATGAAGATAGCTTTCTCTTCCGTCTAAATTACGTTCCAAAAATTCCAAGTGCGTTAAGAGAACAACTCGAGGCTGAAAGGGCGCTCGCAGATCGTGGGCCGTTTAAGTATGAAGGCATTCAGGGGCGAGCCATTGATGAGAGAATTTTCGAAGAAGACCTATTATCTTTAGAGCCACTCATTCGCCGTTTAGAAACAGAAAGTCGGCGATTCGAATTAACTTCTGGAGAGTTGGCACTTGCTTATAGCCTCTCTGAGATACTTGCCGAACAAACTCGGGCTTACGGATTTTATCCATGGATTCGCGAAGAGCGAATTCGATTTGCGCGTGAAATTTTAAATGATCTTTCTTTTTCGTTTCCTGCAATCACAGGTCGATTTTATTTTTCGGCGCAACAATTTTTAAATCGCCATGGAATTAAAATGGATCTCAAGTCGATGACAAAAGTTTTAGAAAAAAACTTTCGGCAAAGTGAAATTCTTGAAATTCAAGTCGAGGAAAAAACTTTCAGGTTAGATATTCGATCAAGACGAGATCTTCTAGAGGGGCGATTTATTTCTGGGCACTTCATGTTGGCGAGCTGGTTTTTTTCAGAGCTGGCAATTTTTCTAAGCGCGAATTTCCCACCTGATGCGCACGCTCAGATTTTTCATGAAGTGGCAGACAGACTTCGAATGCTTGATCATATTGACCCCCAACTTTTTGAGGTTGATTTTGACGGTGAGTGGGCGGCCTATCCCATTGAGTGGGCGAGAGGCTCAGCGAATGTGAGTGCGATGAATGCTGATGCCGCACCAGCACGATTCTTCCCTCGGGATATCTTTGAATTGGCAGATCAAATTCATTCTTTCAAAAAAGCGAAAGCTCTTAGCGGCGAGCAAGTTACATTTTTGGTGGATCAGATTTTTAGTCGAGTTGGAGCGGCAATCACCCTTGGAGAATTAGAGTTGATTCTTGAGATTTTGTTTCAAAAAAATCCTAAGGCACTCGAATCAATTCCTGATCTTGATTCCTTTGCGCCCGATGAAGACTTGGGTTTGGTATTGAGTTTATGGAGATTTCTTGGGGCTGACGTTAGAAAATCATTTCATGCCGATGATTTTGGAAAGATTGTCGGATTTGAAAAAGAAATTCAGTTTATCAATCAGCGACTCGCTGAAGCCTATGAATTAGGAGAAGGAATCGACATCGACTGGAGTTTTTCTGCTATTTCATCTCAGCCTTATCTTCCAAAACTGAAAGATCCAGATCTCTACTGGGATATCACAAAAGCTACAAACTCTTCGGGCGTCGTTTCGCTCGTGTCAGCTTTGAGAGATCTCGAGATCGCTCTTCACAAAGATTGGCAGGCACGTGGCCTTAAAGATGTGGAGATGAACTACCACTATTTGGAGTTTAATCGAGAGTTTGTCGTTGATTTTGAAATTTATGATCCTCAGTCGAGAACTTTTAGTATTGCAAAAAAACTTCGGGAATCAAATGTGGGCTCTCGTCTGCCGCTTCAGTGGGGGCCGATGGCGATGAAATTCTCTGAGCGAAATCTTCCAAAAGATACAACGGAGCTTCGTCGAGAGTTGTATGCTCAGCTTAATCGAATCTACATCAAAAAAATGCAAACCAAGGTGCTGAGACTTTGGGGCTATGATTTTGATTCTCGCTATCGCGGAGATATGCAAAGCATAAGCGCTTCGTTTCACCGAGATGTTCAGCCACTTTATGAAAAGATTAAAGAGGATCGCTTTCGAGAAATGAAAGTTGGTTTTTCAGTTCTTACTGTCGATGTTCCTGCGGATGTGAGCATCGAATCAGCGCATGAGGATTTTTGGAATATTTTTGAGAATCAGATCGAAAAAGATGTCTTAAGGGCGGCGGCTCGAACCTTTAAGGCGGCTCGACAGGAAGCAGGATTAGACTTTGCTCGACAGCGAATGAAAGAAGACCTGGAAAATTATATTCGAGAAGAAGCTCTTAAGAATTTTGGTGAGTTATTGACAGAAGCCTTTCAAAGCGAAACCCCAGCGAAGATGAAAAGTCTTCCCTCGCTTTCGGGAAGTCGAGCTGAAATTCTTTTGCAGTTTCAAAATTTATATGGAAAGGGAAATGAATCGCTCGCCGCTGAGGCAGCATTGGTGGGTTATCAAAACTCAGTAAGATCAGGAGCCTTGTTGAGCTTTCCCATTTATCTGCCGCCGGCTTCAACTCAGGCCGCCCTCGATCAGGCAGGAAAGAAAAAACAACTTTTTATAGTTCTTGTTCGTTCTTACGAGGAGTCTGATTTGAAAGGACTTTACGAAGTTCAGTTAGAACTTCAAGACGAAATAGAATTAGATCAAAGCCTTCAGGCCTTCTCTGAGTTTGTAGAAAGATTATTGATTCCAGCCATTGGCGATTTAGGAGTGTCGAATAGGTTTTTAGGCTTGAGCGCATCTGAAGCTGATTCGCGCCAACGTGTTCGTGACTTTGTGAGTCGGACCATTGAGCCGGATAACATTGAAAAGATTGTTCGACTCGCTGCCGAGATTGAAAATTATCAATTGAATCAAGAACAAGCATGGGATCACACTAAGTGGATTCCGCGTCATGTTAAGAAACGAAGCACGGCAAACTCAATAAAAACGGGTGTTGGAGATCGCTAGATAAAATGGATAAATAAATTTACTTTGTTTTATATTCTTGGAGATGACTCAATGCTCTTGGTAAAATAAGGTTTGCAGAATTTTCTGCAAAAAACCTTGGGGGAGGTTGAGCATGTCATTATTCGTTCGAGCGATTTCGCTTTTTCTTTTTTTATTTTCTTTGCCGGTGTTTTCAGCAACTAAGTTT
>JBMTHG010000023.1:0-19750 GCA_049436045.1 Bdellovibrionota bacterium
TGACACAAAAGCTATTGAACAAGCTTATTGGAAAGCTCAGTATCAATATGATCCCAACCGTTTTAAGCACGAATTGACGGGACTTTCTCGACAGATTCTTCACGACATGATGAAACGAATCAACGAAGCCTTTCAGATTCTTTCGAATCCAACATCTCGAAAAGAATATGTGAAGCGCCTTGAGAAAAATTCGATTACAAATTTAGCGAATTCTCAGGCCTATTTACAAGCCATCGAGCTTCATCGAGAAGGAAAAATCTTGTTTGAAAAAGGTTTTTTCAGGGAAGCAAAGGCTAAATTTGAACAAGCTCAAAATGTTTGGAAGATCGGTGTCGAATATAAAGCTTATTCCATCTATTGCGATTTCAAAATCGCTGCAAAAAAATTAAACCGGATGGAAATGACAAGAGTCATTCATCGAATGAGAGATCTTGCTTACTCGAATCTTCAATCTGAACTTTGCTTTGTGCTTTTAGGTCACGCGTGCAAGGCAGCCAATCAGCGCCGTGAAGCCCGAGAAGCCTATCAAAAAGCCTTGGAGCTTAACCCTCATAATTCGGAAGCAGAACATGCGCTGGCGTCTGTATTTGAAGCACAATCTCAAAAAGTAGGATGGAATTCGGAGATTCGATTGCCAGAAAAATTTTCTTGGAAGTGGACGGTCTATATCGTTTTACTCGTGATTTCAATCGGACTTGCTTGGTTCTCAATTCAGCCCCGTCAAGCAGATCCCAGTCTCGTTTCAGTTCCGAGAACTCTGATTGATGGAATTTTTTCGACTCTGAGGGTCTCTCACAAAGGAGACCTGACAAAAGTCATCGTGCGCGATAACACGATCGCTTCGATGCCACTTAGTATTCTTGAAAGCAAGTGCTTTCAAGCACTCGATCGACTTCGAGCATTCAACTCTCAAAGAGTTTTTATTATCGAAGAAACCAAAGGATTAAAGGCGATTTGCACTCATGAATCATTACAAAGATTTTAAAATGAAGGCCCGAAGCTTCTTGGAGCTCATCATGATCGCATTGATTTTAGGACTCTTCAGCCTTGCAGGCTTTTCTTTTTATAAAAAATTCGAGCGGCAGCAAAAAATCGATGCGGCCATTCAAAACATAATGAAAATCAGTCAAGGGCAGATCTCTCACTTCACTAATCATAAAAGTTTTTTAAAGCTCGGCCCGACCAATGTTCCCCCATCGCCTTGGGCCCGCGAACTTGATTTTTTCGCTGACCCAGAATGGAATTGGCATCGACTGCCCTTTGGCCTCAATGAGCCCATCTTTTTTGGCTATCTCTCGTATCCGGTGGGAAAAAATACGGTTGTAGAAGCCATTGGTGATCTCGATGGAGATGGCAGGCCCTCCGTTTATTCTTTTTATCTAGGCGAAGATGCTGACGGCAGAGCTTTTCGATCAGGTTTGTTTATCTTTGAAGAGACTGAATAAAAATCATTTTTCAGCTTCAGTGGCTGCGATTGATTTTTCTTTCATCTCTAACATTTTTTGAAGCGCTGAAAGCTCTCGCCTCAATCTTTTTAACTCCATCGATTTTGAAAACAACTGCGAAAGCAGCAAGGCGCTGGCTAAAACTAAACCTCCCAAAAAGCTCAGACTCACCATATAGCCAAGCGGAAACTCTTTTGTTCTCCAAAGAAAAAACCTTAGAGCCTCTCGTTGAGAATTTTCTTCTAAAAATCTCGCTAACAAAAATGCTCCGCCAAAAACAAACAAAAGACTTAACAAAATCCAAATCGCTTTTCTCATAAATCCCATGCTTTCTTGATTTTTTGATATGTCGCCTCAAGATGCTCAGATATGACTCTTACCTCCGCAAAGAGCGGCATAAAGTTTACGTCTCCCGTCCATCGAGGCACAATATGCTGATGAACATGATTGGGAATTCCCGCGCCTGCAGCAGAGCCCAAGTTCACTCCAAGATTAAAAGCCTCAGCTCTCATTTCTCTTTTTAAAATATCCAAGGCCTTTGTCGTTAATCGATGAATGTCTAAAACTTCTGCCTCATCAAGTTCGCCCCAATGCGACACATGTCGAAACGGAACAATCATCAGATGCCCATTTGCGTAGGGAAATTTATTTAAAACAACATAAGACGTATTGGAGCGATGAATAATCAAACTTTCGGCATCGTCTTTCGACTCTTTCAAATGGCACAAAATACAGCCCGAGCTTGTATCGTAAGCTTCGAGAACGGCCATCCTCCATGGGGCAAAAAGAGGTTTCAATTCTCAAGACCTTCAAAAGCGGGCACTTGCCAAAGATATTTCGGCCCCATTTGATAATTAGTTAACTGGCTCATGACTTTGCTCGTAGTGCTGGTGATCAGCTCTTCCACGAAACTTTTTGGCTTTCGAGATAAAAAAGCCAGCTTTGGCTTGTCGCTGATCTTTCCCAATTCTTTTGCTCGATCGATCGCATCTTCAAAAGTGCCGAGGGAATTGGCGATTCCCCATTCTTTCGCTGTAGCCCCATCAATCACCCGACCATCGCTCAACTTTTTCATGATCTCTTCTGAAATTTTTCGCTCTTGCATCACATCATTTCGAAACTGCTGAAAGGTCAAATCGACCATGTCTTGAAGATAAGTGCGAGCTTCTTTGCCTAGAGGCAACAAGGGGTTTCCGGCATCCTTCAAAGCCCCAGACTTAATGCTGATCGGCTGAACATGAATCTTATCCATGAGTTTCGAAAAATTTGTAATCGGCATCAAAACACCCATCGAACCCGTGATGGTTCCTGGAAGCGCAATCACCTCTGAAGCACCGAGTGAAATATAGAGCCCTCCACTGGCCGCCAAATTACCCATGCTGATGATCACAGGAGTTTTTTCTTTGAGCTTTTTGAGCTCTAAATAGATTTCTTGAGAAGCTCCGACCGCTCCACCTGGTGTGTCTAATCGAACGACAAGGGCTTTGAGATGATCGTTTTCTTTAAAGCGACGAATCTCTTCGATCACGGGCATGCTCTCAGAGATCACCCCCTCGATTTCGATCACACCAATATTGGCCGACCTTAAGTCGGCAGAACCGTCTCCCTTAAAAAGAAACAGCGAGGTGCTGATGAAACTTAAAAGAAAAATAAAGCCAAGAAAGCCGACAATAATCCAAAAAAACTTTTTCACCCCTGAAATTTAACAGGGGTGAATTCGTTTTGTCACTGCGTCTTTTTAAAGGCGTCAGCCAGACTACTCGAAAGGCTCTCGCCTTTATCGAGATATTTCTTCATATCATCTCGCTGCTCGCGTCTCTTCAAAGCTTTAATTGAAAGTGAAAGTTTTCGTTCTTTGAGATCAATGTTGGTCACTTCGACTTCAACTTCTTGACCTACCTGAACGACACTCTCAACATTCTCAACTTTTTGATCAGAGAGCTCAGAGATATGAATCAAACCTTCAACTTCAGGAGCCACTTCGACGAAAGCTCCGAAATCAGCGATTCTGACGATTTTTCCAGTAAGACGAGTTCCCGGAGAAAGTCGCTTTTCAGCTTTTTCCCATGGATCCTCTGACAGCTGCTTGATGCCCAAAGAAAACTTCTCGTTTTCGACATCAATGTGAAGCACTTTCGCCTCGACTTCCTGACCTTTTTCAAAAGTCTCGGCAGGATTTTTAGCCTTGCCCGAGTAAGTAAGATCAGAAACGTGAATCAAGCCGTCAATACCCTCTTCTACCGTCACGAAAATACCGAAATCCGTGATGTTCGAAATTTGGCCTTTTACGACCGAACCAACAGGATATTTATAGACTAAAGCTTCCCATGGATTTTGCTCTAGCTGCTTGATTCCCAAGGAAATCTTTTTGTTCTCAGTATCAACCTCTAAAACCTTGGCCTTAACAACAGAGCCCACGCTTAAAAGTTTGCTGGGGTTTTTCAATTTCTTGTTCCAGCTCATCTCAGAAACGTGAATCAAACCTTCAACGCCATCTTCAAGAGAAATGAAAGCACCGTAGTTCGTCATGCTCATCACCTTGCCCTCAACTACGCTGCCAGAAGGAAACTTCTCTGCGACATTGGCCCAAGGATCATCGGTCATTTGCTTCAAGCCGAGACTCACTCTTTGCTTTTCAGCGTCATACTTCAGAACTTTGACTTTGATTGGATCGCCGACTCGGAAAGTTTTTTGAGGATTCTCAGATCGACCCCAAGAAATATCGGTTACGTGTAAGAGACCATCGATACCACCAAGGTCAACGAAAACGCCATAATCTGTGACGTTCTTGATAATTCCATCGACCACTTGGCCTTCTTGAAGAGTGTCGAGAGTCACTTGTTTTAACTGATTTCTCTCGTCTTCTAAAACGGCTCTTCTTGAAAGAACAACGTTTCCTCGCTTTTTGTTAAACTTGATCACTTTGCATCGCAAAGTTTCATTTTGAAATGAATCCAAGTCTTTCGTAGGCACAAGACCGATTTGAGAGCCCGGCAAAAATGCTTTTACGCCGATATCCACAACGAGACCGCCGCGTACTTTATCAACGACCACACCTTCGATCACGGCACCGCGCTCATAGACTTCTGCTACTTCATCCCAAATTTTTAACCGATCGGCTTGGCTTTTCGACAAAACCATGTAGCCATCGTCACCTTCAAGTGACTCGATATAAACCAGAAGCTCGTCGCCTGCCTGGACCTGGTAGCCTCCTGAAGGGTCACGATCAAATTCTTCGATATCGACCATTCCTTCGGCTTTGAAGTTCACGTCCACCAAAACAAAATCGTCTGTTACACGCACGACTCTGCCGGGAACCACCTCACCTGTTTTTAATTTTTTTTCTCTTTCGAATGCCTCATTGAGAAGGGCATCAAAATCCTCATGAGAGGAAGACTTATCATTCATTTCTTCGTTTATTTTTAAGTTCATAGACTGTTTGAAAAAAATACTCCTTTCGCAGGCTCTCGCCTTAGATCCTCTTTTGCTACCCTAGAGAGGCTTAACAAGTCAAAAGAAAGGACTTCAATTATGATTGAAGTTTGCGATCGAGGCTGGAATCCTGAATTTGCTGTAAAAGAATAGCAAATACTTCATCTTCTGCAAGACCAGAGGTGTCTATTATCACCGCATTGGGTGCAGGGCTTAGAGGGCTCGCTTTTCGCTCTCGATCTTGCTGGTATCTTAAATTCACTTCCGACAAGACTTGCTCAAGACTTGGCGCCGATTTGCCCATCTTTCGTTCAAACTCATCATGGCGTCGCTTGGCCCGAACCTCGGCGCTTGCTGTGAGAAAAAACTTGTGCTGCGCCTCAGGAAAAATAACGGTTCCAGCGTCTCGCCCCTCTAAAACGCCCCCCGATTGCCGACCCACAGCCTGCTGCTTGCTCACTAAAACCGCTCTTAGCGGAGCCCATTGAGCAATCTTGCTGGCGGCCAAAGCAATTTCAGGCGTTCTGATTTCTGAACTAAACTCCTCTGATTCTCCCGTCTCTTTGATAACTTTAATTCGAAACTCATCATTTTTTGATAAAAACTCAAACTCCAAGGGAGTGGCTAATGTGACGAGAGAATCAATATCATCTAATGAAATAGAGCTTCTCATCGCAAAGAGAGCAACGCTGCGATACATGGCTCCGGTGTCGATATAAGGAATCTTTAAATTCCGAGCCAAGCGCTTGGCGACCGTGCTTTTGCCACTTCCGGCTGGTCCGTCAATCGTGACTAACATGTGGCGGCTTCCGACTTCAAATTTGATTTCATATTTTGCTGACTCTGAAAAAAACCTAAGCGTCGATATCTTTCATAGCGCTCTTCTAACATTTTATCGACCGGCAAAGACTGAACCTGTTGAAGTTGCTGCTTCAACGAGTCTCGAAGATTTTGAGCCGCGCCAAAAGGATCACGATGTGCGCCCCCCAAGGGCTCAGAAATAATCAAATCGGCAATTCCAAGAGCTTTAATTTTTTGGGCCGTCAAACTAAGGGCCTCCGCTGCTGTTTCTGTAAAAGCAGGATCCTTCCAAACAATCGCCGCACATCCCTCAGGAGAAATCACACTATAGATAGAATATTCAAACATCAAAAGTCGATCAGATACCGCGAGCGCCAAAGCCCCTCCGCTTCCGCCCTCCCCGAGCACCGTTGTAACAATAGGAACCCGAAGCCCACTCATTTTCATGATATTTCGAGCGATCGCCTCTGCTTGACCACGCTCTTCGGCATCGATTCCCGGATAAGCCCCAGGTGTATCGACAAAAGTGAGAATTGGAAGCTTCCATCTTTCGGCCAGCTCCATGAGCCGCAGCGCTTTTCGATAACCCTCTGGTCGCGGCATTCCAAAATTTCGAGCCATATTTTCGGAGGTCGACTTGCCTTTGTTGTGGCCAATAATCATAACGGGCTGATCGTCGAGCTGAGCGAGCCCACCTAGAATAGATTGATCGTTTCGAAAAGCCCGATCCCCACTCATTTCGACAAAATCTTCAAACATAAATTGAATGTAGTCTTGAAAATTAGGCCGATCAGGATGTCTTGAAAGCTGAACGACCTGATAGGCTTTGAGATCGGAAAAAATCTTTTTCAGAATTTCTTGAGACTTTTCTTCGAGTCGCCGAATCTCCGTAGAAATCTGTAGATCACCACGAGAATCTAAGCTTTTAAGCTGAAGAATCTGATCGTCTAATTCAGCGAGAGATAATTCGAAATCTAAATATCGGCGTCTTTGCATAGGCCCCTTATAAGATATAAAGGCAGACGCCTCAGAGCTAAAGAAAAATTCCTAAAATTCCAAAAATTCTGAGACTTTTGAGAATTCCCTCCCAAAATCTTGGACATTGAGCCACCAACATTTATCGGAGGCTGAACAAAACTTTCTGAGCCAGGTCCACTGTCTTTTGGCTAAACGTCGAGAGTCTCGCTTCCAGAGTTCGATGGCTCGATCTCTGGAGTGCAGACCCTGAAAATACTCCAAAAGGTGTCGAAGACCTATGGCTTTAAGCGAGATCAAGTTTGGTGAGAGCTCATTTTTTTGCAGCCTTAAAAACACTTGCTCTGCCTCTTTTTCAGCTCCAAGCGCAATCATTTGTTCGACCCGCGCATCGAGGCGAAAATAGAGCTCTTCTCGAGGCATATCTAAAACCAACATACGATAGTCGCATCTTGGCTCTCCCTGAAAAGGCGTTCCCTTTATTTTCTCTTCATCAAGGCCATAAAGCGCGGCTCCAATATAAAGCCCTGTGCCGACCCAAAGCACCGGCTGCTCTAAAAAGCCTCGCGTCTCTTTCGAAAAGTCTCCAGACGTCCACGGCTCGGTCAAACTTCGATGCCCTCGAAACAGAATCTCTTTTTCTGTCGCCTCCTGATTCGAAAGAATTGGAATCTCGCGATAAAACTGAAAGGCATCACAATTTAGAATCTTATAATCGGCATGAGATTCTAGTAGCTCGAAAGCGACACTTGTTTTTCCTATGCCCGTAGGCCCTGTGATGGCTCTAAAAAATTTCATGTTCGATGAAAAAACTTTTCTATTTGTGAAAAATCCCAACGAATAAAGGTGGGTCGTCCGTGCGGGCAATGCCCAAGCGCATCGTCACTCTCAAACTGAGAGAGAATTCTCTTGGCTTCTTCAGGATAAACTTCATCGTGAGCTCGAATCGCAGAATGGCACGCAATGCGAGCTAAGATTTCTCGCAAAAAATTCTCTTTTGCATTTTCGCGACATTTCGCAATGGCCTCCAAAGCTTCTGCTTGATTCTTTTTTAAAATGGATGGAACTGCCAGAACTTGAACTCCGCGATCTCGCCACTTTCGAATCTCAAAACCTAAGCGCTCTAAAAGCTCTTCTTCCTCAAGCAGATCTTCAACACCTTCAAAGTCAACTCGAAGCGGAAACAATAATCTCTGTGAAGGAAGGCGAGGAGTTTTTTCTACTTCTACACAAAGTTGCTCATAAAGAATTCGCTCGTGAAGCGCATGCTGATCAAACAAAAAAAGCTGCTCTCGTTTTTTCGCAAGCCAAAAAGTTCGCTCGATGCTGCCAAGGTATTCATAAGAGCTTTGAAAGCTCGCACTTGGCAGCACGGCTGATCGATGGGCCTCTGGATGGACCTCTGAGGGCTTCGCTCCAGTAAGGCTAGATGAAAAGCTTAGCGGCTGCTTGGTCGAGGCGGCTGAAGATGAAAGTGGCTCAAGGGCCGGCATCCAAGCGCCCGCCTCGACTCTGGCCGATGGACGCTCGTCATTTCGATGAAATGAAATCTGCGGCTGAAAAGTCGATGAGCCGATGTCGCCATGCTCGGTTTTATGAAGTTCATCGAGTGATTTTCGAATGCAGCGCACAACTCCTGAAAATAATGTTTGAGAATCACGAAAGCGAACCTCAGTTTTTGCTGGATGAACGTTCACATCAAAAAGTTCTGGATCAGTTTGCAAATGCAGCACGCCCATGACTTCTTGTGGCCGCTCGGCAAAACCATCGAAAGCTCGCCGCACAGCAAACTCTACCGATCGGTCTTTGATGGGACGCTTATTTAGAAAAATCAAAATTCCTTGGCGATTGGGCTTCAAATAGCGCGGCTTCATTCCAATAAAATGAAAATTCCAAATTGGCTCCTCTGTTTTCGCTTCAAAAAAATGTTCGGCCTCTTTGGCTTCAAAAAACCAAAGCGCTCTCTCAAAAAAACTTGAGGGCGCCAGCTTGTAGCGAAGATCGCCAGCCTCAGAAAAGCTCCACTGAATCTCGGGATACGAAAGAGCATATCGTTTAAAAACTTGTGACAGCTGTCGAGCTTCAGCCAATTCAGATTTTAAAAACTTTCGCCTGGCTGGTAATTTTTCAAACAACTGATGAACGCTGATTTCAGTTCCCTCGCGCCGATCGACGGGCTTTTTCCCCAACCATCGGCCAAACTGCACCTCAGCCTGACATCCCGTGTCTGAAGCTTGATGCGTCGATCTCAAATTGACGCGCGCAACACTCGCAATGGAGCTCATCGCCTCGCCCCGAAAGCCCATCGTCTTGATGCGATTCAGATCATCTAAATCTCGAATTTTGCTTGTCGCGTGTGACTCGAAAACCAATTCCATTTCATCGGCTGAGATTCCCTGACCATTGTCAGTGACACGCAGCATTTCGATACCACCTTGTTGATGATCGATCTTGATTTGAGAGGCGCCTGCATCGATACTATTCTCTATAAGCTCCTTCAAAATGGAGGCGGGCCTTTCTACAAGTTCGCCAGCGGCAATGTTCTGAACAATATGCGGAGGGAGCTTTCGAATGAGCATGAAAAATCATTAGCTCAGACGAATTGAGAAGAAAAGGATGGAAGATAAAATGAGCGAAAATTTGCGTGAAGCTTGGGCAGAAAAATGCGTGATCATCGGAGCCCATACGGTTTTAGGGAGACTTTTGATTCAGGCGATGGAAGACGACCCCGCCGTCGACGAATTTTTCGTGATCGACTTGCACGCTCCCGAGAATTTAGACTCTAAAAAACTCAAATTCATCCAGCTTGATTTGATCGCTCCGGGAGCTGATTCGTTATTGGCAAAAGAACTCGAACGAATGGGCGCAAAAAGCATTATTCACTGCGCCCTGAAAGATAATCCCAGTTTGAATTGGGTTTATGCCCATGAACTTGAAGTCATCGGCACCATGAATCTTGTGAGCGCGGCCAAAGCAGCGAAAGTGAAAAAGTTTATTCTTTGCTCGAGCACTTGTATCTATGGTGCTTCGGCAAAAAATCCCAATTACATTCCCGAATCTCAGGGCCCCACGCGAGCGCCCTCCGCTCACTATGTTAAAGATAAAATTGAAGCTGAAAAACAAGTGATCAAGCTTTTTAGTGAGGCTCCTGAAATTGTTTGCACTCTTCTTCGATTTTGTTTCGTGGTCGGCCCTCGATCGTCAAATTATTTTATCGATCTTTTGAGAAGACCTCTGGTGCCAAGCCTTCTCGGCTATGATCCACTGATGCAGTTTATTCATGAAGAAGACGCTCTTGATGCCCTACTTATGGCGATCAAAAATGATCATGCGGGTGAATTCAATATCGTTGGCAAAGGCGTGATTCCCCTAAGCTATGCTCTTCGCTTGGCCAAGAGACTGAAAATCCCTCTCTTTTCGGCGATCGCTTATCCGAGCATCCAATTTTTGTGGAATATGCAGATGATCGCCGTTCCGGGTCGGCTTTTGGATTATCTCAAATTTTTGTGGGTGGCCGACGGCACTAAGGCCAAACAGATAATGAATTTTGAGGCGAAGCGAACTTCGAAAGAAGCATTTTTAGACTTTGCCAACTCTCATCAAGAAGAAAGGCTCGAGAAAGCATCATGAAAGAAACCAATGAAAAGCAAGGCTCTGAAAAGACAAGCTTAGACAAAAAAGCCGCCAGCGTCAGAAGTATTCACAAAGATAAAATTGATAATATTGATTTAAGCCATGAGGTGCGCCGACCGAGCCCCATGGATTTTACGACAGAGATTCAGGCCGTCAAAGACATCTTGAAAAAAATGGAATCAAAGCTCGATGATTTTTATGCTGATCCAACAAAGTATAATCGCAAGCAACTCGAAAAGTTAATTTTAGAGTTCATCCATGATTTGAAAATTCTACTGAAAGACACGGGCTACTTTCCTAAAATTCAAGAAGCGCTAAAGAAAGATCGTTTTGATTTCAAAGGCTTCTTTAAAAAATGGAAAGTATTTTTTCAACCCGGTGACGTGGATGCCTTTGGTTTAGATCGAGAACTTGAAATTGCGATCAAACCTTTTTTTGATTTTCTCTACTTCAAATATTTCAGAGTTAATGTCAAAGGCATTGCCAATGTTCCAAGTGAAGGCCGCTGCATTCTCGTGGCCAATCATTCGGGCGTGATTCCCTGGGACGGAGCCATGCTCAAGGTCGCACTCTTTAACGACCACTCTGCCAAGAGAGATTTAAGATTTCTCGTCGATGACTTTGTTTTTCATTTTCCGTTTATGGGAACTCTCATGAATCGAATTGGTGGCGTTCGAGCTTCTCAACAAAACGCTTTGAAGCTCCTTCAAGAGAATGAAATTGTTTCTGTGTTTCCAGAGGGCATCAAGGGAATTTCAAAGCTCTATAAAGATCGCTATAAACTGGAAAGATTTGGTCGAGGAGGAGCCATAAGACTTGCTCTGAAAAGTGATGCTCCGATTGTTCCCGTTTCTATCGTTGGAGCAGAAGAAATCTATCCGCTCCTTTATAAAAGTCATGTTTTAGCAAGACCCTTAAGTCTTCCCTTTATTCCTTTCACTCCGCTGTTTCCGTGGCTTGGCCCCTTGGGAACAATTCCTCTGCCAACAAAATGGACGATTGAATTTGGCGAGCCGATTTATTTTGATTCTTCGCAAAAAGACCTTCACGACGATATCAAAATCAATCAAGAGACAGAAAAGCTAAGAGAAAAGATTCAAGCGATGTTAGATAAAAATCTAAAAGAGCGTCAGGGTGTTTTTTCGTAAAAAGAAGTTTAAAGAAACATCGCAAAAGGCGAAAGTTGCAATCTAAAGAGCATCGTAATCACAATTCCTCCGAGCATAAACTGAATAAGTGTCAAGCTCGCCAAAAAAATGAAGGCGCAGGTCATGGCGAATCGATGATCAAAGTTTTGAATTTTAAGTTTTGTGCTCAACCACGCATAAGGTGAAAACCAATTCACAAAATCTTTAGGCGCTGCGAGTGAAAAAATACTTAAGCCCACAAAAATAGCTGATACCGAAAAGCCTAAAAACAAAATGATATAGGGAAAAAAAATGGGATCCACTTAGGTTCTATTATATCGGCATCAAGGTCGAATTGAAATATCCTTAGGCTCAACCGGATAATTTTCAGTAAAACAAGCATCGCACATCTTCGAGCTGGGCTTTAGCTTTTGATAAATATCTTCGACGCTGAGATAAGCCAAACTATCGGCCCCAACAAAGTCAGTAATTTGAGATAAATTCAAATTTGCCGCGATGAGTTGATTTTTGGTCGGGGTATCAATTCCATAATAACAAGGTGCCTTGGTCGGAGGTGCCGAAACCCGAAGGTGAATCTGGGCTGCCCCTGCCTCTCTTAAAAGAGCCATAATTTTTTTTGAGGTCGTTCCTCGAACGATGCTGTCGTCAACTACCACAATAGACTTTCCTCGAAGACTATTTGGCAAAGGGTTTTGCTTAATCTTCACAGAGAAATCTCGAATCTCTTGGTGAGGTTGAATAAAGGTTCGCCCGATATAATGGTTTCGAATCAAGCCCATCTCAAAGGGAAGTCCACTTTTTTGAGCATAGCCAATCGCCGCAGGAATTCCAGAATCTGGGACTCCCATCACAAGATCAGCTTTTAAGCCTTGCTGCTGATCTTTCTCTGCTAAAATTTCGCCGAGAGATTTTCTCACTTCATAAACGCTTTGATTAAACACAAACGAATCGGGGCGAGAAAAATAGATCCACTCAAAAATACAAGGCGCTGGAGTCACTTTCAAACTCAAACGATCGCTTTCAAAACCAGCATCTTTAAACTCAAGAACTTCTCCCGGCTCTAGCTCTCTCAAAAAATTTGCACCGATAAGATCAAAGGCGCATGATTCAGAGGCTAAAACAAAACCCTGATTCCATCGCCCCAAAGCCAAGGGGCGAAATCCGTGAGGATCTTTCACGGCAAAAAGCCTCGTCTTTTCTCCATCTCGAACTAAAACAAGCAAACTAAAAGCGCCTTCGACTCGCTCGAGCGCTTTCATCAAACGCTCTTTCGGAGAGCCCTTCGCCTTTGCCATCAAATGCAAAATCACTTCTGTATCGAGATAGCTGTGAAAAACACTACCCTCAGACTCAAGCTCACGACGAAGACTTAAAGCATTCGTAAGAGTGCCATTATGAGCCACCGCCATGTCGCCGTTAGAGCTTTCAACCCAAACAGGTTGAAGATTTTTAAGAGAATTTCCACCCGCCGTCGAATAACGAACGTGCCCAATGGCTCGCTCCCCTTTTAAATCTTCTAAACTTCCTTTTTTAAAAACTTGAGATACCAAGCCCTCGCCCCGACGCCCTCGAAATCTTCCGTGATCTGAGGCTATGATGCCTGCGCCCTCTTGGCCTCGATGTTGAAGAGCAAAGAGCCCAAGATAAGTGATGTGAGCCGCTTCGGGAACATTCCATGCCCCAAAAATTCCACATTTTTCTTTTAAAGCTTTCATTCGAAAAACCCAGAGTTCCAGGCTGATTTTAATTCTGACATCCTGACATTTAAAAGCGGACGAATTCGAAACACATCATCTGACATGACTGACCCAATGCGCTTGGCTTCAATCTTCCACTTCATTGAAAGCTTGATGAGAGCTGCTTTTTTGGAAGAATCAAGCTCAACTAAAACTCTACCGCCTGCCTCATCGAAAAGCTGAAAGTCGCGACGCTGCTGAGATTTTGACCAATCGCCCTCGAAACCGAGCTGATTCTCAAAACAAGCTTCGGCTAGGGCCACGGCCAAACCTCCATCGGTGACATCTCGAATGCTTTCAAAAAGCTCTAAGTCATGCGCCTCGAGCAGCGCCGACTGTAAATCTTTCTCGGCCTCAAGATCTAAAAATGGCGGCTGAGTGTTTTGCATCTTTAAAATCTCTCGTGAATAAACACTGCTATGCGGAAACAGCTCAGGATTTTTGCTCGCCTCTAACAGCCAAACTTCATTACCCGATTTTTGAAAAGATGAAGGGCGACATTTTCTAACATCTTCGACTCTTCCAACAGCCACCACAAAAACAGTGGGATCAATATCTCGAGCCTCGCCTTGAACTTTTGTTTGATTATAAAGTGAGACGTTTCCTGAAACGCATGGCACATCAAAAATCTCAGCCACTTCGTTCATGCCTCGCACACTTTCATGAAGAGCCGTTTGAACTTTAGGGTGAGTGGGCACACCCATATTCACGCCATCGGTATAAGCCAAAGCCTTGGCCCCCACACAAGCGAGTGCCCGAATGCTCTCGGTCAGCGAATAGGCTGCCGCCAGAGCTGGAAAATCTTTTGCCAAAGCCTCGTCTGCCGCCCCCTTTATCGCAGCGCCTAAAAACGGAGATTTTTCTGAGCCAAGCCATAGCACTCCCGCCTCTGCCCCCGGGCCAAAGCGAGTTGAGGCGCCCACAGAGTTATCAAAACGCTCATAAATTTTTTGCTTATTCGCAATTCGAGGAAGCGAGAGAATTTGTTGCAAAACAAAAGCCTCATCTTTGACATCTTCAGGAATGACCTGATCGATCACTGAATTTAAATGAATCGGCTCTGGAACATCAAAAGCCGGAGGTTCGATCATTTTTTTTACCGGCAATTTGACGACCTCTTCGGATTGAAAGAACATTCGAAGAAAACCGTCGTCAGTGGTCTCACCGATCACTTCAGCTTCACACTGCCAACGATTTAGAATCTTCTTAAATTTTTCTTCACTGCCTTTTCTCACCACGGCCAACATTCGCTCTTGAGACTCAGATAACAGCAGCTCGAAGGCCTGCATATTTTCTTCTCTCTGCGGCACGCGATCGAGATCAATTCTCATTCCTAAATTTGATTTATCAGAGATCTCCATCGTAGAACATGTGAGCCCCGCCGCGCCCATGTCTTGAATACACAAAAGATCTTCAGAGCAAGTCGCCATCACTTCTAAGCAGGCCTCCAAGAGACACTTCTCTAAAAAAGGGTCTCCCACTTGAACACGAATTTTTTGCTCGATCTCTTTTTGATTTTCAGCATCAAACTCGGCAGAGGCCAAAAGTGAAGCTCCGTGAATTCCATCTCGACCGGTCTTGGCCCCCCAAATCATAATGCTATGCCCGGGCTCTCCTGAGTTGGATCGAAAGATTTTGTTTTTATCGACAATTCCTAAAGCAAACACATTCACCAAAATATTATGCTCAAATGAAGCATCGGCATGAATCTGACCCGTCAACATCGGAACCCCAACGCAATTGCCGTAGTGAGAAATTCCAGAAATCACTCCTCTTAAAAGCTCCTGATGTTTCGGCAAATGAAGTGGCCCGAATCTTAAAAAGTTGCCAAGCGCAACAGGTCGAGCTCCCATCGTGAAGATATCGCGAAGAATTCCACCCACTCCGGTCGCCGCCCCCTGAAAAGGCTCTACAAAACTCGGATGATTGTGGCTTTCAATTTTAAAAGCTAAAGCTCTGTCTTCATCAAAATGAATAAGGCCCGCATTTTCTCCCGGACCTTCGAGCACGTTTTTTGAACGCGAGAATAATTTTTTAAGCGCTGCCTTAGATGCCTTATAAGAGCAGTGCTCACTCCACATCACTCCCAACATCTGGGCTTCTTCGACACTCGGAAATCTCTGGAGCGTTTGAACTAAATGCCGCCATTCTTTTTCGTTAAAACCTAATCGAGCCGCTGCTTCAAAATCATTGAGTTCATTTTTTTTTGAAAGCGCTGTCATGAAAGAGCCTCCATCGCATTCGTCCAAAAAATCTTGGAATCATCATCGCCCAAAGCCGCGTAACACGCTCGCTCAGGATGGGGCATCAAACCAAACAAACTCCCCTTGCCTAAACTTCGATAGACACCCGCAATATTTTCGATCGAGCCATTCGGATTATTTTCATAGTGAAGAGCCGCAACGACTTCTTTTCGATCGACACGACCACATTGATAATTTCCAAAACCATGCGCAATCGGAAGCTTCAGCTCACGCCCGATGTCATTGGCGGTGAACCACGGAAAAGCCTCTTCGCTGATTCGACAAATTTCTTCTCGAGAGATGAAGCCAGGTTCCTGATTCATTTGCAAATAACCGGGCAGCAATCGAGCTTCAAGCAAAATCTGAAAGCCATTGCAAATGCCGATCACATGGGCGCCCGCTTCTACAGCCGCCGGCAAGGATTGAATGGCCGGAGAAATTTTCGCAATCGCCCCCGCTCGAAGATAATCTCCGAAACTAAAACCTCCCGGCAGCCCAATCACCTGATAAGCTTCAGGCTCGATTGGCTCTTCGTGCCAATGCATTTTCACCTCAACAGCACTCAAACTCTCAAAAGCCTTTTGAAGATCTCGATCTGAATTCGAGCCGGGAAACACGATCACCGCCCATTTCTGCTTTTTAGAACTCAAGAAATCGCCTCCACATCGAAATTTTCCATCACCACATTGGCTAAAAGTTTCGAAGCCGCCTCTCTGGCTTGATCAAGTGCGTGAGACTCGCTTTCAGATTCAATCTCAAGATGAAAAATCTTTTCTGTTTTCAGTTTTTTGATCGATGAAAATTCTAGTCGCTCTAAGGCTTTTGAAATCGCAATCGCCTCTGGATCAAGAATGCCATCTTTCAATCTGACTCTTACTTTGAGATGAAATTTTTTCATAAACACTCCATTCGCTTTGCCACCTCTTGATAAGCTTCAATGAGTTGGCCAAGCTCTAAACGAAAACGATCTTTATCTAATTTTTGATTTGTTTCTTGATCCCAAAGCCGACAGGTATCGGGGCTCATCTCATCGGCAAGATAAATTCGCCCATCGCGCTTTCCGAATTCCAACTTAAAATCTATCAATAAAAGGCCTCTCTCCGAAAAATAAGAACTCATGATCTCATTCACTCTCAGAGCCAGAGACTTCATCTCATCAATATCTTCTTTTGAGATTTCAAGCAGAGACAGCATCAGGGCTTCGGAGATTTGCGGATCTTGAAACTCATCTTTTTTCCAAAAAAACTCCACGAGAGCGGGTTGCAGAATTCTTCCCTCAAAGGGCGGAAGCTTTTTGGCGAGAGAACCGGCCACGCGATTTCGAAGAACAACCTCTACGGGCAGCATCTCTAGTCGCCAAGTTTCAATTCGTCGTGAATCTAATTGCTGAATAAAATGAGTGGGAATCTGATTCTGATTTAAAATCGAAAAAATTTTCGAGCTGATTTTGCAGTTGAGCTCTCCCTTGCTTTGCATCTCGATTTTTTTTGCGCCGTTAAATGCCGTGAGAGAATCTTTAAATTCATGAATGCAGCGATCGGGCCCAGAGCCTTCAAAAATAATCTTGGCTTTGCCTTCATAAATTTTAGGACCAATTTTCAGATTCGACATGCTTTTTGCCTAACCCCACCCGTTTGCTGAAGCGGTTTCTTTGGCCCTAAAATAGCCCCGAAAGCGCCAGAAAAGCACGCTAAGATTTTATTAGTTTTTGTTTTGGATTTAAACTGAGTTTTTCTTGTCGTTGGCCCTCAAAGCTCGTTAGGATGCGAGCTCTCATGACGCCAATGATGGAACAATGGAGTCAACTCAAAGCCCAAGCGGGCGATGCTCTGCTATTTTTTCGTTTGGGGGATTTTTATGAGCTATTTGATCAAGATGCCGTAAAGGCCGCTCCGATCATGGGCGTGGCCCTGACTTCGAGAAATTCAAAAGCAGAAGATTCAACAGCGCTTTGTGGCGTGCCGATTCATCAGTTTCAAAATTATTTACAGAAGTTATTAAATCATGGGCTGAGCGTCGCTCTGGCCGAGCAAGTGGAAGAAGCCTCGGCTCAAAAAAAATTAGTTCGAAGAGAGATTGTTCAGTTTTTCACACCAGGAATTCGCCTGCTCGAAGATCAAGAAAAATCAAGCTTTGCCGCCGTTCTTCTTGGCTCTGAAAAGCGCTGGACTCTCGCCGCCGCCGATGTGGCCACGGGGCAGATTCTTTTGGAGTCGGGCTCTTCACTCGAAAGCATTCAAGATTTGATCGAGCGTGGCCCGATCTTAGACCTAAGAACCGAGTTTGGAAAAAGATGGAACCTCAAAGTTCCTTTTGAAGCTTCAACGGGATTGCTTTCTGAAAAGGAATCTCAAAAACTCATTTTAGAGAGCTTTCAGATTGCCGATCTCGCCGATGCACCCTGCTCTCAGACGAGCGAGTGGGTGGCACTGGGTAGCTTGATCAGAATTTTAAAAGAAGCTCATCCGCAAACAGATATCTTTTTAAAACTTCCTTCGCATGAAAAAAATTTGGTGGCCATGAATGCCGCTTCGCGCCGACACCTTCATCTTTTTGAACCAGAGGGGCACTCTCTCTTTGATTTTTTGAATGAAACTCAGACGGCACTTGGCCGACGCCAGCTTCGATCTTTGATTTCGGCGCCCACTCAGGATTTAAATGAGATTCGACGACGCCAAAATGAAGTTCAATTTTGGAAAGAGAAAACCTGGCTCAGAAAAAAAATTCGAGAGCAGCTCGGCTTCATGAATGATATCGATCGAATTTTGAGATTGAAGAATTCACCTCAAAGATTGCTGCAACTTCAAAAAACTCTTCAAGCAGGCTTTAAGATTTTTGAGATTTTAAAAGACGAATCTGGTTTTGCGGAGCTTCAAGAGATGGGCAAAAAGCTTTTGCCTCTTTCTGAGAAACTTTCGACCTGTCTTGAGAAAGAAAACCCGCGCGAGGGCGCTTGGATTGCTTCAGGAGTTCAAGCAGAAATCGACGAGCTTCGAAACCTTCAAGACAATGCCGAACAAGTTTTGTTGCATCTCGAAAATCAGATGCGACAAGACTATGGCGTCAGCACTCTAAAAATTAAATTTCACCAAGTTTTTGGATATGTGGCCGAGGTCACTCGACAGCACGCAGAAAAAATTCCAAGTGAGATGAAGATTGTGCAAAGCCTCGCCAATGCGATTCGTTTTAAAACAGATAAACTCAAAGAGCTTGAAGAAAAGCTTTTGAGTTTAGAGAGTCGACTTCTTCAAGCCGAGCAATCGGTATTAGAGAGCCTCTATGAAGAATGTCGCTCTCATCGGGCTAATTTAGAAGCTCTCGGCGCAAGCCTCGCTGAAATGGATTGCTTTCAGTCGTGGGCTGAAGTTTCGATTCGAGAATCTTGGGTTCGACCAGAAATCACTACTGAAGATTCTGTGATTCAACTTGAAAAAATTTCTCATCCTCTTTCAACAGAAGATTTTGTGCCCTTAAGTTTTGAGCTCGATCAAAATGATTGCCGCCTCATGTTGTTAACGGGCCCCAATATGGCCGGAAAGAGCACGGTTTTGCGATTGGCAGGAATGGCAGCTATTCTCATGCAGATCGGTTGTGATGTTCCGGCCAAACGAGCGAAGCTCTCCGTTTTTGATCGAATCATGTGCCGAATGGGCGCTTTGGATGATCTGACTCAAGGTAAAAGTACATTTTTTATTGAAATGCGAGAAGTAGCGTCGATGCTTCAAGGCGCGACAGAGAAAAGCCTTCTTTTGTTTGATGAAATCGGAAGAGGAACCTCAACTTTTGATGGAATGAGTTTGGCATGGGCGATTACAGAGTTTGTGCATGAGGAGCGAGCTTTAAGCATGATTGCGACTCATTATTTAGAACTCGCTGAGCTTGAAGATTCACTTCGTGGCTTAAAAAACTTTCATCTTGGAGTTCGAGAAATTGATAATCAATTAGTTTTTACGCGTCGTCTTGAGTATGGGCCGGCCAATCAAAGCTACGGAATTCAAGTCGCTCGCCTAGCCGCCGTGCATGAAAAAATTTTAAAACGAGCCTCGGAGAAGCTAAAAGACTTTGAATCAAAGCCCCAAGCTCGTTCAAAAGTGGCTCCGCTTTTTGAATGGGCAAAACAGAATAAAAACATGAAAGCTCATGAAGAAGCGATCTAGCCTCGGTAGAGTTTATGATCTTCAAAGTCTGTTTGATCGTTTGAATCGAATTTATTTTGACTCACAATTAGAAATTGAAGTGGCTTGGTCAAATCGAAGCCCTTCAAAGGCGAAATCGAATGTTTTGCTGGGGTCTTATTGTCATCAAAGCAAAAGAATTCGGATTTC
This sequence comes from Bdellovibrionota bacterium, assembly GCA_049436045.1. GTDB lineage: Bacteria > Bdellovibrionota > UBA2394 > UBA2394 > UBA2394 > JBMTHG01. Next base: position 19,739 of record JBMTHG010000023.1, read on the forward strand.
AAAACGCTTAGA
>JBMTHG010000024.1:0-19594 GCA_049436045.1 Bdellovibrionota bacterium
TCAGTCGCCTTCGTGCCGCTCTCCACTCGCCTCACAGCCCAGGCTCTCAAAACCTCCTCCGCACTGACATCAGAATTCATTAAATCTTTACTCCACCAAAGAAGACGTGGATTTTCGACTTGCTTGAAAAGTCCCGTGTAAGACTTGGCCCACGAAAGCTCGCATAAAAATAGCAAAAGAAAAAAGCCGAAGAGGCCAGAATTCCACATTAAGAACTAGCTTTTGCAAAAAATGAGCCAGTTTAAGACCGATAGGAATGCCAAAAAGCCCAAAGAGATCGCTATGAAATCTTTTCAAAGCGACAAACTGGCCTCAAATCAGACATTTCTTCGAAAATTATCGAGGCGTTTTTTGAGATTGATCTCTCCGAGGCTTAAGAAACTCGATTCAAAAGATTGAACTCTCGGCTCAGCCGGCGCCTGTGGCTTTTCGATCGGAGTCATATTCAGAATTTCTTTTCTTGTATCGGCTAGCTTTTCAAAAATTTTCTCAATTTGCTCACCCTGAAAAGCAATTGATTTCTCAATCTGAGCAAATCGAAGCGCGTCTGGCTTTGGCCTTTTTAAATTCTTTCTAAAAAGATGGTAATGAATAAAAAAAGCTTGAATCGCAAAAAACTGAAGCGCGACTACTACCGAGATGGATAGAAGAAAAATATTACTCATTGCCCAATTTTTAAACTCAATCAAAAGACTCATCATTGCCATCGCTCTCTCCTATTCTGTAATTTTCTGTAAAACTTCTAAATCTTCCATTTCGCCCTTATGTTGATTCAAGCGACAATTCAGTCGATGCAAAGATTTTGCATGAATCTGGCTCACACGTGACTCCGTGACCTTCATGACTTCGGCGATTTCTTTCAGCGTCAAACCCTCATAATAATAAAGCGACATCACCAACTGCTCATCAGGAGACAACTGCTCAAGCGAGCTAATGATTTTTTCACGCAATTCTTTGATCTGAAATTCCAGATCTGGATGCAGGCTTGATTTGTCTTCAATGAAATCCAAAATGCTTTTCGCGTCTTCACCAGAACCAATCATCTGATCATATGAGATCATGCCGGCTGGCTGGATATTCATTAAATGATGATGATATTCCTCCAAACTCATTCCAAGTGCTGCCGCAACTTCTTGATCTTCTGGCATTCGCGACAAGTCCGCCGCCAATTTTTTTTGTATCGCTTCAATTTCTTTTAAGCGACTTCTAACACTTCGGGGAATCCAATCACGCTGCCTCATCTCATCAATCATGGCGCCTCGAATTCGAAATTTGGCAAACGTTTCGAATTTAATCTGAAGTTTAGGATTGAAAGACTCGACCGCTTCTAAGAGCCCGATGTTTCCACACGAGATTAAATCATCCACCATATGCGTCGCCGGCAAACGCGCGATCATTCGATAAGCCATGATCTTTACCAATGGAACAAACTTATGAATAAGCTCGCTCTTTTCTTCCGGAGTTAATCTCTCCGCAAGCATCTTTTGATTTTGATATTGATCAATTGGCTTCATCGTTTATTAAAAACCCCCAATGGCCTGTTTGAGAAAAAATTGCATTCCGCTCTTCGCTCGATCAAGCTCCAGAGCTTCCACTTTTTTTGCTAAATCTAAGTATCGAGACTTCATATCTCCTTCTTGATCAAATTTAAAAAGGGGAATTTGTCGCGTGATCGACTGACGAACTATCTTATCGCTTGGAATATCAAAGAGATGCCAAAGCTGAACGGAATTCAAAAATTTATCAGTCGCATTCAAAAGCGAGTTAAAGATGTTTTTTGCTTCAGCCTCACTTTGAGTTTGATTGGTGATGATATAAAAACTTTTTTCTTCATAGCGACTCGCCATCACCTTAATCAGCGCATAGGCGTCTGTGATGCTCGTGGGCTCGGGAGTGACTACCACAAAAACAAATTGTGATGCGGCGTTAAGATAAAGCACATTATCCGAAATTCCAGCCGCCGTATCAATCAACACATAATCAAACTTTCCCTCTAATTGATCGAGTTGGCTCATTAATGCCATTTTTCTCGTATCATCAAGCTGAGTCATTTCTTCAAAACCACTCGCAGCGGGAAGCACCTTCACACCATCGGGGCCATTGAACAAAACCTCTTCTATTTTTCGACTGCCATCTAAAAGATGCTTGAGGTTATAAGGTGGAGATATGTTGTAAACAATATCAATGTTCGCAAGGCCCATGTCACCATCAAAGATCATGACATCTTTACCACGAGCTCGAAGAGCTAATGCAAGATTGGCCGTCACTTGAGTTTTTCCAACACCACCCTTTCCGCTTGTTACTGAAATCACCTTCACCGGTTTTTTATTTTTCATCACTTCACTCCTTAGCCGCCTTGCCTGATCGAAATTCACTTAATTTCCCCATGTCGTCACTGTTTGTATAAATTGCTCACTATTAAAAACTGAAATGTCATCTGGAACTTCCTGACCATGCCCAACAAAAGAGACAGGGCGCTCAGAAGTCATAATCGCCGCCAACATTCCTCCCCAGTTTTCAGTTTCATCCCATTTTGTAAAAAGCAAATAATGAGGATTCATCCGACTAAATGATTCAACGAATAAATCCACATCGCCAGAGGCCAAGCCAGCAGGAAGTGCTAAATGCAATTCTTGGCGGGCAATCAACTCGGGATCTTTTAGCTGCAAGGCTTTTCTCAGCTTCAAAATCTTTGCATCATCTTTTGGAGACACCCCAAAGGTATCAATAAAGATCGTGTCAGCCTCAACACTTTTGATTTGGTCTTCTAAAGATACATCTGACCTACATTTCACAAAAGGAGCTTCAAGAATTCGCGCATAGTGGCCAAGCTGATCTGTTCCACCAATCTTGAAGTCGTCAATTGTAATCAAGGAAACGCTTCTTTTTAGCTTTAGCTTTTCAAAGGCTGCTAACTTGGCGATGGTCGTTGTCTTTCCAACGCCCGTTGGCCCGACTAAAATTTTGATCTTCTTCGCACGAGATTCAAATACTTTAGAGTCTTTGACTTTTAATTGAAGTGCCGACTTCAAAAATTCTTCATCAAATTGCCGATTCTCTTCTTTTAGCTGATTAAAAAATCGAGCAATCTGCTTCGTCGTCACACCATGATCTCGCCAAAAAACCTCTAATCTTTTTAGTTCAGCTGGCAATTCGCTGTCTTGAAGCTTTTGTTCAATCACAAAGTCCTTGAAAGCATTTTTCAAGTCTTGAATCTCAGATTCAAGATAGCTCGAACTTGGAATCCTCTCCTGAGATTTAGGCCGCTCTTGCTTCATCTGTTGTTTTAATTGTTGAATTTCCTCTTTCAAAGGATCCACAAAGGTCTTCATCGCAAAGAGCTGGCCACGTCCGGGCGCCTCTTCACGTTTTTCAGTTTGAACAGCCTGACTGACAAAGTTTTTTATTTGATTGGTCTTAGTGTCACCGGCTTCATTTTTCTTTTCGTCAGACTTTTCAGATCTCCCTTTAAAGAGGCTCGACCATGATTTGTTTCTAGACTTTTTAGTCGATCGTGCCACCGAATTGACAGGGCTCTCATCATCCACTTGAATCTCGAATCGAGCGGGCATCGTTTTTCGGTCGATCGCCGCAGTGACTTCAACGCCATGGCGTCCAAAAAGACCCGTCTTGATTGGATCAGCTTGCAAAACAATGGCTCCATCTCCCAGCTCAGCTCGAATCTGTTCCAAGGCTTTTTGAAGACTAGACGCTTGAAATTTTTTGATTTGCATTCCCATAGTCACCTCACTCGTTTACTTTGATTACTCCAACACTCTCAAGTTCACTCAAAGAGCTCACTTCACTGTGCGAAATCACCGCACAGTTTTTGACCTGACGATCAATTAACTTTTTAAAATACATTCGAATGCTCGGCGAAGTTAACACCACCGGCTGAACGCCAAGATTCATTAGTCGATCACACTCATGTTGAAGAGAGTTAATCATCCCAAGAGCCTTTTTCGGGTCCATCGTGATCTGAACTCCGTCATCAGTTTTTACGAGACTTCGCGCTAAGGCTTCATCTAGGTCAGGGTCTAAAACGAGAACTTTTAACTTTCCATCTTGAGAATGAGAATTTGTGATCGTAGCGGCCAAACTCTCACGCACACATTCTGTCAAAAGATCAGAGTCTTTTACCTTCGTCGCATTTTCAGCAAGCGCCTCAAGAATAGTCGATAAATCTCGAATCGGAATGCCTTCTTTCAAAAGATTCTTCATGACTCGAAGAACCTGACCTGTTGAAAGCATATCAGGAATCAGCTCTTCAATGATCTTAGGATTAGTCTCTTTTACTCGATCGAGCAGCTTTCCTAACTCCTCTCGACCAATCAACTCTTCTGCGTGCCGTCTTACAATCTCACTTAAATGAGTAGCCATCGTCGTGGCATTGTCGACCACCGTATAGCCCATCAGCTGCGCCTCATCTTTTTGTTCTTTATTGATCCACACCGCCGGCAATCCGTAAGCAGGCTCTCGCGTCTCAATTCCCTCAATGTTTCGGCTCAAGTTGCCAGGATCAATGGCAAGCAAACGATCTACAAAAAGCTCGCCGCTGGCTACTTTCACCCCTTTAACTAAGATGGTGTATTCACCCTGACGAAGTTGCAAATTATCTCTGATGTTGATCGGAGGAACGACAAAGCCCATCTCTTGTGCAAATTGTCGACGAAGATGAGTCATGCGCTTGAGCAAATCACCCTGTTGACGTTCATCCACAAGCGGCACCAAGCCATAACCAACCTCAAGCTCTAAAAGATCAACCGGCTCGACCCAGTTGTCTGGATTCATCTCGTCTTTTTTCTCGTCTTTCTTATCTTCAACTTCTTTATCTTTCGCTAACGCCTCTGTCGCCTCTGTTGTCTCGATTTGCTTCTTCGCCCGTCCGGCTAAAAACAACAAAAAGACTGCTGCTGCTGCAAAGGGCACGAAGGGCATCTCAGGATGTAAGGCCCCAACCAGCAAAACAATCGCTGAAATGACGAAGGCTTGGGGTTGAAGAAAAATCTGTTTTCCAAATTCTGTTGAAAGACTATCACCAGCATTCACTTTCGTGACGACGATACCTGCTGCTGTCGAAATAATCAGTGCTGGGATTTGAGTCACTAAACCATCACCCACTGTTAGAATGGTATAGGTCTCAGCGGCTTGCCCAATACTTAAACTGTTTTGCAAAACACCAATGATAAGCCCAGCGATAATGTTCACGAGAGTGATGATGATTCCGGCGATCGCATCTCCTCGAACAAACTTGCTCGAACCATCCATCGAACCGAAAAAGTCAGACTCAATGGCAATTTCTTTTCGTCGCTCTCGAGCCTGCTCTTCGTTGATAAGTCCTGCGTTGAGATCTGCGTCAATCGCCATCTGCTTACCAGGCATCCCATCCAAGGTGAATCTCGCTGCGACCTCAGCGATACGGCCCGAACCCTTGGTGATAACGATAAAGTTGATTACCACCAAGATGATAAAAACAATCACACCGACGACATAGTTTCCGCCAACTACGAAATTTCCAAAAGTTTTGATGATATCTCCGGCTGCCTCTGGGCCTGAAGCTCCCTTGGTCAAGATCAATCGAGTGGAGGCAATGTTAAGAGCCAAACGAAAGATTGTGAGCATGAGAAGAATCGTTGGAAAGATCGTAAAATCAATGGCGCGCTTCGTATAAACGGCAATCAAAAAGACTAAAAGTGAACTTGAAATCGAAACAATAAATAGGAGATCAAGAAAAAACGGTGGCAACGGAATCATCATCACCAAAACAATTCCGATGAAACCAAAGCCTAAAAGCGCGTCTTTGTTTCGAAGCAAACTTCCGATTCCAGAAGCAGAGTTCACTGGTGCGCCGCCTTCTGCCATCTTAGCTTGCTCCTCTTAGATGGGCAGGAAGGCCAATCGATTTATATTTTTTCTTCACTTTATAAACATAAGCTAAAACTTCAGCGACAGCTGAAAACAGCGACTCTGGAATTCCCTGACCGACTTCAATGTGTCGGTAGAGATAGCGAGCAAGCGACCGCTTCTCAAGCACGGGCACTCCGCTTTCAATAGCAAGAGTTTTAATCTTTAGTGCGATAAAGCCCGCACCCTTTGCGACAACGACCGGAGCACTCATCATGCCTCGCTCATATTTTAGAGCCACAGCGACGTGAGTGGGATTCGCCACGACCACATCGGCTTGCGGAACCTTCTCCATCATTCTAGCTCTGGCTCGATCTCTTTGAATTTGGCGAATTCTTGCCTTGATTTGTGGATCACCCTCACGGTTTTTGTATTCGTCTTTGATTTCTTTCATCGACATTTTTTGCTTCTGAGCATAACTCCACCGCTGATAAGAAAAATCTGCGATTCCAAGAACAGCCACAAACAAAAGAACTGCCGCCATCAGTTTAGCGATGGAGGTCATCATGAAATCAAAAATGGCTGGAACACTGCCACTTCCAATCTCAATCAAATCTTTGATCTCTCCTCGAAACATGAAATAAAGAATCACGCTAAAGGTTAAGACCTTCAAAATAGATTTAATGAGCTCTACTGCTGTGTCTTTTGAGAAGATTTTTTTGATGCCCGAAAGAGGATTTATTTTGCCAAAGTTTGGCATGAGCTTTTCAGTCGTAAAAAGAAATCCGAACTGACCCACGTAGGCGATGATTCCGAAAATGAAAACTGACATAAAAATTGGCGCTACAATTTTAAGAAGCTCATAGATGTTGGTTTCTAAAAACTGCTGAAGTCCTGCTGGGTTTTCAATCAAATTTCTGTTCAGCAAAAGTGCGCTTCGAAATGAAGTAGAAACAAGCTCGCCGATATGACCAGAGCCGAAATAAAGCGCCAGGGCCAAAGCAAAAAACACGATGAAGCTGGCAAACTCCCGCGACTGCGGCACATCCCCCTTCTTTCGAGCGTCTTCCAACTTTTTTGGTGTTGGCTCTTCTGTTTTTTCCTCGTCACTTGCCAAGCTCTAAACTCCCTTTAACTGCTTTACGAGTTCAATTAGATCGGGCTCAAGCTCGACGCTTAAACCCATCACCAAAATTCGAAATAGTGGAAGACTTAACATCAGGGTCAAAATTCCAAGAACTGGAGCAATAATAAAACCGACATTGAAATAGATATTCATCTGAGGGCTCAGCTTCGTTAAGAATCCGAAACTAAGGTTTAGAAGTGTTAAAACGATTAAAACGGGAGCAGCAATTTTGATTGCGAGAATTAAAATCTTGGCTACAAAATTTCCAAAATTCATTCCAGCACTCAAATCAAAGCCATGCCCGAGGGGAATCATTAAAAAGCTATCCGCTAATGTTTTTAAAATGATGTGGTGTCCATTGAGATAAAGAAAAATAAGTCCGCCTAAGAGAACAAATAAAGACCCGATGATCCCCGAGCTTCCGCTGTTCGATGGGTCAATCACCGTGGCGATCGAATAACCAATTTTAAGTCCAATAAACTCCCCGGCACTTTGGATCGCTGAAAACAAAATCGCAGCGGCAAATCCAATCATCACACCGATGCTTGTTTCAACAATGATGCATTGAATGAGATAGAGACTGCTCGACACCAAAAGATCAGACTCAGTTTTTGCAAAAGGAAGAATGAGCAAAGACAATACGATCGAAATACCAAGTTTAATCACGACGGGAACACTTCGGTTTCCAAGGAGTGGTGCCGCCAAAAAAACGCCGAGAATACGAAAGAGAATCAGCAAGAAGCTGATAACAACATGAATGTTGAATAGTTCTTCCCAGCCCATTACTGAATGTACCTCGTAAAGTCAGAAAAAATTCCTGAAGTAAAACTCATCAGTCGATCGATCATGAAGCCCGCAGCCGCAACCAAGGTGACATAAATGGCAACGATCTTAGGAATGTAGGCCAAAGTCATTTCATTGATTTGAGTCGTCGCTTGAAAAACGCTGACAGCAAGACCCACCACAAGTGCCACGACTAGGGTTGGCCCCGAGACCATCAAAATGAGCTTCAAAGATTCAAATGCAATTCCTTCGATGAACTGTGGATTCATGAGAGCACCTGAAACGAGCGCACAAGGCTTCCTACAATAAGATTCCAGCCATCCACTAACACAAAGAGCATTAACTTAAACGGCAACGAAATGATAACCGGTGGCAAAACGAGCATCCCCATCGCTAAAAGAATCGAAGCGACAACGATATCAATCACAAGAAATGGAATATAAATCATAAAGCCGATTTGAAAGGCCGTCTTTAGTTCTGAAATGATAAACGAAGGCACGATGCTCGCCAAACTGACCTCATCGACAGACTTTGGCTTTTCTTTTTGCGACAGACTTAAGAAAAGTCCCAAATCTTTTTCTCTCGTATGAGACAACATAAAAGCTCGAATCGGCTTTGAAGCGGCCTCGATTGCATCTTTTTGCAAGATCTCATTTTTCAAATAGGGCTGAAGCGCTTTTTCATTGATCTCTTTAATCGTAGGCGCCATCACGGCAAAGCTCATGAATAAGGCCAAACCCACGAGCACTTGATTGGGCGGAACGTTTTGAACTCCCAAAGCCTGTCGAAGCAATGAAAACACAATCACAAATCGAGTGAAGCTTGTCATCGTAATCAAAATCGCTGGCGCCAAAGATAAAATGGTGAGCATCAGCAATAGCTGCAAAGTGGTGCTGAGTTGCTCAGGCTGCGTGGCCCCATTCATGCTCACTGTGACAGAGGGAAGACCCTGCGCAAACAGATCCAAGGGAATCAAAGCCAAAAATGAAAAAACTAAAAGAGATAGCCTTCTAACTTCCATAAGATATCTCCTTTGCGCTTTCTTCGATGACGGGCTTTTGATGGTCGAGTTCACAAAGCGCATTGATTTGATCTTGCGCAACACCAATCAAAAGCCTTCGATTCTCGACTTCAATCACCATCAGCTGCTTCTTGCTGCCAATCATTTGAGATTGAAGAACCTTGATGTCAGACCCCAATGAAGACCAACGATCGAGTTTCAAAAATCGCTTCGCAATCCATGCTAAAGCTAAGATAAGCCCGACGACCAAGGCCAATGAGCCGAGAGTTCGAAGGAGCATCATCCATTGAGATCCGTCTTCCATAAAACTCCTAAGCGAGTTGGTCTAATCGATCAGTTGGCGAAATAATATCGGTCAAGCGAACGGCAAACTTATCGTTCAAGGTAACAACCTCGCCTCTGGCGATAAGCTTTTCGTTCACTAAGACTTCAAGCGGCTCTCCCACGATTTTTGTAAGCTCAATCACAGAGCCTTGGCCAAGCTGTAAAAGATCGTTCACGATCATTCGAGAACGACCCAGCTCGACCGAAAGTGTCAGTGGAACATCTAACAAGAAATCAATGCTGTTTTGAGACAGCTTCTTTGCCGCGTCTGGAGCCGCTGCTGCTCCGCCTTCTGTGTTTTGTGTTTCGTCTGCCATGACTTCCTCCCCTTAAACTTATTTTTTCAAGATCATTTCTCGATTTAGCGATGCAATCTGAATCGCCTGCTGACCACAGCTAACGCCCATTTTTCCAAGAAACTTTTTCTTTCCCTCTACGTCGACTGGCAGAAAATCGTTCGCATAACGATCTAGCTGAATCGTATCTCCTGCCTTCAAACTCAAAACCTCGCGCATAGTGATCTCAGAACCCCCAAGCACACATCGCATATTGACCTTTGACTGCTTTAATGAATCAGCGATCCAAAGCTTCCAATTGGGATTAGGCTGAGACTGTTCAACGTAGGTGTGATCTGAAAGAAGATGCTTAATCGGATCGAGTGCAAACAAAGGCATGACCATTTGAATCGTGGAGCTCACCCCCTCAAAGTGAATTCCGAAATCAGTCACGATGACAACGTCACTCGGGGCCACAATGCTCACATATTCAGGATTTGTTTCTGTTCGAACGAAATCGAATTCTAATTCGAAAATTGTAGACCAAGCTTTTGTTAAATCGCTCGTGAAATATTTCACCAACTTTTGAATCATCTTCAATTCAATCGTCGTAAAGTCACCCTCATTTTTTTGGATCTCTTTACCGCTTTTGCCGCCACCAAAAATATTATCAATCAAGGTGAACAAAAATTTCGGATCAATATTGACGAGGCTTTGTCCAATCAGCGGAGAAAGACGATTGATCGTGATGCATGATCGAACGGGAATACTAGAAATCCACTCTCCATATCGAGCAGGTTCTGTTTGGGTCGTCTCAACGACAACATTTTTTCGAACTAAGCTTGATAAAGTTTGGCGAAAGATTCTCTGAAATCGATCGTGAATAATTTTAAGTCCGGGCAATCGAGCACGAACGAGTTTTCGTCGCTTTCTAAAATCATAAGCTTGAAGATTAGCGCCATTTCCGGCGTTCATCTCAGTGGCAACGTCTCCCTCTTTGACGGCATTAAGCAAAGTGTCGACTTCGCTTTGAGAGAGAACTTTATCGTTGTTTTCAGTGTCTGCCACTTGAACCTCCTACTGAATCACAAAGTCGGTGAGAAAAACTCTCTTGATACGACCTGTCACCAGAATTTTATTCACACGAGTAAATATCTCGTTTTTCAAAAGTCTCTTTCCGTCAACTGTCTCGATGTCTGTGAATCGCTTTGAACTAAAGAGCATCAGCATTTCATCACGAATCTGCGCGAGACGACTTTCGATTTCAGTTTTGACTTCGGGGCTTTCTAACTCAAACTTCACTTCAACCTTGAGATAACGAGGGCCTCTTCCGTCATCGATAAGATTCACGATGAAAGGGTCTAAATCAAATTGAGGTCCAATGTGGCTAGCCGGATCACGAACTTGAGTCGGCTCCACACGCTGTTCAGCAACAGTGGGCTCTTCAACGATCTCTTCTGACTTATCGCCTGAGAGAAACAAGAAAACGGCAATCACGCCGCCTCCGATAAACACTTGAGCCACGATCAAAAGTATTACCCACATCGGGAACTTTGATTTCGCTACCTCTTCTTGACCATCTTCTGATTTTTTTTCTTCTGCTTTTGCCATATGTAAAACCCCTGCCGCTGAAAGAGCAACTTTGGTACCAGCTTGGCTCGTCACTAAGTATTGGGATTTTTTAGTATCTTTCGTTGCTGCGAAGAAAATTGACGCAGAAAAATGTCAAGTTCCTAACTCTTTGTCAAATAGCTGACAAATTTAGGCGACATCTTGCTCTACGTGAAGTCGATGCTTTCCGTTCCACACCTTCAAACTGACTTGAGGCTTCAGCGATGCGTCAGAATAAGAAATCAAAGCGAAAGTACACTGCAAACGAGTGCCCAAACGATCAAGCTCCAAATGAGTCATCTCATTCCAAGTTCCAGTATTGATATATTCTTTTTGATTCGCAAACTGCCGATGCACCGGTCGATGATTGTGACCAAAGATCACGGTGTGCAAATCTTCTCTCGTCGCCAAAATCTTTTCAGCTGCCTCATCCAGATCGGGGAACACAGGAGCCTCGAGAAGAATTTTTAAGGTCTGTAAAAATGAAGTATTCTTTCGAGGATCATTTCTAAACCTAGAAATGAAAAAGAAACGAAGAATCATCCAAAACACCTTGAAGAAAAAGGAGCGATCATAAAGCAAGAGCCATTTGAGATAGGCCGGAAAGGGCAAAACCTTATCGAAGTGGGGCTTGCCACGCTTTACCGTGTTGATCACATGAACCAAAAAGTGAGTTCCCCATGGTTGATTAAGTACGGGCTCGGGCAGGTCTTTCGTTAAAAAGTATTGATTGCGATCAAAGGCATTCGCCACCTCATATTGATTGCCGTGTTCGATATAAACACCATCAAAAACATAGGCATCGAGAAAAAATCGTGCCGATTCGCCCACGTATTTTCGAATCAGTTCTTGAACAGAGGGAAACAAAATACCCGGATCATGGTTTCCCATCACAAAAACTAATTTCTTGCCCTCAAGAGAATTGAAATAACGCAAGGCGTTCATGGTGGCCTTATGACCATCCATGATTTTTTTCATTCGACGCAGCGCGACAAGCTCCGTGACCACTTCGGGATCAGGCTCCTCGTAGTCGATCATCAAAAGGTTGAAAAAATCCCCATTGAAAATGAGTTCCACTTCGATGTCTTCAAAATCACCAGATGAATAATGCTCCAAAAACTCGATGAACTCTCGGTCGTGAAAAAAATCTTCAAGAACGTTGAGTGAGCCATCGGCATTTCTGGCCCCTGAGCCTAAATGAAAGTCTGAAACAACAAGTTTGATCTTTGTGAAACTCAAATTTCCTCGTTCGACTCTTCAAAAATCCCATCTAAATCTTTAATCAAACGAACTTCTGCTTCTTTTTCAAAGCGCGGCCCCATTGAAGCATAAATCGAATTCGAGCTTCGAGGAGATCTTCCCTCGAGCCGCCAAGTTTGAGCGTTTAGCCGAATCAAATCGACCTTAAAGGCATATTCCGATTCCAAAAATTTGATCAGTTTTTCAACAGGCCATTGCATTTGATTGGGCCGCCAAATGAAGTCAAAAGCAAATCTCTGCTGATAGATGTCGGGCTCATTAGAAGCGACAGGCTGCAGAATCACTTCGCAGGCAAAGCTTGCGATTAGTTTTTTGTTTTCTTCTTTTTTGTCGAGTAATCGAAAACTCTTAATGAACTGAGAGGGCGACTTAAGTCGATTGATTCTTTCTTCTTCGCTAACTCTAGAAGTGAGAGTGTCTTGAATGGCCTGCCGAAAGGCTTGAACTCGCGCTTTTTCAAGTGCCGCCGCCACGTCGTCATTTTCAATCTCAACTTCAACACTCACTGTTACATTTTTTACTTCTGCCCAAAGCGCATTGAGCTGAAAGAAAAAAGCAAACGCTAAAAAGATGATGGGGAATGCTCGATTAAAACAAAGCCTAATTTTTTCCATTGTTCTACCCTCTTGATAGGCAGATCCACAGTTAACTCCATGAATTCCGCCTGATAATCTTGTTCCACTATATTACCCTCACGATGGATGATCGCCAAGAGATCACCGCGGCTTTGAGGCAAAATCAAGCGAACTCGTTTTCTTTCAGATTCTAAGAGCTGAGACAAACGCTCGGTGAGATTTGTAAGGTTTATGCCCTCCAGGGCCGAGATAAAAACTCTTCGTGGGCTCTGCGCAATTCCAAACTCGTTTTGAGGAAGTCGATCGATCTTATTATAAACTTCAATGATCGGCTTATTCATGCAGCCAAGTTCATCGAGCACAATTTCGGTGGCTCGCTTTTGTGACTCCCACAAGGGGTCTGAAGCATCCATGACGTGAAGCAAAACATCCGCCATCTGAACTTCTTCGAGAGTGGCCTTAAAAGCTTCTACCAATTCATGCGGCAGCTTTCGAATAAAACCCACCGAGTCTGTCAAAAGAACCTCGCGATGGTGAGGCAACATCACTTGCCGAGTCAGCGGATCAAGTGTTGCAAACAACTGATCGGCCGCCAAGACTTTGGAGTTCGTCAAACGATTAAAGAGTGTTGATTTGCCCGAGTTCGTATATCCCACAAGCACCACTTGAGGAACGGGCACGCGTCGTCTCTTTTCTCTTTGAAGATGTCGTGTGCGAACTACACTCTTTAACTCTTCTTTCAGGCGCCGCATCTTGGTTCGAATCATCCGTTTATCGAGCTCAAGCTGCGTCTCACCCGGGCCTTTCAGACCGATCCCCCCTTTTTGCCTCTCTAAATGCGTCCACATTCGAGTGAGACGAGGCAAAGTATACATGAGCTGAGCGAGCTCGACCTGAAGCTTTCCTTCAGCGGTGCGCGCTCGTTTTGCAAAAATATCTAAAATCAAAGCACGACGATCAATCACCCTGACATTGAGCTCTTTTTCGAGATTTCGATTCTGACTCGCTGACAGCTCATCATCAAAAATGATCAGATCGACTTTTTTAAATTCTAAAATCCTGATGATCTCTTCGATTTTGCCCTTGTTGATGTAGGTTCGGGGATTGATTCGATCAAGACGACACGGAAAAATCTCATCGACCTCGGCACCCGCCGAAAGTGTCAGTTGTTTCAACTCTTCTAAAGAATCTTCAACCGAAACCTCTTCTTTGAAAGCGCTTCGACGATTCGAAAATGTTCCAACTAAAATAACTCTTTCGATTTTATCTTTAATCAATCTAAATCAACCTCACTGAACCCTGCCCAAATCGAGTTTCAATCCAATCTAAAAACTCCGGATGAGTTTGAACATTCAAGGCTGTCTCAATCACCACAAACGACTGCTTCAGTGCCGTTCCCGAAACCACAGGATCAGCCGGAATTCTTACCTTAAGAGCGATATTACCAGAAAATTTCGAGCCCACTTCGACGAGCTTTTCTAACTGATCAATCATCGAGCGATTTTCAAGACAAATATGAAGCTCTGAAAACTGAGAAAGAGCCACATCATTTAAATCTCGTGCCAGCAATCGAGTCACACCCTCTTCTCGAACAAGCTGGCCCTTCACCATCACTACTCGATCATTCACAATCAAATCGGATTTTTTCTGATAAAGATCAGAAAAACTAACCACCTCAATCTGCGCGTCGAGATCTTCTAGTGTAAAAAAAGCCATCTTGCTGCCTTTTTTTGTAAAAATTTCTTTCGACGAAGTGATCATTCCCACAATTTGAACTTCTTTTTCTCTCGGCGGAACGGGCTTCTCTAACAAAGCTTCGATACTTTCACATTTCAAAGACTTAATCAGCGCACTCATCGACTCTAGAGGATGTCCACTCATATAAGTGCCCAGCAAATGCTTTTCATCATTCAGCCGAATTTTATCGGGCCACTCTTCCGTTAACTTTAACTTGATTTGTCTTTTAAACAGACTTCCCTGCCCCACTTGGCGAGCTCGCTCATTAGCCTGAGCCTCACCCGTTAACATATCAAGAGATGAAAATATCGACGATCGAGAAAATCCCATATCATCGATTGAGCCCGAGCGAACGAGACACTCGGCCTGTCGTCGATTGCCTAAAGCATTTGAAGCTCGGGTGAAAAATTCTTCAATCGATTTGAACGGCCCTTTCTTTTTTCTCTCTTCAATAATCGCTTGAGACACATTTCGACCTAAATTTTTAATAGCCGAAAGACCAAACCGAACAGCCGTCTTTTCTTCAGACTTCTCTAGCGAAAAGTTTTCTTCTGAATAATTGATATGGGGAGGCTTGACCACGATACCCCGCTTGAGGGCCGTGCGAATAATAGAGCCCATTTTTTCAACGTCTTCAGATTCTGACGACAAAAGGGCCGCAAAAAAAGCTTCTGGATAATAAGTCTTCAAATAGGCGGTTTGAAAAGTAATCATGGCATAAGCGGCGGCGTGAGATTTGTTAAAACCATATTTCGCAAACTCTGACATCAAATCAAAAATACTTTGGGCTAAATTCTCTGGATATTTATTGCGAACGGCGCCTTCAACAAATTTTTCTCTTTGCTTGGCCATCTCTTCGGCGATTTTTTTACCCATCGCTCGTCTTAAAAGATCAGCTTCACCTAAACTAAAGCTCGCCATCACGTTGGCCGTCTTCATGACCTGCTCTTGATAAACAAAAACTCCATAAGTTTCTTTTAAGATGGGCTCTAAAACCCCATGCGGATAAGTAATCGATTTTTGACCACGCTTTCGCAAAATAAAATCATCAACCATTCCCCCCTCAAGAGGCCCCGGTCGATAGAGAGCGACGATCGCAATCAAATCTTCGAAAACGCTTGGCTGAAGTCGCCGAATCACATCTCGCATTCCGGAAGATTCCAGCTGAAAAATTCCCATGGTTTCGCCGGTCGAAATTTCTCGCATGACTTTGGGGTCGTTATAATCAATTTTTAACAAATCAATTTGCTGACCACTTAAGCGAATGGCTTCTTGAATGACGGTTAAGTTTCGTAACCCCAAAAAGTCAAATTTCACGAGACCGATTTTTTCAACGGCCTTCATCTCATATTGGCAAACGATTTCAGAATCCGCACCTTTTAGCAGCGGCAGATAGTCTGTTAAAATTTTGTCGGCAATCACGACGCCCGCGGCATGCACACTCGAATGACGATTGAGACCCTCTAACTGCTCTGCAATTTTTAGCAACTGATCGGCTTTTGGGTCTCGAAGACGAAGCTGCTCGAATTGAGGTTCTTTCTCATAAGCTTCTTGAAGATTGATATTTAAGATGTTGGGAATCAAACGAGCAATCGCATCGACGTCTGAATAGGGCATCCCCAGCGCACGCCCCACATCTCGAATGACTGCCTTTGATTTCATTTTTCCGTAGGTGATAATTTGAGCCACTTTAGATCGCTCTTCTTCGGGCTCATCACTCTTGAGATTATATTTATCGCGCACATATTGAATCACGCGATCTCGGCCCTTGATACAAAAGTCGATATCAAAATCGGGCATGCTCACACGCTCAGGATTTAAAAATCTCTCAAAAAGCAAATTGTATCGAATCGGATCAATATCTGTAATTTTTAAACAATAGGCTGCCAATGAGCCGGCTCCAGAACCTCGACCCGGCCCCACGGGAATATCGTTAGCCTTGCTCCACTGAATGAAGTCGGCGACGATCAGAAAGTATCCCGGAAACTTCATTGCTTGAATAATCTGAATCTCTTCTTCTAGGCGCGCTTTGTAGCTAGCTTCAACACTTTCAATCTCGTCGGATTTTGTTTGAAGTCGAACCAAGTCTAAGCGCTCTTTCAAACCCTCTCGACATTTTTGAGCAAACAGATCATTGACCTCATCGTCTTTGCCAAAGCTCGGCAAATGATACGAATCGGTTTCAAACTTAAAATCACATCGAGCAGCGATTTCATTGAGATTTTCAAGATATTCATTTTTATCATGAAACTGGGCCTGCAACTCTTCGACACTTTTCAAATAAAAATCTTTGGAGGGCAGCATTGGTCGCTGATCGTCCTCTAAGGTGCTGCCTGCCCCAATGCTCATCAAAACTTCATGCGCGAGATGGTCTTGCTCTTGTAAAAAATAAACGGGTTGCGCGGCGATGCATTTGATTTTTTCTCGCAAGGCCAGCTCCTCTGCCGCCAAAGAGTCTGGTGCCGACTCATAGCGCCCCACTTCTAACAACAGACGAGAAGCGCCCCAATCTTGGATGAAGTTTTTAAAGATCGGAGCTTGAAGTTGCGGATGATCTGATGAAAACACACTCAAAAGACCCTCTCGATGCTTAAGCAAATATTCCACATCGAGCCGCCCAAATGAATCGGCGCTCAAAATTTTACAAAGATTTTGATAGCCCATTTGATTTTCAACAATGAAACTCACGCCGCCCTTAAGCTTGGAATCTTTTTGTAGGCCCAGCTTTAAATGCGAACCTAAAATGGGCTTCAAGCCCTTTGACTTCATCTTGAAATAAAAATCCACCCAACCGAAACCACAATCAAAATCGGCAAGAACCGCAGAATCATAGCCTTTGGCTTTGAGGGCCTCGGGATAAGACTCAAGTGGCACCATGGCCTTAAGAAGAGAGAAATCACTGTGAAGTCGATAGGCAAGCACGACCCCACTTTGGCCGAGCTTTTTCGATGGCGAAAGAGAAAAATGCGCTCTTAAAAATTTAGCTAAAAAGCTTCTTAAACAGCATTTTAAAAGGCCTCGTCGACATGACTTCACCGATCTGCTACGAAAGAGTCATCATTAAAGGGATTCGTATGCTCACAAAAAAAGAACTGGCCTTAAAGATTGATCATACCCTTCTAAAGCCTCAGGCGAGCGAGCGTGACATCATTGAACTTTGTCGAGAGGCGCGGGAACATTCATTTTATTCAGTCTGCGTGCATGGGGCCCGACTTCATTTGGCTCGAAATGAGCTTTCGCAAAGCTCAATCAAACTTTGCAGCGTCTTAGGATTTCCGACTGGGGCTCATTTGACTCTGGCCAAAGCCGACGAGGCCAAGCGCCTCTGTGATGCCGGAGTGCAAGAGATTGACATGGTCATGAATATCGGGGCCCTCAAAGATCAAAATGAAATTTTTGTAGTCGAAGATATTGAGGCAGTGATGCGAGCCGCTGAGGGCATTCCCATCAAAGTGATTATTGAAACAAATCTGCTCAGCGAGGCCGAAAAAATTAAAGCTTCTGAATGTGTGGTTCGTGCGGGGGCCGCATTTGTAAAAACTTGCACGGGATTTGCTGGAGGCGGCGCAAGTGTTGAAGACATACGACTGATCAAAAAACATGTGGGCTCGGCTTGTCAGATAAAAGCCAGTGGCGGAATTCAAAGTCTTTCGCAGGCCTTAAGTCTTCTTGAGGCTGGTGCCGACCGGCTTGGCTCCTCGCAGTCTGTAAAAATTTTAAGTGAGATCCATTGAGAAAACTTAAAGATTTAAAATGAAGAAGTTTAATCGAGTTATCGTTTTGGTTTTAGATGGTTTTGGAGTTGGCGAGTTGCCTGATGCGGCAAAGTTTGGCGATGAAGGTAGTGATACATTTGGTCATCTGTTAAAAATAAAGCCGCAACTTCAAATCCCCCATCTCGAATCGCTGGGTCTAAAAAATATTGTTGGTCAAGATTATGCCAAAGCCGGGGCTGTGTTTGCCAAGATGAAAGAAATTTCAGCCGGCAAAGACACCACGACCGGACATTGGGAAATGATGGGTCTTCCGGTGCAAAAAGCTTTTGATACTTTTCCGAATGGATTCCCTAAAAATGTGATGGATGAGTTTGTGGCACAAAATAATCTTAAGGGATACCTTGGAAATTATCCGGCGAGTGGAACCGACATTATCTCTCAACTAGGCGAAGAGCACATTCAGAGTTTAAAGCCCATCGTCTATACCTCCGCCGATAGCGTTTTTCAGATCGCTGCTCATGAAAAGTTTTTTGGGCTTGATCGACTCTATGAGGTCTGTCGAAAAACTCGAGCTCTATTGAATGAGTCAGGGCATTTGGTGGGCCGAGTGATCGCTCGACCTTTTGTAGGAGACAGTGTGAAAAATTTTCAGCGAACTCCTCGACGAAAAGATTTTTCGGTAAAGCCCTTTGCAGAGACAGTGCTGACACAGCTTAAGTCGGCAGATTTTTCTGTGACTGGAATCGGAAAAATTTCTTCGATTTATGATGGCGAGGGCATCACTCAAAGCTTCACC
Organism: Bdellovibrionota bacterium; assembly: GCA_049436045.1. Lineage (GTDB taxonomy): Bacteria > Bdellovibrionota > UBA2394 > UBA2394 > UBA2394 > JBMTHG01. Next base: position 19,069 of record JBMTHG010000024.1, read on the forward strand.
ACCGAGAGCGACGAAGAGGCGATCAATGTTTGTGCGGAGCTTTTAAAGAATGATGCCTCAAAAGGTCTTGTTTTTTGCAATCTCAATGACCTTGATATGCTCTTTGGGCACCGACGAAATCCAAAAGGCTATATTGAACAGCTTGAAAAAATTGACTCGCTTTTGCCAAAAATTTTGAATTCTCTGACAGAGAACGACCTTCTCATGATTAGCTCTGATCATGGAAACGACCCTTCATTTAAAGGCACCGATCACACTCGTGAATATGTGCCCCTGCTCATGAGCTCGCCCTGCTTTCGCAATCAAACGGCTCAGGCGCTTTCGACGCGAGAGAGTTTTTGCGATATCGGCCAGAGCATTTTAGATAACTTTGATCTAAAGCCTACGAAAATTGGAAAAAGTTTTCTCTCGGATTTGAAGCTTTGATTCTTTGGCCAGCTTTTGCAGGCTGATGAGCGAGAATTTTTCAAAGATTCAAAGCGAGAAGTTTCGTTTTTCAATTGCTGACAAAAAGCCTAAGCTTAAA
>JBMTHG010000025.1:0-19580 GCA_049436045.1 Bdellovibrionota bacterium
AATCTTTAAGCGGTGAATTGTCAAAGCGATATCCTCCTCGCGCTACAAAGAATTCTTGAAGAATAATTTCGGCTGACATCGAGTAGTTCCAGTCCGCATTTGAAACCTTAAAGTTTCGATCGGCTTGAAAGCCGAAGCGACCGAGGCCCGGCCAATCATAAGCAGCGCCAAGGGCGACTCGAGGAGCTTGAAGAGTAGCTTTAATATTGTCGAAAAAGGCCTGACTAAATCCGCCGATCTGAAATCCAAATCCTAAGGGGATCAAGAGTCCGACCGACTGACTGACTTTCCAGCCCTTGTCGGTGGCACCTGAGCCTGCAAAGCGATAGATATTGGCCGTAACTCCAGCGGCCCCATAACTCGTATTGTAGGCGGCGCCCAACTGATAGCTCTGCCTGCTATAAGGAGATTGATCGTAATATTGAAAATTAAATCCTCCGATGACTTCTTGAAGGCCATCAATCAAGCCAAGATTCCAAGAGCTGCCATTTCCTGGGAGGTTTAAATATTGGCCGCCAAAACTGGCCCGACCAAGCTGCCGCACTAAACCTGCGGGATTATTTGAAAAAGCTTCTAAGCCCTGAGCCATGGCCGCGCCGACTCCGGCTCGTCCCCAGGTTTGAACTCCCCAATCCGCATATTGGGGAATCGCTTGCGCCTGAGCGCTGGCGACCAAAAAAAAATAAAAAACGAATGAGAAAAATCCGAAAGGCCCAAAAAACCTAAAAAAAGCTAGCATTTGCGCACTTTATCGCGTTTTGAGCCCCAAGGGCCAGTTCTTTAGTCAGGAGCAAAATCTCAAGAGCTAAATTTTTGTTTGTTTCCTCATAAAAAATCATCTATCTGACGTAACTGTTTTAGGAGCAAGTTATGACTAGTTTGACGAAGGCAAAATTAAAAACTCTTGAAAAGCTTCTGAGAGAGCGTTTGGCAGAGTTAGTTTCTGAGGCGGAGCAAGCCACAAAAGATATCAACTCAAGCCGTGAGCAATTTGCAGACCCAACAGATCAAGCCGTTGTGGAGCTCGATCGCTCTCGACTTTTAAGGTTTAAAGATCGCGAACGAAAATTGATTCGAAAAATCGAAAAGGCACTGAGTCGTATGGGAGAGGGCACTTATGGCGAATGTGAGTCCTGTGGTGCTGATATCGACTATCCGAGATTAGAAGCTCGTCCGATGACCGAATATTGCATTGATTGTGCGACTGAGCTTGAGAGCGAGAAAAAAAGAAACCGCCTCTACGGAGGAGGCGGTTCTAATGTCTCTTCTGAAAACATCGTCTAAATCCTTAGTGGATTTGCGTTTCGATTCCAGAGTTTTGATTTGGGTTGATAAAAGCGGTTTCAGCTTGGGGAGAAACTTCAGCGAGCCGAGCTTCTATTTTGGCATCTATCAGAGATTGATTTTGCGCCTCGGCGGCTTCAATTTGACGGTGAAGAGCTTCGCCCTCCTCAGCACTTAGCTCTCCTTTTTCGATCAGCCTTTGAACATGAATTTGAAGATCTTTTTGAACTCTTAAATGAGCGTCAAAAGCCCCTAAAATATATCGCTGCATGAACTCAAAAAGGTTGTTTGTGCCGCTCTTAATGATGTTTTTCAGAATGCTAACGGGCAAAACGCTTTGACGAGTTTTTTCTTGCTCATAAAGCACTTGCGTCAATATCAAGGCCGTCACCTCTTCTTTGGAGTTGTTGTCGATCACGACAATTTCCTCGCCTTCACGAATCATGCGGGCGATGCCGTCTAAAGTGACGTAGCAGCTGTCTTGTGTGTCATAGAGCTTTCTATTTTGGTATTTCTTGATGATGCGAATTTTTTCCGCCATTTTTATCCCCTCCATTTTTTCGACGACGCTCGAAGCTCAACATCTGATCCCTGTTGGTTAATGACTAAGAGCGCAATCTATCTCTAATTTGAAAATCCCAATCCTCCCCTCTATTACATGTTTTTATGATCCAGTGGGTCAAGCATTTAGTGATGCATCAACTCAAAGCAGCAGATTGTTGACGCTCTTAAGGGGAACTCGTTAGACTGCGCTTGTGATTTTACAGGATTACCTCGGTGTCGTGATTTTGCTGGTTTTAGGCGTTTTAACGGGAGTTGGAGCGATTTTAGCCTCTCAGATCTTTGGCACAAAGCGTTATTACCCCGCCAAGACTTCTGCCTATGAATGTGGAATCCCGAGCGAGGGAGCTGAAAACACTCGTTTCAGTGTGAAGTTTTATCTCGTGGCCGTGTCTTTTATTCTTTTTGATATCGAAACAATTTTTCTAGTTCCTTGGGCGATTCTCTTTCGTGATTTCGTAGCTCAGGGTGAAGGACTTTATTTGTTTGTTGTGGGTTTTGTTTTTATTTTCGCTTTGAGTCTTGGGCTCATTTATGAATGGCGCAAAGGCTTATTAGACTGGAATCGGTGATGATGAATGAAAATTTAATTTCGCTTTTGTTCTTGCTGGGCAAGGTGGGGCTCTTTTTTGGCTTAGTTTTTGGAATGGTCGCCCCCGTAATGATTTGGGTTGAAAGACGAGTCGCCGGCTTGGTTCAAGATCGCTATGGTCCAAATCGAGTGGGACCTTTTGGGCTGCTTCAGTCTTTGGCGGATGGAATCAAGCTGGTTTTGAAAGAGCCCTTAATGCCAGAGCAGGCCAATCGACCATTTTATCTTTTAGCGCCTGTTTTGTCGGTGATTCCTGCGGCCATGTCTTTTGCCGTGATTCCCTTCGGGCCGCCGACGACTTTAGGAGGAATTTTTGAAACTCCGCAAAGGCTTCAGATTGCACCACTCAATGCCGGACTACTCTATGTGATGGCGATCACGGCGGTGAGTGTTTATGGAATTGCGATTGCGGGTTGGGCGAGCAATAACAAATATTCTGTAATGGGAGCGCTTCGCGCGTCGGCGCAAATGATTTCGTATGAATTAGCGGCGGGTTTAGCGATTGTTTCTGTAATTTTGTTGAGTGGTTCGGTCGACTTGGTCAGTATTGTCGAGTCTCAAAGTCAAATGTGGCACATTTTGCCCGGCATTTTGGCTTTTATTGTTTTTCTTCCTGCAATTTATGCCGAAACAAATCGCACGCCCTTTGATCTTCCCGAGGCCGAGGCAGAGTTAGTCGTTGGATATCATACGGAATATTCGGGAATTAAGTTTGGCCTCTTTTTTCTTTCAGAATACGCCATCATGACCACGGTGAGTGCGATGACGGTTTTATTTTTCTTCGGGGGATGGGAATTGCTTCCAGGCCTCTCGTGGGCAGACGTTGGTGTGGATGTAAACGCTTCAATTTTCATGGCCTTTGTTCCTTCGATTTGGTTTGCAATGAAGATTGCGATCTTTTTGTTTTTGTTCGTTTGGGTTCGATGGACAGTTCCTCGATTTCGATACGATCAGTTGATGCAGTTGGGCTGGAAGCGACTCTTGCCCTTGGCTTTAGTTAACATTGTCGTGACAGCGGCAGCGATTGCCTTTTGGGGGGCCTAAACGATGGGCGTAGATATAGCTTTTTATGTTTTATCAGCCTTGCTTCTGCTCACAGGGGCCTTAGTGGCCTTTCGTCCCCGGCCCATGGAGTGTGCGCTGTGGTTGATTTTGCATTTCTTTTTAACGGCGGCACTTTATGTTTTGCTGGGTGCGCATTTTGCCGCGGTCATTCAAATTTTGGTGTATGCGGGAGCGATTGTCGTTCTGTTCACATTTGTGATCTTACTTTTGAATTTAAACCCTCAAGAGCTTGGGGGCTCAGGGGCGACTCCTTGGTCTAGCTTTGTACTCTTTGTTGGAAGCCTTGCCAGCATTTTGCTTTGTTTTCATGTGGCGACTCCCGAACTTTTAAAACCGATTCCTGAATTAGCTCCTGAATCTATTTTTGGGAGTATCGAATCTTTTTCAATTCAACTTCTCACCAATTATATGTGGTCTTTTGAAGTCGCCGGCGTTCTTTTGCTTTTGGCAGTGATTGCTGTTGGGATGTTGGCCTATCGAAAAAGTCGAACGGAGGTGGGCTCTTGAGCTTTTCGATCGCGGAAATTTTATTCTTAAGCTTTGGTCTTTTTGCTGTTGGCGCTTGTGGCTTTTTGATTCGAAAAAACGCCATCTCGCTTTTGATTTGTTTAGAGCTGATGCTTAATGCGGTGAACATCGCTTTGGTCTCTTTTTCGAGGATGCATGGCAATGAATCAGGTGTGATCGTTTATTTTCTTGTGATCACGGTAGCTGCCTGCGAGACGGCGGTGGGTCTTGCCATTATTCTCAACCTATTTCGAATACGAAAAAATATTCGAGTAGAAGAGGCGAGCGAATTAAGAGGTTAAGGAGCAAAACATTTGAGCAGCAATAATTTAAATTTAGCTCTGAGCATTGCACTGATCATGCCCTTGTTGGGGGGCTCCATTTGGTTTTGGGCGCGACGTTTTATTGGAGAGAAGGCGACGGGATTTGGGGCGGCTGCCTTTATTTTTGTAAGTTTTGTTTGCTCTCTTTTTATGTTTTTTCAAATTGATAAATCAGTTTCGATTGAGGCATGGACATGGGTTCCGCTTGATCAGACTCACTCAATTTCTTTTTCGTTTCTTCTTGATCCTCTTTCGTTAGCCCTTGGGCTTATTGTGACGGGGGTCGGCAGTTTGATTCATCTCTATGCGTCGTCTTACATGCACGGCGACGCCAGCTATGGGCGTTTTTTCTCATATCTTAACTTGTTCGTATTTTCGATGTTGATGTTGATTTGGTCTCAAAATCTGCTCGGCATTTTTCTTGGCTGGGAAGGTGTAGGACTTTGCTCTTATCTTCTGATTAGCTTTTGGTTTAGCGATGTTGCCAATGCGGAGGCCGGAAAAAAAGCTTTTGTCGTAAATCGAATCGGCGATTTCGGTTTTTTAATCGCCATGTTTTGTTTGTTCAAAGCATTCGGAAGCTTGGATGTCGTTCAACTTCTGGATGTGATTCGATCGGGAAGTTTAAGCCCCGATCAAATGACCTACTCCTTGTGGGCTTGTTTTGGTTTGATCTTGGGCGCGGCTGGAAAAAGTGCTCAGATTCCGCTTTATGTTTGGCTACCCGATGCGATGGCGGGGCCAACACCAGTTTCAGCATTGATTCATGCGGCGACAATGGTGACGGCAGGAATTTATTTGGCGTGTCGCTTGCAGGGCTTGTTTCTGTTGCATCCAGAAAGTTTAGATTTGATTGCTTATATTGGCGGAGCGACGGCCGCTTTGGCAGCCTGCATCGCTGTTTTTCAAGACGATATTAAAAAAGTTTTGGCTTATTCGACGATCTCTCAGTTGGGATTGATGTTCTTGGCAGTGGGCTTGGTGGCGCCAGTGGCGGCCTATTTTCATTTGATGACCCATGCTTTCTTTAAAGCACTTTTGTTCTTGGGAGCGGGATCGGTGATTCATGGGCTTCATCATGAACAGGACATGAAAAAAATGGGCGGCCTAAGAAAACAAATGCCGATTACTTTTTGGACGATGACGATTGGTGTTTTAGCGATTGCGGGAATGCCGCCTCTTTCTGGTTTTTTTAGCAAAGATGAAATTGTGCATGCGCTATCAGGTAGCGGTAAGCCGGTTTTGATTTTTCTTGGATACATCACTGTGTTTTTGACGGCTTTTTATATGGGTCGACTCTGGATCATGAGTTTCTTCGGAAAGTTTCGAGGTGAAAAAGAAGCTCATGAATCGCCCTGGCCAATGACGAGTGTTTTGATTGTTTTAGCGGTGGCGGCGACGCTTGGCGGTCTTTTGAATTGGCCGGAGTTGTGGGGTGGTGGCGCAGCTCTTCATCACTATTTGGGTTCGGTGGTCAAGCAGGCGGCTTTTTCTTCTGGGCCAGAAGCTTTCGTTCATTCCATCGAGATTGCGCTTGTTTCAGTTGGGATCGGATTGTCTGGCTTAGGCTTGGCATGGTGGAAGTATCGGGATTTTTCAGGAAAAGATTTCTCGGCCAGCATTTTTTCAATCGGCAGAAACAAATTTTATGTGGATGAAATTTATTCGTTTCTGGTTGTTCGAAATGTTCAGCGACTTGGAGAGTTTTGCTGGAAGATCATTGATGTTCGAGTCATTGATGGAATTTTGAATGGAAGCGCTCAAGTGGCAATGAACTTGGCTGAAAGAATGAGAAGACTTCAAAATGGATATCTTCAAAGTTACGCCATGTGGGTATGGCTGGGTGTTTTGGTGTTGGTGATAGGCGCATTTTCGATTAGGTAGCGTGGGATGTTAAATCAAAATTATTTATTATTACTTATTTTGTTTCCGTTTCTTTCGGCAGCTTTAGTGCCCCTTGTAAAAGAGCGAGCGGCCTCTTGGACTTCCATAGCTTTGGCCGGAGTTTATTTTTTGATTTGCTTGTGGGGTTGGAACCAACAAGAAATTAGCTACGTCTGGTCATGGTTCAAGCCTCTTGGGCTGAATTACTCTTTGCTTCTTGATTCTTATAGTTATCTTTTAATTTTGCTTTCGGCCTTTTTGACCTTGATTTGTGTTGGATATTCTCACGGAGTCATCCACGAAAAACAAAAGGCTTATCACAGCCTTTTTCATCTTCTTCAAGCAACGGTTGTGGCCTGTCTTTTGAGCGAAGATTTGATTTTCTTTTATGTTTTTTGGGAGGCCATGTTGATTCCCATGTATTTCATTATTGGAATTTGGGGAGGCCCGAGAAGAATCTATGCGAGCTTGAAGTTCTTTATCTACACTTTTGCGGGTTCGATTTTAATGTTGATTGGGCTCATTTCTCTCTATGTCATTTATTTTCAGAATACGGGAGAGTGGACGGCCTCGTTTATAAAGATCCAGGAATATTTCTCGGCGAATCCTCTTCCGCTGAGTCTTCAGCAACTCATTTTTCTCAGCATGGTGATCTCTTTTGTGATCAAGGTGCCTTTGTTTCCTTTTCACACATGGTTACCTGATGCTCACACTGAAGCCCCCACAGCAGGATCAGTGATTCTAGCTGGAGTTTTATTGAAGATGGGAACCTATGGTCTTATGCGATTTGCGATACCGCTCTTTCCAGAGGCTGCGGTCTCTCTAGCAACGCCACTTTGTGCGCTCTCAGTGGCGGGAATTATTATTGGAGCTGTCATCGCCTGGAGGCAAACCGACATTAAGAAATTAGTTGCTTATAGTTCTGTGAGTCATTTGGGTTTTGTGAGTTTAGGAATTTTTATGATGACGGAGGCGAGTTGGAACGGAGCCTTTCTTCAAATGATCAATCATGGAATTTCAACGGGCGCACTATTCCTTTTGATCGGCTTTCTTTATGATCAAAAGCACACCCGTGACATCGATGCCTTTGGTGGTTTGGCGAAGGTTTTGCCGGCCTTTTCCGTCATCTATGTGATCGTGATGTTAAGTTCGGTGGGCCTGCCGGGAACGAATGGCTTCGTTGGAGAGTTTATGATTCTGCTTGGAAGTTTTCAGTCGACTCTCGCCTCAGAAATTTGGGTTGTGATCGCGACCATCGGAGTGATTCTCAGCGCTGTTTATATGCTTCATCTTACCCAGCGCTTGCTTTACGGAAAGTCACGCCCTGAAGACGCGGATCTCTATGATTTTCGGCCTCGAGAGTGGCTGATTTATTTGCCGCTGATTATTCTTATTTTTAGTATCGGCGTTTATCCAAGTTGGCTTTTGGATTCGATCGAGCAAACCACTTTGAGTATTTTTAGTAATATTCCGGAGAACTGGAGATAATTTTATGTTGGAACAGATCATTTCCGACTCACAGCTTTATTTAGGAGTTTTAGGTTGGGCTCTTTTAGGGTTTCTGCTCATTATTGTTCAGATTATTTTTAGAAGTTCGCTTGTGACCCTTTGGTCTACGCTTGTTGGCTTAACTTTGCTATTGATCTACGCATTTCTCAGCTTCTCTCCGGAGCTAGATGCTAATCTTTTTTTCGGAAGAGCGAAGATTGATTCGTTGACCCAGTTTTTAAACATTCTTGGAATTTTAGTTTCCTTGGGAGTGGTGCTGATGTCGGTGCCTGGCCTAATGGAGCCACGAGGTTTGAGTTTAAAAAAAGCGATGGATCAGAGCTCTGAGTTTTTGATTTGTATCGTGTTTGCTGGTTTTGGCATGGCGGTCACAGTGTCTGCTCTTGATTTCACATCTCTTTTTCTTGGAATTGAAACTTTAGCGATCGCATTTTATGGATTATGTGGATTTTATCGTTTTGAAGAGAGATCCACGGAGAGTGCTCTAAAATATTTGTTAGTGGGTGCTTTTTCAACCTGTGTCTTGTTGTTTGGAATTGCTTTGATTTATGGCGCCACTGGATCCACTCAGTTTCTTGAGATTTTTAAAACCATCGAAGTAGGAGACTCCGCTTTAGTGCGTTTGGGTTGTGCGTTTTTGGTGGGAGGCTTGGCTTTTAAGTTAGCACTGGTACCCTTTCATCTTTATACTCCAGACGTTTATGAAGGTGCCCCAACTCCCATCACAGCTTTTTTGGCCACCGCGGTAAAAATAGCGGCAATCGGTGCGGGCTTAAGAATTTTTCAAGGAGCTTTAGCGCCTGTATCCGAAATGTGGGAGACTCTGTGGCTGAGTCTTTGCGTGCTCTCGATTATTTTTGGTAATCTCGCTGCACTTCAGCAAAAAACGATCAAGAAGCTTCTCGCCTTCTCAAGCATTTCTCATGCAGGCTTTTTAGGACTCGGTTTGATTGTTGCTGGCGGAGGAGATGAAGCTTATTACTCTCTGTTGGCTTACCTCCTTGTTTATTGCTTTATGAGTCTTGGGATTTTTGCACTAATCGCGTGGATAGAAAATCGAGATGAAGTCTTCATGGTTGAGGATCTTCGATCACTGGGCTTAAAAAAACCACTCGTGGGGATCTTGATGGGAGTTTTTGTTTTGGGCTTAGCTGGCATTCCACCTTTTGCGGGCTTCATGATTAAACTCTGGATTTTTCAGGCTCTGATAGAGCAAGGATTTCTCAATATTGCATTGCTTGCCGTCGTCGGGGCGGTGATCGGCTTGGGGTATTATTTGAGAATTTTAATGCTTTTGTTTATGGGCAAAGAAGACTCTCCAGGCCTGAGCGTCAAATGGGGCTTGGCGGCAGATCGAGCTTTTCTCTTGAGATTTGTGGTACTTATCACGCTTGCCGTGACTCTACTTGGTGGGCTCTTCCCCAATTTCTACGCAGATTGGATTTTCTCTGTAATCGCGATAAAATAAAAGTGCTTTGGGTGGGGATTCTGAAGACAACAAACCGATTTCTGGAGATTTCTTCGATCAGTTAGAGGAGCTTGACTCTCTCGTTGACTCTGAAGGAGATCAACAAACTCTAGTGGAAAAAAGCGATTCTGATTCTCCGAAATCAGATTTCTCTGACTTTACTGATTTGATTCCATCTGAGGTCAAAGCGGGCCAGCAAAATCTTGAAGAGGCTTTTCAAAGCAAAGAAGCAAAGGAATTAGAAGAGAGAATTTTTTCTGATCAATCCGATAAGACAGAGCAACTAAGAGTTGAGCCCCAAGACTCACTGACCGATGAGGATGTAAGCTCACTCGAGAATACACTTTATGATCAATCTTTGAATCAGAGCGAGCCCAGTGATTTAAGTGAGACGCGTAAGGAACATGCTGATCCTGTAAATCTTGGCTTTCAAGAGGGGTCTTTTCAGGAATCAGATTCAAGTGACAAAAACGATGCGCCTTCGGAGCTTAGAGATCTCTTTGCCAATTTTGATGAGGATTCATCAACAGCTTTTGAGAACCGACGAGAGGATGTTGCTGAGCTTTTTGAGGCCAAGGCCATTCGTGTCTCAGCTTCTGAAATCCCGGCTTCTGAGGGCAGAGGGCGAGGCGCACTGCGAAAGTGGGCCGGGCTGGCTGGGGGTATTTTTGGAGTTTCAGTTATCTTTGGGGGGATCTTTTTTTTAGCCAGCTCAGAGACTGGATTCTTGGGGTATCACATCAACTCTAGTTTTCAGATCGTTGAAGTGGGGTCTATTCTAAGCCCCGAGAAAAAAGAGGCGCTTCAAAGGATGATTCGGGCTTCTGAGGAGGCGAGATTTCAAGATGATCCCAAGTCTATTCAAACTCAAATCATGCAGCTTGAGAGCTTTTTGATTGAAAACCCAAAAAGTAAGGAGGCGGCTGAAGAGCTATTAGAGGCTTCGGCGGTGATCTTGGCGTGGCAGGGGCCTCAATCTGAGTTTGCTTTAAAATATGAAACAGCGTGGGCCGCCATCAACGAGATTGAGAAAGACTCGGATGAGCCTCGAGTAACGCCTCGAAAGATTCGCTCTCGGGCGTGGTATGGAATGGCTCACGGTAATGTTGGAGCAGCTATCTATGATCTTGAAAAAATCGTTCTGCAAGATGATAGCAAAGATTCACAAGATCAAAGTCTATTGGCCGAACTTTATTTCAGAGACGGAAAAAAAGAGAAAGCCTTAGAGCTTTTGGAGAAGGTCACTGACAAAAAACAAAGAGCCAGATTTTTATTAGCTCAAATCAAAGAAGATTCAAGTGAACTCACCAAGATGAGTGCCGAAAATTATTTTCCAGCGAAAGTTCAAGTTTTTCTGAATCAAAAGGGGCAGGCAGAGAATCTCATTACTCAAGCGAGATCACTCGTTGAGGAGGTTCAAATCTATCCGCAGCTCGTGGCAGGTGTTTGGGAGAAGTTGGCAGATCTTTATATTGAGGTGAATGATCGATCAAAAGCGATTGAAGCTTGGAAGTCATATTTGGCGATTCATCAAGAAAGTGCTTCGATTCGGGAGAAATTGGCCGAGGCTTACGAGCAAGAGGGACAGCTCAAAGATGCCATCGAGTCTTATCAAGCGGTGATAAAGTATGAGCCGAGAAATAAGAGATCAATTTTACGACTTTCGAAGATGTATCGCTCTCAAAACCAAGTTCTAGAAGCCTTAAATGTTTTGGAAAGAGCGGCCAAAGAAGAGCCTTCGGTCGCAGAATATCATTACGAAACAGGCTTGGCTCAAATGATGATCTTGCAGGAGGCGCAGGCAAAAGAATCTTTTGAAAAAGCTTTAGCCGTGAATCCAAAATTTGAGCTGGCGATTTTAGGCTTAGCTCAGATGGCGATTGATCGAGGTGATTTGGAAGTTGCTGAAAATTTGTTCTCTCGAATTTCTAAAAATGATGCTCATTATTCTCAAGCGCTCATCGGCTTAGGTGAAATTTCAATTTTAAAGAGAGACTCAAAACAGGCGAAAGTCTTTTTTCGGCAAGCGATTGATGCTGATGCCAAAAACGAGATGGCCTATCTGATTTTGACTGAGCAGCTACTGCGAGATGAGCGTGAAGCCGAAGCAAAAGCTCTCTCTCAAAAGGCTTTGAAAGAACTGCCGAGATCTCCGATTGCAAATATGTCTTTAGCGAAAGTTTTGTCATTCGAAAAAAAATTCGAAGAAGCCCATGCAAGGCTTGAGCCATTCATAAAGGCGAATTCTGAGATACCCCCTTTTAGCTGGGCTTATATTGACTTGCTGATTCAATCGGGTCGACTGGCCCAAGCAAAGACGAATCTAGATCAGCTCAAAGATCGATTTCAAGATCGAGCTGACTGGCATTACCTCTCAGCAAAATGGAACTGGAAGAGCCGAGAGCTAAGTTCATCAGATAATTCATTGAATTTTGTTGATGCGGCATGGAGATCCGTTCGAACAGCCCTTCACTCGGAGCCGCAAAATGAGAAGTATTTAGAATTACAGGCTCAAGTGGCGCTCGCCTTGAATGATACCGGTCAAGCTCTTGAACTCTCTGACAATCTTCTAAGACAGTTTCCGACGAATCGAATTGGTCTAGAAGTTCTGGGAGACGCCCTCTCAAGCTCTGGGCAGTATCAAAAAGCTCTGCAGTCTTATGAAAAGGCTTTATCGCAAACCAAGTTTAAAGCGCGACTTTTCCGCAAATTAGCAGAGCTTCATCAGAATCAGGGCAATGTGAAGCAGGCTGTGTCTTATTTTGAGCAGCTTGTGAAATGGTCTCCTCGCGATGCCAAGGCCCATTTAGATTTAGGCCGCGTCTATAGCGAAGAGGGCCAACTCACAAAAGCTTTAAAGGCTTTTGAAAAAGCGACTGAGCTGGCACCAAATTCACCCGAGGCTTTTTATTTTCTGGGCTTCATTCAAAAAAGCAGAGGAGAGCGTCAGCAAGCGATACAAAGTTTTGAGAAATTTCTAAAACTTAAGCCATCCGGCGTTGAATCCGCTACCATAGAAGATGAAATTTACTTCCTTCGCACCGCCCCGAGTTCGAACTAGAAGATCCTCTTTAACTGCGTTAAGCTGAGAGCTATGTTTGAGTTAAAAGATTTAGCCGATAACTTTAATGTTTATGAAAAGGCCTGGCGCAGGCGAAATTTAAACCCCGAAAGCTTTCAATCAATTCAAAAATTCTTGGTCGATAGAAAAGACTTAATCCAAAAAAAAGAAGGCTTTTTGGCAGATCGAAACAAAGCCTCCGAGCTAGTGGCTCAAAAGAAGAAAGCTGGGGAGCCGATCGATGATCTGATTCTTCAACAAAAAGAGCTTGGTCCGAAACTTAAAGATGCAGAAGCTCAGTTAAATCGCATCGAGAGCGAATTATTTGATCTTGTCGCACGCTTGCCAAATTTGCCTCAAGACTCTGTTCCTGATGGAAAATCAGACGAAGATAACGTGGAGGTTCATCGCTGGGGAGAGCTTCCATCTTTTGATTTCGAGCCTCTCTCACATGAGGTTTTAGGTGAGCGGCGTGGATGGATGGATTTTGACCGGGCCACAAAAATAAGTGGTGCGCGATTTTCAGTTTTAAAAGGAGCTGGCGCTCGATTAGAGAGAGCCTTGATTCAAATGATGTTAGATATTCATACAAAAGAAAATTCGTATGAAGAAATTAGCCCTCCTTATATTGTGAATGAAAAGAGTCTTTTCGGAACGGGAAATCTGCCGAAATTCAAGGAGGATTTGTTTCATCTCGAGTCTTCTGATTTTTTTCTCATTCCTACGGCAGAGGTGCCTCTTACTAATCTGCATGCCCAAGACATTTTAAGCTTCAAGGATTTGCCGCGGTATTATACAGCCTTTACACCTTGCTTTCGATCAGAGGCGGGAAGTTATGGCAAAGATCTAAAGGGTTTGATTCGACAGCATCAGTTTCACAAAGTGGAGCTGGTAAAACTAGTTCAACCTGAAAGATCAGATGAAGAGCACGAAAAAATGAGGCGAGATGCAGAGAAGATTTTAGAGAAACTAGAGCTGCCCTATCGCACGCGAGTGCTTTGCACAGGAGATATGGGTTTTGCATCCTCGAAAACTTATGATTTAGAGGTTTGGTTGCCCTCTCAAAACCAATATCGAGAAATTTCATCTGTCAGTAACTGTCATGAGTTTCAGGCGAGACGAATGATGACGAGATTTCGAGATGAAGATGGAAAGCTCCGTTATGTTCATACTCTCAACGGAAGTGGTTTGGCGATCGGTCGAACTCTGATTGCAATTTTGGAGAACTTCCAAAATCAAGATGGACGAGTCTCTGTTCCCCAAGCTCTTCAGCCCTATTTGGGGGGAGATAAATTTCTTTGATGTTGTATGAAAGCTTTTCATTTCGTGGGCCTGCCCAGCTAAATCTTGTAGGAAGGGCTTGGACGACATCGAAGGCGACGAAGAGTTTCGTTGGGATTCATGGTTACTCTGAGTATGGAAAAAGCTATGAGCATTTTGCTCAATTTCTAAACTCTCATTCCTATAATGTTTTTTTTCTTGATCTTCCCGGGCATGGCGAGAGTTCGGGCCGTCGATCTGATATCTCTGATTTTAGAATTTATATCGAATCTGTTTCGGCGTTTTTGACAGCTCTTCAAGAGCGTTTCGATGTGAAAAGATACACGCTTTTTGGGCATAGTCTCGGGGGCTTGATTGCCATTCGATTCCTTCAAGAAAAACAAAATGAAAATCCGACAAGTTTAACGCTATCGAGCCCTCTTCTTGGCCTTTCTGAACGATCTTTTCATGGCCTAGGAGCTTTTCTGCAATCTGATGCCGCGATGAACATTTTTGGAAAAATCCTAGGAGTGCTTCCAAATCTGACCTTGTCAAATCAACATGATTTAGGAGGTAGTGTTTTAACTCAAGACAGCGAAATGCAAGAGAAAAGAAGCCGCGATCCTCTGATTCATCCGATTGTGACGGTGGGGTGGACCAGAGAGTTTTTAAAAGCAAGAAAAGAGGCTTTCAAAAATGTATCAGAGATAAAAATTCCATCTGGATTTTTTCTTTCAGGAAAAGATCTAGTCGTCAGTCAAAAGGCTTCAGAAGCTTTTTACTCAGTGATCGGCTCAGAAAAAAAATCGCTAAAAATCTATCCAGATTCATTTCATGAAATTCTTAATGAGACGAATCGAGCTGAGGTGATGGCAGATGTTCTTTGCTGGTTAGAGGGCCGCGCTCTGAATGAACAGTAGTTTCAATCGTTGAATGATGAATACCGAATTTTTTTTGTAAACGTTCTCTGACTAAGCTCAGAATATTTTGCGCCTCGTCGATTTTGTTGACACGCATTTGAAGACTGCAAGTCATCGAGAGAATTTTCGATGAAATCTCCCAAACATGAAGATCATTCACTTCTTCGATTTCTGTGGAGCTGGCTAAAATTTCACTTCTTAGATTTTGAAAATCAATAGAAGAGGGGGCAGCCTCAATTAGAATTCTAAGGCTTTCAAAGAAGAGTTGCACTCCCATAATCGCTATGATGATTGAGACGAAAAAGCTGGCAATGAGGTCTGCTAAATAGAAACTCCAAAAATAAATCGAGAGGGCACCCGCAATCACAGCCACAGACGAAAGCGTATCGCCCAAAACATGAAAAAACGCCGCCTTTAAATTGATATTTTTGGAGTGTTTGGAATGTAAAATCTTTAACATGAAAAGGTTGATGAATAGACCTGCGATGGCTATCGAAAGCATCGGGCCAGCTTTAATTTCAATGCCCTCATCCCATCGAGTGAAGGCCTCATTCGCAATAAATATGGCCATACCAATGAGAATCACGGCATTAAAAAGAGCGGCAATCACTTCGAGGCGATAAAACCCAAAAGAGCGTTGATGGGTTGCGGGTCGCATTGAAAGAAATCCCGCCAGGAGCGCAAAGCCCAGAGCTGTCGCGTCCCCAATCATATGCATCGCATCGGCAAAAAGAGCCAGACTGCCAGACAGAAAAGAGCCTATGAGTTCGACTCCGATAAAGCCTATAGCCAGCAAGAAAGCCAAGCCTAGGCGATTGAGATTAAGGGCCCTTTCCTCAAGCTTTGAGCCTGCAGCTTCCTCCAAAGAACAACCCGTATTTAGACGTTGAGTTGACATTGATTATCCATTTAAATTGTGTCACTGGAGAGAAGATGAGTCTAGCGCAGAGCAGTTTCGAAGCGACAAAACGAGCTTTTCTCACGCGAAGCATTCAAGTCGGCAATATAAAAATCGGTGGGATGGAGCCCATCGTCGTTCAATCGATGACGACAACAGATACATCGAACATTCCGGCCACTTGTCGTCAGATTGAGGACTTGGTCGCGGTGGGCTGCCAAGTGGTCAGAGTGACGGTGCCAACAGTTGATGATGCCTTGGCTTTAGAGAAAATTAAGGCTCAGCTTGAGCGGCGTCAAATTTTTGTTCCTCTCGTGGCAGATGTTCATTTTTTGCCGAAAGCTGCTGATATTGCCGCTGATTTTGTTGAAAAAGTTCGAATCAATCCTGGAAATTTTGCCGACAGAAAAATGTTCAAAGAAAAAGAGTATTCAGACTCTGAGTACAGCTCTGAGCTCGAAAGAATTCGAGAAAAATTTGAACCCTTAGTTTTAAAACTTAAAAGATTAGGTCGAGCACTTCGTATTGGCACCAATCATGGGTCGTTATCAGATCGAATCATGAATCGCTACGGAGACACTCCATTAGGAATGGTAGAGAGCGCGTTTGAATATGCGAGCATTTGTCGCGATTTAGATTTTCACAATTTTTGCTTCTCCATGAAGGCCAGCAATGTTCGAGTGATGGTAGACGCCTATCGACTTTTAGTTCGAGAGCAAATGAATCGAGCTTGGAACTATCCGATTCATTTAGGAGTGACTGAAGCCGGCGAAGGAGAGGATGCTCGAATCAAATCAGCGATTGGCATTGGAAGTCTTTTGGCTGAAGGAATTGGAGATACGATTCGAGTTTCTCTGACGGAAGATTCTGTTCATGAGATACCCGTGGCGAGAGCCTTGGCCGAGCGCTTCGCAAAAACCAAACCAAGTATATCTTCAACTTATCATCGTGTGCTTCCGGCGGCAGGGCTGAGTCAGGTGCCATCTGTATGGCTGAGCTTTCGAGATGAGTTTGAACTCATGAAGAGTCTTTCGAACATAAAACTTCGGCCCGACGTTCTTTTTTTAGAAAATTCTCATGGTGATTTGAATCAGTTGAAAGAAGAGTTAAAAAGAAAAATTCAGAATCCGAGCCTTCAGTTAGCTGTCTTTAGCTCTGAGGCAGCTGTAGAGGGTGCCGATATCGTCTTGGGTCCGAAATCAAAGTATAAAATTTTTGAGGGCATCCAAGCTTTGAAAGATAGCGATTCTATTGATCCTGCTTTTTCAATTCTAAAATTTGATTTTCAATCTCGAGCGGATTTGGATTTGATCATTGAGGCTTCTCATGAGCTAGGCACGGGCTTCGTGGATCTGCCCTTAGCGGGAATCTGGATGGAGGGCGTAAGGCCCGATGAAGCACTTCGATTATCATTTGGAATTTTGCAGGCGACTCGAAGAAGAATGTCAAAAACAGAATACATTGCCTGTCCTTCTTGTGGACGAACACTTTTTGATCTTCAAGAGACAACGGCGCGAATCAAGTCGAAAACTTCTCATTTAAAGAACGTAAAAATTGCGATCATGGGCTGCATCGTTAATGGACCAGGAGAAATGGCAGACGCCGATTTCGGCTATGTTGGCGGAGCGCCGGGCCGAGTGAATCTTTATGTGGGCAAGACTTGCGTTGAAAGAAATATCGCCTCAGAAGAAGCTCCCGATCGATTGGTGGACTTAATTCAAAAACATGGAAAATGGGTCGAGCCGACTTGAGAGAGCCTGGCTGAGCCTTATTTTATCCAGCCCAATTCTTCAGCGGTTTTAGGGCCGATCATGATCTCATCAAAGCTTTCAACCGGTCGGTTTTCGATAAGGTTCACAGGTACCCCCGCCCCCATTAAATCAGCATGAGTTTGCGGAAACAACGGAGACTGGTTAGGGCTGGCTAAACCTTCGGGAACTTTAATCACATCTGAATCTTCCGTTTTTATTTTGGCGCCAAAGATTCGAGCCGCTTCAGCTGCGATTTTCCTGAGAATCGTGGTCGGAGACTCCTTCTCGGGATCAATAAAAATGATAGAGCTATTTTCTTTTATGAGACTTTTTTGTGATAAATTTTTATCGGGAATAGTATTTGAGTCTAAAAGATAGAGGATGATCGTCGCATCATCGGCTAGTTTAAATCGAAGTCTTTGACGAGAGAGAAACTCAAAAGCCTTTTCAGATTGAATCTGGCTTTTGAAATCGGGTTCTTTGACTAATGATCGATTAAGCGATTGTGGAAGATGAGCCATCAGTTTCATGACAGGCGCTGAGAGGGGCGAATTCATTTCATATCTTTGAAACTCTCGATCAAAAAATTTTTCTATATTTATTAAAGATAAAGAACTTGAGGGGCTAACGAGTTCTTCGTAAATTTTTCTCTGATTTTCAATATCGGAATCGCCAGTCAAGACAATCGAGACCTGCTGAGTCGGACGAAGTCCAGCCCCGCTCGATTCATTTGAAAGATAAAAATGATCAAAGACATAATAAAGTCCAGCGAGGCTGAGTGTGACTCCGAGGAATCCGAGAATCCTTAAAAAATAAGATTTTTTTTGAGGTCTTCTCTTTCCTGACTTTTTGCCAAAAGACTTTGCTTCAATAGCAGATGGGGCAGCAGCGGCCGATTCAGGCCTAAATGAAAGGGCTCGATCTTCAAATTCCTTCAGCTGATGTTGATCCGTGATTTTTAAAACAGGAATTCTTTGCTTTAAAGTTTCTTTTTCGTCCCTGGGCAAATGCACGATTTCAAGCCGCTTCTCTATGGGCAGATGTTTAAGAATTTTACTCGAAAAACCATCGTTGTAAGATGTCACCGAAATCAACTCAAAGGCTTCATCGGTGCTATCCAGATCTGCGATTCTTTCAATCGCATTATCTACAGAAACTCCCCGAATGATGGAAGCGCGCTCATTTTCAGTGAGGGGAAAGTGCCTTGTAATGGCATCGTCATCTTGAGTTTCAACACTTGTGATTCCATTCATCTCGGTGAAAGCGTTTGTCGAGACTTGAATGGGCTTAGTATCTTTCAAATCGGAAGATTCCATTTGCTGGCGAAGCGCTTCTTGAACAATTTGAATCTCATCAATGATCTCATTCTCAAAAGATTTTCTCATATATTCTGCGAGTTTTTTTCTCATCGAATCCATCGTTGAATTTGATCTAAAATCTATTTGAAATCGCTTTTTAAATGCCTCAACGATCACATCAAAAAGTTCCGGAGCTGATTGGTATCTTTTTTTTGGGCTTTTTTCTAAAAGCTTTTGAATAATCGTCTGAATCTCATTCGGGATATCTTCTCTTTTGAATTCGATATTTGACTCACGCTCATCAAGAATTTTTCGGTAGGCATCGGTGGGAGAAGAAGACTCAAACGGCAGAGCTCCCGTCAAAAGTTCATAATAGACAATGCCAAGACTATAAAGATCACTCGCTCGAATGGCTGGGTCGTTAACGGCCTGCTCGGGCGGCATGTAGACAAGTTTGCCCAAGGCTGCGGAAGAAAAGTTGGGCTTCAAGCGATTTTCAGCCGTGGCGATTCCAAAATCGCCAAGCTTCACTTGGCCCGTATATTCTAAAAGAATGTTACCAGGGCTTAGGTCTCGATGAATAATGTTGAGCTCTCGGCCTGCGCGATCTTTCAAATCGTGTGCAAAGGCGAGTGCTTTTAAAATCTGAAGAATGATGTAACTAGAGAGTTCAAGGCTAAGAGGTGGGGCTTTTCCTTCTCGAATTTTTTGAAGAAGCCTTCCGAGGCTCTTGCCGTGAATAAACTCCATCGCAATGAAGAATTCATTTTTATGACTGCCAAGATCGATGACTTGAGCAATGCCCGGATGCTGCAAAAGCACGCCAATTTTGGCTTCATGGATAAGAAGGTTCACGAAAGCTTTATTGGCGTTGAGATGAGGAAGTAGCTTTTTGATGGCCAAAAACTGACCCTGAAGCTCATTTTTGGGGCTCACGGCCAAAAAAACCTCTGCCATACCCCCCTGATCGACCTTCGCAATAAGCTGATAATCTCCAAATGAGACTGGTTTTTCAAAAATCTCCATTTCAGGACTATTATTCAAGCTTTTCTGCCGGAAGACGACAAAAAATCGCGGTGACAAATCTCTTCGAATGCGCCAAAAGAGAGAGAATCTATCGTTTAAGCCCAGGTAGCTCAGTCGGTAGAGCAGAGGATTGAAAATCCTCGTGTCGGTGGTTCGATTCCGCCCCTGGGCAT
>JBMTHG010000026.1:0-17416 GCA_049436045.1 Bdellovibrionota bacterium
TTGTAGAGCCAACGGAGCCGATTCGTCGACAAGCCCACAAGCTAGAACAACGTACGGCTTGGAAGCAATTTAAAATCTTCTCATTTGAAAAATCCGTGGAAATCGCTAGTTTTTAAAGGATGACAGATCATTGCTGCGGGATGCCCTCGTTAAAATCAAAAAGCCAAAAGCCAAAGTTTGGAATGGTGCTTGTGGCCATCATTCTTTCGTTTGTTTCGATGATTTTGGCCATGCCCGAGCATTTTTCGCTCACACCAAATCCATGGTTTTTTTGGGCTTCTTTTGGAGTTGCCTCTGTGGTGACGATTGGTTTTGGAAAACACTTTTGGCTGAGTATTCCCAAGATTTTTTGGAGTCCTGGAATGAACACCTTGATTGGTTTGGGAGTGGCGGCTTCATACGGACTTTCATTTTGGATTTATTTTTCTGAAAAAGGCTCCGCTATTTATTTTGACTCAGCCGCTTTTATCACGAGCTTTGTTTTGTTGGGGCAGCAGATAGAAAACTGGATCTACTATCGAGTTGAAAAGCAATTACCCGATTGGATGAGCTTTTTGCCAAAACATGCTCGATTGATGGAATCTGGAGAAACAAGAGAAGTGCTTCTTAAAGATCTGCAGGTGGGGCAACACTTATTGATTGCTCCAGGCGAGCGACTCAGCGTCGATGCGCAGTTGATCTCTGAAAATGCTGAAGTCGACGAAAGTCTTGTAACGGGAGAGTCAAAACCTGTTCATAAAACTCAATCCCAGGTTTTATTGCAGGGCAGTTTAAATTTAGGGCAGCCGATCGAAGTAAAGAGCTTAAAAGCAAATCAAGACTCTTTTTATTCTCAGCTCGTGGTTCAAGTAGAAACGAATTTACATCGAAAGTCTCTGATTCAAAGCCGAGCTGATCGGTGGTCTGCGATTTTAAGTCCAATCGTGGTGTTGATCGCTTTAGGGGCCGGAGTTTATTGGGGCTGGTTTAAGCAAGATTATCAGATGATGGTCATGTCTTCGGTGTCGGTTCTTGTGATTGCGTGTCCATGTGTTTTGGGTCTAGCAACACCGATTGCTCTTTTTGTCGCTGTGATTCGTGCAGCCCGCCGCGGTATCTTACTAAAAGATTTGGATGTGGTGGATCGAGCCGAAGATATTAGCGTCGTCGCTTTTGATAAAACCGGAACCTTGACTGAGGGGCAGCCAGAGATTGAAAAAATTCTTACGATAGAAAATTTGGCTCAAAGAGATGTGCTTCAGTGGGCAGCTTCTTTGGAGCAAGCTTTCGACCATCCGTTTGCGCGCGCTTTTCTTCGCAAAGCTAAAGAAGAAAATATTAAACTTTTTCCCATTCAAGAGCCGGAGCTTGTTCCGGGCAAGGGAATCAGGGCCAAAATTATAAAAGACCAAAAAACTATGAGCGTCGTTTTGGGCAATATGATGTGGCTTTATGATAATTCGATTGAGCCTTCGCAGGTTCCGCAAAATCTTTTGTGGGAAGCAGAGGGCACGGGTGCCAGCGTTTTATGGATGGCTGTAGACTCAAAAGTGATGGGTATTTTTATCTTGAGTGATAATCTTCGAAAAGAAGCCTTTTCTTTGGTTCAAGACTTAAGAGCCAAAAAATGGCAAGTCGGCCTTGTTACAGGCGATGCCGAAAATGTGGCGCGTGAAATTTCAAAAAAGTTACAACTCGATTTTTATCATTTTGGGGTTACTCCTGATGAGAAATCAACAATTGTAAAAAGGCTTTCTGAGAAAAAGAAAAAAGGAATGGATGTAATTTTTCCAAAGGTTCTTTTTGTTGGAGATGGCATCAATGATGCACCAGCTTTGGCGGAGGCACATTTAGGAATAGCCTTAGGCTCGGGCACGGCTTTAGCTCAGCATTCAGCGAGTATTATTTTAAGCTCTCCTCGGTTATCGAATATTAGAGCGGCGCTTGAAATTCTGAGAGAAACAAAAGTTTTGATCACTCAAAATTTGAGTCTAGCCTTTGTTTACAACCTTTTGGCCATTCCGATTGCAGCGGGGGTAATCTATTCTCACTGGGGAGTTGCCCTTAATCCTTCGATCGCGGCACTGGCCATGTCTCTGAGCAGTATTTCGTTGGTGGCCAACTCAGTTCGCTCACTACGTCGTTGACCGATAAGCATAATTTTAGAGAAGATGAGGCTATGCAAAGCCCAATTTTAACAAATGTCTTGTTGTCGATCATCGCTGTTTTTTTGTTAGTTTTGATTGTTCAAAACTCAAGAGGCCCCGTTGTTTCAAACTCTTACACTTCAGCTGTGAGACCGACAGCAAATCCGCATCAATCTTCAGCCTCTCGCAATCCTTCGGTGGCCCCCGATTCTCCGATGATGGCGGCATCGATGTATTTTCAAGCGATGAGTGCCTTTCCTGAGGGATGTCAGGGCAGGAATAATTTGCTGGAGTGTGATTCACCAGCGGCTTTGAAGGTGAAAGAAGATATTGGGCAGGCGGCTCAAAGTGGTAAGGGGCCTCGGCAAGTTTTTGACTATATCATTGAGAAGTATGGAATGGCGGCGTTGACTCCTGAGGCGCAGCGTATTCGTTCGATGAGAGCTCAATAAATTTGAATGCTGATCTTCAAAAAATAAGAGATTCGAAATTTTTTTCAAAGCTTCCAGATCGAGCCTTTGAGCGAGTGCAAAGCTACATCAAGGTTCGCGCTTTCGAGCGAGCCGAGTTGATTCTTGATTTTGCCGAGGATAAATCTCTCTCTCGATATTTCGGTTATGTGGTTCAGGGGCAGGTTTTTTTCGTGGATGCTGCAGACAAGCCTTTAGGCTTAGCCATTCAAGACGAATTTTTTTTAGGAAAAGCCTTTTCAGTTGAAGATCGAGAAGTAAGAAAATTGGTTTCAGCCGATGCGGAGACCTTAGTAGTTTATGTTCGAAAAGAAGTGTTTGAGGTTTTGGCGTCGATTGCTCCTGATTTTTCGAACCTCATTAACTCGATCTATCAATCAATTTTTGAACGATCGAAAATTATTTCATCGGATGCCAAGGGGGTCTCGAATTACAAAGAATGGCTCTCTGGTCATGATGCCGATGAAGTTTTGCGAACATGGATTGCAAGCATTGAAAAACGTCAGGCCCAGCAAGAAAAGAAAAGGCTTCAAGAAAAAATCGAAAAGAGAAGAGCCATCTATTTTTGGATTTTTTCGTTGTTGGTTTTTGGAATCGTATCGGCAGAGACCTACGCGGTCGCTTATCAGCTTTCATGGGGCTTGATTTATCGTTGGACGGGAGTGCATCCGGAGTTTTCTCCAGGTTCCGACTTCAATATCACCTTAGGGATAGTGGGTTATGTTCTACTCGTGCTTACAAATTTGCATGGTTTCATGAAGTGGGGTCTAAAAAAATTCAAATGGAAGTTTAATTTTAAACTTTCATCGCAACTTCATATTCTCTTTGGTGTTCTAGGAGCTTTCTTTGTTTTGTACCATACAGCCTTTCGGGTGGAGGGTGGTAACATTGCTCACTATGCACTTTATGCGCTTTTCGTTGGCATCGTTTCAGGTTTTGTCGGGCAAGTCATCGCTTCTCAGATTCCAAAAAGTATTCGAGGAGAAAAACTAAAATTAGATGGCTTATATGCAGAACAAAAAAAGTTGCAGCAACAGGCCGAGCTATTGATGGATGACAATCAATTTAAGACTTCTCTGGCTTTGATGGCACAGCCTTTACCAGGCGGATTTTGGTCGAATGTTTTAGGAATTCATCGCTATTGGCTTCGAAAACTTAAAGTTTTAAAAGCGCTAAAAGGCTTAGGGCTTGGAGCCGAGAGCGCGCATTTAGCTTCTCAACTCCTAGCTAAAGAACTTCGACTCAAGCAGATGATTCGAGGGCTTGAAATTTCAAATCAAATTTTTAGACGTTGGATGATTATTCACAAGCCCTTCGGCTATCTCGTTTATATTCTTGGCGCAGTTCATATTATTTTGGTCAGCATTTTAGCTTAAGAGGCTTTTTTTAAATCTTCTGTAACCTCTAAGTTTTTATCATAAACACGGCCCTTCCACTCAGAGCGTTGACCCTTCCAATAGCGAAGAGCTGAAGACCATGTCATTAAGAGATACAAGCTGCCGACTAAGGGTTTCAATAAAACCCAAGCCCAAGAGAGTCTGTAAAATCGCACACAGGGTAGATAGACAAAAAACATACTGAGCAAGCCGAGAGCCAAATAAATTTTGATTTCGGGAGAGAGCTCTTGAAAAATTAAGCTAATGGGGAGAGCCCAAAAACACGAGATCAGCAAAACTGAGCATAAAATTAACAAAAGAGCAGAGTATCGAAGATAGGTGAAAGCGAATCGTGCAACGAGATTCCATATCTCATGAAGCTGAGAGTAGTCGCGGTGAGAAATCACAGAATGAGTTAGCCCTATCCAAGTGCGATATCCATTTTGCTTTACAACTTTAGCCAGACTGCAATCATCAATCAGAGCCCCTTTGATTGCACTAAATCCGCCAATTTTTTCTAAGACTTGAGTCTTTGTGATAATGCAACCTCCCGCAGCCGCTGCAAAAAATTTCAGCGATGAATTTGCTAGAGAAAACGGATAGAGAAGTTTGAAAAAATGAATATAGGCAGGGGCTAAAAGCTTTTCCCAAAAACTTTTCATTTGAAGACTGGCCATCAAAGATACAAAATCAAAGCCCCCATGTTTTAGCTTTGTCAGCAGAGAGCTTAAAATGCCGTTTTCGAGTTCGATGTCAGCATCAAGCAAAAGCACATAAGGAGTTTGTAAATGCTTTCGTCCTTGTTCTAGAGCCCACATTTTTCCGGCCCATCCTGCTTCTAATTTTTTTCCAGAAATCACACTCAAACCTTTAATGTTTAGGCTTTCGGCGATTTTTCCTGTGCCATCAGAGCTTTGATCATCAATGACGAGAATTCTGAGATTCTCACCTTGAGCCTCAATGGATCGTAAGGTTCTCTCGATTTCTTTGGCCTCATTTCGAGCTGGAATCAATACAGTGAGATCACTGAGATCGCCTTTGGTGCGGCCTGTTCCATCGAGAAATTCTTTAGTGCTCCATGGACGCCAAGGAAGAATGAGAAGGATGAGCCAAATGCTTGCACCGAGAATCGCGAGGAGAGTTAAAATCATATCTGTCGATATCGAATCTTGAGGAGCTTGTCATGAGATATATCTTTGTCTCTTTAAGCGGGCTCAAAAATTCTCAAACAATTTTTGTTTTTTGATTTAAGGCTTTTAAAAACTGATCTTCTGACCAGACTTGAACTCCGATTTTTTTTGCCTTATCAAGTTTGCTTCCTGGGTCTTCGCCGACCACGAGAACATGCGTTTGTTTATTGACAGAAGATTGAACGTGGCCGCCGAGTGCTTCAATTTTTTCTTTAGCTTCGCTTCGCGTAAAGCCCGCGAGACTTCCTGTTAAGACAAAATTTTTATCGCTCCATTCGCCAGAAGGCTTAGCGGGCTCTTTGTATCTCAAAATTTGATCAAGTTTTTGAGCCTCTTCTTTAAGCCAATGAGAACTTTCAATCACCGCCTCGGCAACGGTTTCCCCAATGTCTGGAATCTCCATAAGCGCTTCTTTGCTTAAGCGATAAACATCTGAAAGTGATTTCACTTTTTTTGAAATCTTTTGAGCGATGGTTTGACCGACATGAGGAATTCCTATCGCAAAAATTGCTCGCGCGAGATTCGTTTCTTTCGAAGCTGTGATCGCCTTTAAGATATTATCTGCCAGCTTTTCTCCCATTCGATCTAACGAAAGAAGATCGGTTTTATTCAGTGAGAAAATGTCGGAGGCTTTTTCTATCAGCGATTTTTTTAGTAAAATAGAAATCCACTGAGCGCCAAGCCCCTCAATGTTAAGTGCATCTTTGCTGACGAAATGAATGAGCCGAGCTTCGATTTGAGCAGGGCAGCCAGATCGGTTCGGGCAAAACCAAGCGGCCATATCTGACTCTCGTAAAAGCTTGGTGCGGCAAGACGGACAGGTTTTGGGAAATACAATTTCCGTTTTCCCTTTTTTCTTTGAGACCCGTAAGACTTTTGGAATGACATCCCCCGCTCGAGTGATTTCAACTTCGTCTCCAATCTTGATTCCAAGACGATGAATCTCATCTTCGTTATGAAGCGTGGCTGATTGAATGATCACGCCCGCTATCGATACGGGTTGAAGACTTGCTACGGGCGTGATGACTCCTGTTCGGCCAACTTGAAAGTCACACCCCAAAAGTGTGGTAAAGGCCACGGGCGATTCGAACTTATAGGCGATTGCCCAGCGAGGACTCTTCGCCGTCGCTCCAAGCTCATCTTGGTAGTTAAACTCGTTAATCTTAATGACACAGCCATCGATTTCAAATGGAAGATAATCCCGGTTCTTTAAAGTCTTTTTATAAAAATCGATCGCATCTTTTAGGTCAGTGCAAACTTGATGATGAGAGCTCACGGGAAGTCCTAATTCTGACAATTCCTCAAGAAGCGCTTTTTGACTTTGAGCTTTAAGATCTAAACGTTCGCCCATTCCATAGAAAAAAATTCGAAGTGGTCTTTGGGCAGTAATCGAGGGATCGAGCTGTCTTAGGCTTCCAGCCGCCGCATTTCTCGGATTGGCGAAAAGGCTTTCACCCTCGCGTTGTCTTTCTTCATTGAGTCGTTGAAAATCTTCTTTTTCGAGAAAAACTTCACCGCGAACTTCAATTGTTTTTTTCTTTTTAAGGCGGTGGGGGAGACTCGAAATCGTTTTGATGTTTTGAGTGACATCTTCTCCTGTTTCACCATCTCCTCTTGTGCTTCCCAGAATGAGATCGCCGTTCTCGTAGCGAATTTCAATGGCAAGGCCGTCTAGTTTGTGCTCGATGAGATATGTCCATGGGGCCTTCGGGCCATGCCTAAAAGCTTTCACTGCTCGACTTTCAAAAGCCTTTACGTCTTCTTCGCGAAAGGCATTGTCGAGACTCAACATCGGAATTTTATGTGGAACTTTTTTGAAGTCGGACCGGGCCTTGCCCCCCACTTTTTCTAAGGGAGAGTCTTGATTCTTCACAGAGGGGTATTTTTCTTCGAGAGCTTTTAGCTCCGCCACCAAGGCATCATACTCCTGATCAGAGATGGTGGGTTGATCGAGCTCGTAATAAAGCCGATTGTGATCTTCGATTTCTTTCCTCAATTTTTTAACACGTTGAAGAATTTTATCAGGGATTTTCGGCATCTTATGGGGCAGCCTTTCCGACAAGTAGAATTTAAACTATAATTATTAGAGATTGGTATTAAGCCTGTAAAGTCTCCCCCTGAAAATCAAAGAAAAGATAAAAGCTTGACAGGGAAAGAGCCTCCACACTAATTGATGGAAAACGAGACGGGCTTAAGCCTCGATTTCGGTGGGTTCAGTAGACCTTGTTTCTTTTATTAAATGATAAATGATTAATCGAAAGTCTTAATCTCCCAATAAATCTATTACATTAAACTATTGAAAGAGTAGTTCGCATGACTAAAACATCGGAAGACAATCAACCCAAAGAAGCTGAACAAAAAGCTGATTCCAAAGAGTCCACAGAGACTGTCGTAGAGGTTCGACCCTCTTCGCGACAAGATGGCGGAGGGCGGCGCTCTCGAAGGCACCCCAATCATCGAAATCGCAAAAACCGTAATCAGGGGCATCCCCGAGATGAGTTTGAGGCGGGTGATATTTCTGATTTGATTGCTTCGGAATCTCCTGAGGAATCCTCCGATGAAAATCCACGAGAGGTGGTTTATCTAAAAGATTTAAAGTCAAAGCCAGCCTCTGAGTTGGTTCAAATGGCCGAAACCTATGGGGTCGAAGGTGCCGGTTCTCTTAAAAAGCAGGATTTGATTTTTGCGCTTTTAAAAAGTCTTTCTCAGCAAAATGTCTCCGTTTACTCCGAAGGGGTGTTGGAGGTTTTGCCGGATGGTTTTGGGTTTTTAAGATCGCCGGATTTCAGTTATTTGCCAGGCCCCGATGATATTTATGTTTCGCCCTCTCAGGTTCGCCGGTTGAACTTAAAGACTGGTGACACGGTCAGTGGCGAGATTCGCCACCCCAAAGAAGGTGAGAGATATTTTGCGCTTCTAAAAATTCAGTCGGTTAATTTTCAACCGCCAGAAAAAGCTTTGCATCGCGTACTTTTTGACAACTTAACTCCGCTTTATCCCAATGAGCAGATCAAGATGGAAACTGACCCAGACAATTACTCTGGCAGAATCATGGACTTGCTTTGCCCGATTGGAAAAGGGCAGCGGGGCTTGATTGTTGCTTCGCCTCGAACGGGT
Source organism: Bdellovibrionota bacterium (assembly GCA_049436045.1). Lineage (GTDB taxonomy): Bacteria > Bdellovibrionota > UBA2394 > UBA2394 > UBA2394 > JBMTHG01. The sequence goes on from JBMTHG010000026.1 coordinate 8,280, forward strand.
AAGACGATGGTTCTTCAGAGCATTGCGAACTCGATTTCTAAGAATCATCCTGAAGTGACGATGATTGTGCTTTTGATCGACGAGCGACCTGAAGAGGTCACGGATATGTCTCGAAGTGTGAAGGCCGAAGTGGTTTCGTCGACTTTTGACGAGCCGGCTCAGCGACACGTTCAGGTGGCCGAGATGGTTTTAGAAAAGGCCAAGAGGTTGGTTGAGCATGGCCACGATGTCGTCGTGCTTCTCGATTCGATCACACGCTTGGCGAGGGCTTACAATACGGTGGTTCCTCCTTCTGGAAAGATTCTATCGGGCGGGGTGGATGCCAATGCGCTTCATCGTCCAAAACGCTTCTTTGGGGCGGCCCGAAACGTGGAAGAGGGCGGAAGTCTTACCATTATGGCGACGGCTTTGGTCGAGACGGGTAGCCGTATGGATGAGGTGATTTTTGAGGAATTCAAGGGAACGGGCAATATGGAGATCGTTTTAGATCGAAAATTGGCCGATAAGAGGGTGTTTCCGGCCATGGATATCAATAAGTCGGGAACCCGAAAAGAAGAGCTTTTGCTGGATAAAAATGTACTTCATCGAGTTTGGGTGCTAAGAAAGCTTCTTGCTCCGCTGTCGACGATTGACAGCATGGAGTTTATTTTAGACAAGATTTCGAAGACGAAAACAAACCAAGAGTTTTTGGAGAGTATGAATCAATGAAAGAAGGAATCCATCCCAATTATGTGCCAAGCCGAATTCGCTGCAACTGTGGAAATGAGTTCATCACTCGCTCCACAAAGCCAGTGATCACGGTTGAAATCTGTTCAGCTTGTCATCCTTTTTATACGGGTACGATGAAGCTGATCGATACTGAAGGGCGAGTTGAGAAATTTCGTAAGAAATATGCTCGCGCTCAGGCCAAATCCTAGTTTCTTTGTATTAACATTTTCATGTTAGATCGTTTGAAAGCAGCCATTGATCGTTTTGATCATCTAACGGCGCAGCTTGCGGATCCTGATGTTATTCAGAACTCAGAGCTTTTTCGAAAGTTATCGCAAGAACGCGCCTCGATCGAAGCCTTAGTGGCTCTGTCTCACGAATATTTACAAGAAAAGTCAAATTTTGAGCAGGCTTTAGAATTATCACAAACCTCTGGAGACTTGGGCGAGCTGGCTCAGCAAGAGATCTATGAGCTGAAACCTAAGATCGAAGATCTTGAAAAACGGATTCGTATCGAGCTGCTTCCGAAAGATCCCGACGAAGAAAAAAACGTCATATTGGAGATTCGAGCGGGAGCTGGTGGAGACGAGGCCTCGCTTTTTGCGATGGATTTGTTTCGAATGTATCTTCGGTTTGCTCAAAATCAAGGCTGGAGAACGGAAGTCTTAAGCGAGTCTTTTTCAGGACAAGGTGGCTACAAAGAAGTTTCGGCGAGTATTGAGGGCCAAGATGTTTATCGATTTTTAAAATATGAATCTGGAGTTCATCGCGTGCAGCGGATTCCTGTGACGGAAGCCTCCGGTCGAATTCATACGTCAACGGTGACGGTCGCGATTATGCCTGAGGCCACCGAAGCTGATATTCAGATTGATGACAAAGATTTAAGAATCGATGTTTATCGTGCCGGCGGTAAAGGAGGTCAAGGAGTAAACACCACTGACTCTGCCGTTCGAATCACTCACTTGCCTACAAACACTGTCGTTGTGTGCCAAGATGAGAGAAGCCAAATCAAAAATAAGGCCAAGGCGATGAAAGTTCTGCGGGCCAGATTGCTTCAAGCCAAAGTTGAAGAGCAAGAGGCAAAGCGCGCTGCCAATCGTAAGGCTCAAGTGGGCACAGGAGATCGCAGCGAACGCATTCGAACTTATAACTTTCCTCAAGAGCGAGTCACCGATCATCGAATCGGCCTGACTTTAAAAAAACTTTCCACTGTGATGAAAGGAGACTTGCAGGAGATTATCGAAAGTCTTCAGCAAGAAGATTACTCACGCAGACTGGCTGAAGGTTCACAGTAAGTGCTTCGAATTTCAGAAATGATCCAGTTGGGGCAAGAAAAATTGCTTGAGAAACTGGGCGATCGTGCTTTTTTTGAGTCGAGATTATTGGCCGCCAAAGCCACCGGATTTGAAATCGAAGAATTGATTCTGCGATCTGAAGAGAGTGTCTCTGAGATTCAATTAAAATTGTTTAATAATTTTATTGATCGGCGTTTGCAAAGTGAGCCCATGGCCTACATTCTGGAGGAGAAAGAATTTTTTAAGAGAAAATTTCAAGTGGGCCCAGGAGTTTTGATTCCGCGTCCTGAAACCGAGCTTTTAGTGGAGCTCACGTTGAGCTGGATGGCTGAGAAAGCCACGGCGCTGAGAGTGGCCGAATTAGGTTTAGGCTCAGGTTGTTTGTTGTTTTCCATCGCGCTTGAGAGACAAGATTTCAAGGATGAGTTTTATGGCTGGGAAAACTCCCCAGAGGCCATCAATTATGCGAAGAAAAATCAAAAGCGGTGGAGTCTCGATCAAGTAAAAATCTTCGAAGCGGATTTTTCAGAAATTCAAAACCAACGAGATTTCGATGTGATTCTTTCAAACCCTCCCTATATTCCCTCGAGCGAGCTTTCGCAGCTAGCACCCGAGATACAAGTCTATGAGCCCCAGCGAGCCCTTGACGGAGGTGAGATGGGCTTAGAGTTTTATCGAAAGATTTATCAAGAGGCCTGGCCCAAGTTGAGATCGGGCGGGCTTTTAGGCCTAGAAACCCATAATGAGAAGCAAAGAGAGCTTTTGTTGAGGGATATTTTTGTGTCTCATGTTAAGAAGCATTGGATTGAAGATTGCCATCTTTTGATAGAGAAGAAAGACTAAAGTAACTTATGGATTGTTTATGGATTGAAGGAGGAAAGCAGCTAGTGGGCCAAGTGGAAGTTCCGCCCGCTAAAAATGCCGCTCTTCCTCTGATTTGTTTAAGTCTGCTGACGAGTGAGGAGTTGCGATTTTCTAAACTTCCACAGGTGGCCGATATTCAAAGCTTGTGTCTTTTATTGTCAAAGCTCGGAGTTAAACAGAGAGAGCCAGGCTGCTTTCAAGCTCAAGAGATTGTCTCCACCAAAGCGGATTATGATTTAGTTAGAAAAATGAGAGCGTCGATTCTTGTTTTAGGGCCCTTGCTCGCCAGAGCGGGGCAGGCAGAGGTTTCTCTTCCTGGAGGCTGTGCGATTGGAGAGCGCCCCGTCGATATTCATCTCGATGGTCTTAGAGCCTTGGGCGCCGAAATCGAAATTGAGGCGGGATATATCAAGGCTCGCGCGAAGCGCTTGCGGGGAGCTGATTTTCGACTTCATTTTCCGTCGGTTACCGGAAGCATCAATCTCGTGATGGCCGCCAGCTTAGCCGAAGGTCAAACGCGACTTCAAAATGTGGCTTTAGAGCCTGAGGTTCAAGAGGTTTGTGAATTACTTAATTTGATGGGTGCGAAAATTAGCGGCATCGGAAGCTCTGAGCTCCTCATCGAAGGTGTGGAGCGTCTTCACGGAGCAGAGTGGACGATTCAACCTGATCGAATTCAATTGATTACTTATCTGGCGGCAGCCGCCATCACAAGAGGACGAGTGGAATGTTTTCCTTATCGAAAAAACAGCATCAATGCCGTGATCGAAAAGTTTTCTGAAATGGGTTGTCGAGTGCTCGAGCGTGACGACCGAATTGAATTAGAGAGAATGGATGAGCTCAATCCTATTGAAATCGAGACAGCTCCCTTTCCGCATTTTCCAACTGATGCGCAAGCACAGTTTGTCGCCTGTTTATCTTTAGCGAATCCCATGAAGGGATTGAGTCGAATTCGAGAGAGCATTTTTGAAAATCGTTTTCAGCATGTCAGCGAGCTTCGTCGCATGGGAGCCTCGATCAGCTTGAACAAAAATTTGGCAAGCATTCGGGGTGTTCCCAAATTGAGTGGAGCGACTGTGATGGCCTCTGATCTCAGAGCTTCGGCCTCTCTCGTCTTGGCGGGATTAAGTGCGACGGGCAAGACCCAGTTGCTTCGAGTGTATCATTTAGATCGCGGCTATGAAAAATTTGAGTCGAAGCTTGAGAGTTTGGGCGCAAGAGTTTGGAGAGCCATTCAGTGAAAATTTTGCAGTGCCATCATCAGGATTTTAAGCCGAAGTGGCAAAAAGTTTTAAAGCGCCGCGAAAAACTTATCGACAGACTCTCTGATGAAGTTGATGGCATAATTAAGAATTTTCGGCAAAATCAAGAAGCGGCTCTGATTGAGTTAGCAAAAAAGTATGATGGCGTAGATCTAAGTTTAGATCAGCTTTGGGTTGAGCCCGATCAAATCAAGAATTCTCATAAAGTAGTGAGTGCTGAAGTTCGCCAAGCTGTTGACCACACGATTAGCAGAGTCGAGAGGTTTCAAAGCGAAATGCGACGCAGTAGCTTTCAGGCACAGCTGGAATCTGGGCTCTATTGGGGTGTTGAAGTAAAGCCGCTAGAGCGAGTGGGTATTTATGTTCCCCACTCCTATTTTTTAACAGCGATTCTTTGTGCGGTTCCTGCGAGATTGGCTGGAGTCAAAGAGATTGTCTTAGCCACGCCTCCACAAAAAAAACTAGAGGCTCCGTTTGTTGATCCTGCGCTTTTATATGTCGCTAAGGTTTTCGATATTCAACACGTTTTGGTCTCTGGCGGTGTCGGAGCCCTTTCAGCTTTGGCTTTTGGTGCAGAGGCGTTTTCGCCCGTGCAAAAAATTGTTGGGCCTACCGGAAAGCTCGGCCTTGTGGCGAAGCAAAAGCTCAGTGGCTATGTCGGAATTGATATGTTTGCAGGGCCAAGTGATTGTGCTTTTGTCTGCGACAAGAGCTCTTCGAAAGAGGCGCTTGTGGCCGACATTATCGGCATGGCCGATCATAATCCCGAGGCAGAGATTTTCGTCTTTCACGACGATGAAAATTGGCTTCAGAGTCTTTTAGAAATGATGATTGCGAGCTTAACTGAAATTAAAGAGCAAGAAACTCGTGACAGTATTCGAGATTGCTTTGAAGGCAATATGCACTTTGTTGTCACCAAGGGAGTGAAAGAGAGCATTGATCTGCTCAACGAGCTTGCCCCGGGCATTGCTGTTTTGAGCTTTGAGAGGGCAAATGATTTTAGAGATCGCGTGCAGGCCTGCGGCTGTCTCCTTCTTGGAGCCTTTACACCTCCCGTCTCCTTAGATCTTATAGGCGGGGGAACGGGCATTGTTCCGACCTTAGGCACGGCCGCTTTTTCGAGCATGAGCTCTCCGGCGGCCTATCAGCGGATTTATAGCGTTGTAGAGTTGAATTTTGAGGCTCTTCAACGTCTTCAGAAGGAATCTATCGAGCTTTCCAAGACAGAGGGTTTTATGACCCATTCTAAGGTCTTTGAGTCTAGGGGCCCCAATTCTTAAAGAAACGCCTCTAAAGAATTTGACCAAAGGGGGCTCCATTTTCTAAAACCTTGGGATGACTTCAGTTCGTATTAAAGAAGGTGAGCATTTTGAAGGGGCTTTGCGTCGCTTCAAAAAAATTGTCGAAAAAGCAGGAATTTTAACAGAGCTTCGTAAAAGAGAATTTTATGAGAAGCCTTCTGTGAAAAGAAAAAGAAAGCGTCTAGCAGCCATCAAGAGATCTCAGCGAAAATCTCGGGAAAAGTTTTGAAAGAGATCGAGCAAAAAATAGCAGATCAAATCAAAGACGCCATGCGGGCGAAAGAGCAAGTTCGTCTCGACACTCTCAGAGCAATGAAATCTGCTTTGAAATACAAGTTTGTTGAGAAGAATCAACAGGAACTCTCCGAAGCGGAATGCTTTGCGGTGTTCCAGACCTTAATCAAGCAGCGGAAAGAATCTGTTGAGCAGTTTGAGAAGGCCAATATGTTGGAGATGGCTGAGAAAGAAAAAGCGGAGATGGCTGTGATTCAAAGCTTTATGCCGCAGCCGCTTTCGAAAGAAGAGCTCGAAAGTTTAGTCAAAGAAAGTATTCAAAAAACAGGAGCGAAAGAGCTAAAAGACATGGGTCTTGTCATGAAGGCATTGTCAGCTCAAACAGCGGGCCGCACTGATGGAAAAACTTTAAGCGAGATGGTTCGGCTTCAGCTCTCGAATGTTTAGCCGTGAGAGATCAAGGTCTCGTTGAAAGCATTCGCTCATCTTTAGACATCGTTCAAATTATCGGAGAAGTGGTTCCACTCGAAAAGAGAGGCCATAATTATTTTGGGTGTTGCCCGTTTCACCAAGAAAAAACTCCATCTTTTTCGGTGAGCTCAGAAAAGCAGCTCTTTCATTGCTTCGGGTGCAAGGCGGGTGGCGATCTATTCAAGTTTTGTACGCTCTATTACAAATGGGAGTTTCCCCAAGCGATTGAAGAATTGGCGCGACGAGCGGGAATTGATTACGAGAGAAACAGTCGAAGTTTTGAGACGAGCAAGCAGGCGCAGTTGATTCTTGAGGCGGCCTGTGAGTTTTATGAGAACAACCTCAATTCCTCAGAAGGTGAGTCTGCAAAAAATTATTTAAAGCGCAGAAAGATTCCTGAGGAGTTTTGGCAAACTTTTCGTCTTGGATTTCACTCGGGTTCCTACGAAGGCTTGGCCCAGCATTTGGACAAAAAGTCCCTCGATCGAGACATCGCCGCCCAGCTGGGGTTGATTGGGCGCTCGAAAAAAGGAGGCTGGATCGATCGATTTCGTGGCCGTTTGATTTTCTCAATATCAGACGAGAGAGGGCATATTCGCGGCTTTGGAGCGAGATCTTTAGGAAATGAGCAGCCCAAATATATCAACTCCCCTAATTCTCCTCAATTTGACAAAGGACGCCTGCTTTATGGCATGCATCTTGCTTTAGAGAGCCTTCGCAAAAAGGATTACCTAGTTGTAGTAGAGGGGTATTTAGACGTGATCGCACTTCACGAGTACGGAATTCGAAATGTTGTATGCCCGATGGGAACGGCTCTGACTCGGGAACAGATTCGCTTGATGAAGCGATGGACTCATCGAGTGGTCTGTCTATTTGACGGGGATGAGGCGGGTATCAAGGCGACTCAAAGAAATCTTCAAAGCTTTTTAGAAGAAGGCATGGAGGTCAAAGTGGCCTGTTTGCCACAGGCCAAAGATCCGGAGGCTTTTTTACATAGTGATTTGCCAGAGGCTCAAAAAAAGAAAGACTTGGCGAGCGTCTTTAAGTCTGCAGAGTTCGCTCTCGATTTTCTGATTCGAAAAAGCATTTTGGTAGAGACCGATACGATTCAGAGGGCCAAAAAACTAAGAGTTCTTTTTGAACTTTTAGATCGAGTGCCTGACCCCATTGAAAGAGCGATGCTAAAAAAAGATTTGGCAAAAAAATTTGATCTTCCTCTCGATTTGAATCTCGGCTCAGAGGAGGCTACGATGGAGAGTCTTCAAAGCCCCATGGCTCGGGTGCGCTCAGAAGCGGCTCCAAGTGGCGCCATAAGCTATGAGCGTGAAATCATTCGATTTCTAATACTTTGGGGTAAAATGGGTAACTTCACCTTGACAGATCTCAAGCCGTACTTAAGTTTTTCGTCAAAGTGGTCGAAATTACTGGAAGACTTTATTGAAACCGGCAAGACTAGCCAAGAAATTAGTGAACTTCACTGGCTTCATCAAGTAGACGCCGATTTGCAGTCTGAAATTAGAGAATGGGTTTTGTTGGAGGAATCTGTCGACCAAGAAAGATTGAATGAAATTTTGTTAGATCTCAAAAAGCGCTTGCGAACCCAATACTTCAAGCAGCACAGCTCTCGACTCCAGTCTGAAATCGTTGCCGCCGAGAAATTGAGCGATGCAGATCAACTGAGAAGATTGCTAACAGAGAAGCAAGATTTAGCGAGACTAATGAAGACTTTAGAAGAGTAGAAAAATATTTTCAGGAGAGAAAATGAAAAAAACATCCAAAGCAAAGACGAAATCGAACTCGAAAAAATCAGTTAAAAAAGTTTCGTCTAAAAATCAAGGGGCCAAAAAGAAAGCTTCCAAAAACGGAAACTTAAAAGTTCGATCGGTAAAGGTCGTCGCCGTTTCTAAGAAACAGACTGCAAAAGTTGTCGCCGCAGGTGCTGTTGATTTAGAAAAAGTTTTATCAGTGACAACAGCAAGCTTAGAAAGCTTCACGAGTGAGCCGGTTAAAATCAAGAAGCGAGTAAAAGCCGCTAAATCTGAGAATAAGTCGGATGAGCCCGCGCGAAAAGGTCGAAAGCGCCAAAAAGAAATGAAAGAAGTGAAGCAGTTGATTCACTTGGGCAAAGAAAAAGGTTTCTTAACCTACGAAGAAGTGAATGAAGCTCTTCCAGAAGATGTTTCTTCTGAGGGTGACATTGATGACGTCATGTTAATGCTTGATGAAATGGATATTGAAGTCGTCGATGAGGCCGAAGATTTCAAGCCAAAGGCGGCAACAAAACAGCAAGCCAGCTCACACAGTTTTGATGAAGATGAGGATTCTGACGATGACGCCATTTCGCGCAGCAATGATCCGATTCGAATGTATCTTCGAAAGATGGGGCAGGTCTCTCTTCTTACTCGAGATGGTGAAGTTGAAATCGCCAAGCGAATTGAAGAGGGTGAAAGCGAAGTTCTCAGTGTCGTTTTAAGATCAGATTTTGGAATCAAAGAGATTCTTTTACTTGAGGATCGATTGAAGCGTCGAACCATTCGCGTGAATGATATTATTCGAGGTTACGAAGAAAACACCGAAGAGGGCGAAGACGGTCAGCCGGTCGTGAACACAGCAGCTCCCGACCAAACCGATCGGGTTTTGAAGCTGATTGCTAAGGCAAAAAAGAAATACACCGAAATTAACAATTATCGTGAGGCTGCAGAAAGTTCGGTAAAGTCAAAAGCCGAAGAAGCCCGAGCGAAGATTGAAAAACTTCGGGATGATATTTTTGCCATTCTCAAAGAAATTGATCTCAATCGAAAATTTATCAATAAAATTTCAGCAAAGTTAAAAAATCTGGTTACTCGTATCGAAAAGAGCCAGCAGTCAATTCATCTTGCAGAGCGAAAGCTCGGGCTAAAAGAAAATCAAATTAAAGATTTGGTAGTGACTCTTGATAAAGGAAAAGAAGATCCTAAAAAAGTTGCCACGAAATTAAAAATTTCGCCTGAGCAATTGGCAGA
>JBMTHG010000027.1:0-17215 GCA_049436045.1 Bdellovibrionota bacterium
TTCAAACACTCAATCGCGTTCTTTCTAAACTCGATGACGACGAGAAAGCAGAATTGCGCGGCCAGTTGATAAGAAATCTCACGGCTCTTATGCCCGAAAATGGACTTCAAATTCTCGATGATCATTTCGAAAACTTTGATTATGGCATTGAAGCCGCCAGAGAAGTCTTTAATTTAAAAAACTCTCGACTTGAAACTTCCGATCTTCGTCGCCTTTTAAACCTCTCAAACCAAGTCAGTGTTGATTACTTTATTCCAAAACTCCTTACAATTTTGGAGAAGGCTTCGGAGAGCTTAGAGCGAAGAAAACTCGCTTGGAGTATCCTCTCTTCTCAATATCATTATCCTGAAGATATAAAACAAAGGCTAAAATCTGTGATCGAGCGCGAAGTCGCAAGTTTTGATAATGAAAGAGATTGGCAAAGCCCTCGAGGAATCTGGGTGTCTGAGATGATTAACGGCCTACCAAAGGACCACTGGCGGCTTGATCAGTCTTATGATGACGAATGGTAAAAAGTGGCGTCCCCTGGGGGATTTGAACCCCCGTTACCTCCGTGAAAGGGAGGTGTCCTGGACCGGGCTAGACGAAGGGGACCGAAGACTTCACTTAAGCTAGTGAAACTTTAAAAAAAGATCACCTAATTTTTCTTTAAATACTTCATAGAATAATGCCCAAACATATTCGGCTCCCAGCCTTCAATATCAGGTCTCATTAAACTGTAATAATTATAGTGATAAACCCCAAAAAAAGGATAATCGTCGTGAACCATTTTTTCAGCCTTTGACTGCAAATCGAAACGCTTTTTATCGTCGGCGATAGCCATTGACGAAAGAACCAATTGGTCAAAGTCTTTATTGGACCAGCCCGTTCGATTGTTGTCGTTGCCGGTCATAAAGATTTCAAGAAAAGTTGAAGGGTCGGGATAATCACCGATCCAGCCATATCGAGAGATGTCGTAATTTCCTTCTTGCTGCTCTTTGAGATAGACCTTCCACTCCATATTTTCGAGCTTGATGTCTAGGCCTAAGCGATTCTTCCACATCTGCTGAATGGCTTGGGCAATTTTGTGATGCGATTCATTCGTATTATAGCGAATCGAAACACTCGGAAAACCCTTACCATCGGGATAACCCGCTTCAGCCAAAAGCTTTTTCGCTTCAGCCACTCTCTCTTCAATGCTGGACTCCATCGGAGGAATCAAAGACGTATAATTTGGAATCACAGGCGGAACCACTTTGTTCGTGGGAACCATCCCTGCTCTTAAAACTCGATCGGTAATGTGCTCGGGCTCGATCACAAGAGACAAAGCTTTTCGAACTCGCACATCATCAAAGGGCTTTCTCTGCGTGTTAAAAATATACATATAAGTGCCGAGAATGGGCATATTGTGAAAATCTTCACGCCCAGTAAGACTTGCCACCAAAGTCGGAGAAATTGAATTCTCACCGTCCAATCGAGATCTCCAGAATTATACATATTGTAAGTCACACTTTGATCAACAATCGGATAAGCCACCAATCGCTCAATGCTCGCTGTTTTGGCGTCATGATAGAGAGGATTTTTAGTCATGACGATTCGCTTGTTCACTGACCATTCGTCTAAGTTATACGCACCGTTAGAAATGAAAGTTTTTGGGTCTCTCCAAGCGGTCGCATCAGGATCATACATACTGGGATGCACGACAAAAAATGGCGGTTGAGAAAGAAAATACTTAAAATGCGCTGCCGGTTTTTTTAACTTTATTTCTAAAGAGTCAGGAGAGGTGAGATTGATTCCCACCTTCGATTGCAATTGAGCTTTCTTTTCTGGAGTCATCTCGCCGACACCTAAGGCCTCCACATATTCTTTGGCCCCAACGATATAGTCAGTGAACCAATAGACATAGGGATTGGCGACTTCAGGCTCCATCGAACGAAAAAATGAATCTCGAACTTGAGCCATTGTGAGGGCGTCTCCGTTTGACCATTTCAAATCGGGCCGAAGTTTAAAGGAATACGTCTTTCCATCTTTTGAAAGATTCCATTCAGAGGCCAATCCAGGAATTACGCTCACAAAATCTCGATCACGAGTCAGCAAGCCTTCATAGAGTTGTTGCGCGTGTTGGGCCGCATCGTGAGCCGACATTCTGTGCGGATCCAGAGTTTCAGGCTCTGCCCCGTTATTCCAAACAAACTCATTAGGAGCTGTAGAGGCTTTTTTAAGGCTGTTGGAGCCCTCTTGCTTCGAGCAAGAAGCTAAAAACAGCGCGGTTAGAAAAACTCCAGTAAAGGTCAAAAATAAGCGAATTTTCATAGGGCCCCACGCTAGCTATTAGGCTCATTTGGTCAAGAAAAAATAGGTGTTTTGGGGGACTTGTGGGCTTTTTCGCTAGCTGCTAAGTCTATGGGACGTGAAATCAAGCCTAGAAATTCGAGACCCACTTCACGGTCCCATTGCCGTTAATAAAGAAGAAATGAAGGTCATTGACTCGGCCTTTGTGCAAAGACTTCGAGGCATTAAACAAACTGGCTTTGCTGAATTGGCTTTTCCGGGGGCGACTCACAACCGATATTCTCATTCTTTAGGCGCTTTTCATTTGGCCGGAAGAGCTTTTGATCGAATTTTTGATGATTTTGAGTTTTCTGATAATGAAGAAAAATATCGGCTTCGAGCCTGCTTGCGAATGGCGGCTCTTTTGCATGACATCGGGCACGGCCCTCTTTCTCACGCCATTGAACAAGCCATGCCCTCTCGAAAAGAGCTAAACGGCAAAGATGGCCAAGCGACCCACGAAGACTACACAGAAGCAATCATCCGAAAGTCACAACTCACTGATGTCTTAAACTCTGTTTATGGGGAAGGCTTTCCGGCGAGTGTCATCTCTGTCATCAACGGCGAAAATGAATGCCCAGAATTTTTTAAAGCCGGCAAAGATCGTGTGAGTTTGTTCCCAATTTTTTCATCTCTCATCTCAGGCGAACTCGATGTTGATCGAATGGACTATCTCGTTAGAGATTCACTTTATTGCGGCATTCCTTATGGTCAGTTTGATCGAGACTGGATTTTTTCAAATCTTCTTTATCAGCGAATTGAAGATGAAATCTTTTTGGCTTTAGATTCAAGAGCGATCTACGCCTTAGAAGACTTTTTGCTTTCTCGATATCATATGTATCTGATGGTCTATCTTCACCACAAATCAGTGGTTTATGATGAGATGCTCTTTCAGTTTTTAAAAGATTCGGGCGATCAAGCGCGTCTTCCCTCCTCGGTTGAAGAGTATTTAAAAGTCGATGACCATTGGCTGATGGACAGGCTTCGCGCCTCGAAAAGCCCCTGGGCTCAAAAAATTATTTTGCACAAACCCTATCGAATGCTTTTAGAGCTTCATTCAGAGCAAAACGAAGAAGCCAAAAAATACGCCGACGAACTCGAAGAAAAATTGAAAGACGATAAAATTCCCTATTTCAGATCGTCGTCTACGGGCCTTCTCAGTAAATATTCTTTAGAGTCTACTCCGAAAGGAAAGGCTTTTCCGATCTATATCATTTATCGCGATCCTCGATTCACATCAGCCCAGTCGCCTGGTGCATCTTTTGAAGCTCTGGAATCTGCCACTCCAATTTTTGAGCGATATCATCGAAAAAAGATTATCGATCGAATTTTTGCGGATATCTAAAAACTTATCGAGAGCTTGAAAAATTGAGCATCAAAGAAGTCTCTAGGATTCGTCGCGTCGCCGCCACATCGTGAACTCTTAAATAATCGATCTGCTTCTTCGCCAATTCAGCTGAGATGAAAGCCGTCGCTAAATCACGTTGCTGAACTTGAGGCTCGATCAGATTTAAAAATGATTTTCTCGAATGGCCGACAAGAATTTTTTGATTTTCATCTTGAAATTCAGAAATACGAGATAAAAGACTCCAAGATTGTCTTGGTGATTTACCGAAGCCAATGCCGATGTCCCAAATACATCGCTCTGGATTGATGCCCGCTCTCTCTAACTCAGACTTCTTTTTGCAGATCCAGTTTTTGATCTCTTGAACGACATCTTGATCCTCTCGAAAAACAATTTTTCGATCGGCGGGTATGGTCAAATGGTGCATCCAAACAAAAGAGTTTTTGGTTTCTTTCAGCCAATTTAAACTCGAGACTTCTGATCCGGCCGAGACGTCGTTCATCCAATCCACGCCGAGTTCGTGAGCCAAAATCATGGTCTTTGAATGACGTGTATCGAGACTAAGCTTTATCCAAGGAAATTCTTTTTTTCGAATTTCTGAGATCAATTTTATGATGCTCTCTAAACGAAGCCACTCTTCATCGGCGCTTAAAAGCTCGGCATCCGGCCGCGTAGATTCAGCCCCGATGTCAACAACACTCGCCCCTTGCGCCACCAAACTTCGAAAGCGCGCCTCTGCACTTTCAACTGAAAAACTCTCTCCTCCATCTGAGAAAGAATCCGGCGTTACATTTAAAACACCGATAAGTTCAGAGGAAAAAATTTTGAGTGGAGTTTTTTTCGCTGCCAGCCCCCCACTCACTTGCTCTGAATCAATCGAAGCGATTTCGAATCCCAATTCCTTCAGTGGCTCGACCACAAACGACCGCGAGCCCATCTCAGGATGAGGAAGTTTTAAATCATCAGAATCAAGACTTCCCCTCTCATCCCAAAGAAAATCAATATCAATCTCTCGAGGAGCCCATCTCTCAGCAGACTTTCGCCCGAGCTCTCGCTCAATCTTTTTTGATTCCCGTAAAATCTCTGCTGGAGAGAGCGAGCTTTCTGCCTCAATCACCAGATTCAAAAAATCGAGCTGCCAAGAGTCTGGTGCCCCCGCCGGCACTAAAGCTTCTGACTGATAGACATGAGAAACACGGATGGGCGATTGAATCACAGAGCGAGAGATCAAAAGTCCGAGGGCTCGACGAAGAAACTGGGCTCTGTCTCCAAGGTTCGACCCCAAGCCGAGATAGATCATGAATTTGACCAACTCAAAGAGAATCCAGCACCCTGATTCTTTTGCCGAATCGGCGGCTGAAGTTTTTTGACTTCGAGCTCAATGCTTGAGGCCTCTTTCACGTGAGATTTAAGAGCTTCCATCAATTCGAAACAGAGTTTTTCGATGAGTTTGAATTTTTTTCCTGCGATGAAATTCTCAATGAGAGCCGCTAAATCATCATAGCAGGCCGTATCGACAATTTCGTCAGAGGAGCAGGCTTTAGGAGTTTCGCTATAAGAGAGCTCGAGATTAAACTCGATGAGTTGGCTTCGCGACCTTTCTTCTGACGTCAGGCCGATAAAAACGGGAAGCTCAAGCGCATAAAGTCGAAGCTTGGCGCGCATAACGCCTCAGGGATACCTCGGCCTTGACTCACAGAGCAAGTCAGAACTTAGACACCCATCTTTTCGCGTGGATTTTCGGTTTCAGGCATGCTTTCGACCAATTCCCCAAGCCGCTCAATGCTTTTGTCATCGAGCCTTTTTGGAAGCTGAATCTGAAGATTCACGATGAGGTCCCCTTTTTTAGCCACGCCTTTGGATTTCAGTTTCAGCTTTTGCCCGGAGGAGGCCATTTTTGGAACTTTGAGATCGACGGTTCCATCTAATGTGGGCACAGGAACGCTGGTTCCTAAGACCGCCTCTCTTAATGTGATCGGCAAATCGAGTTCAATATTATTGCCCTGACGTCGAAAGAAAGAATGTGGCAAAACTTTACAGACCAAAAACAAGTTGCCTCCATTTTGACCTTTGCCTGCCAATCGAATTTTTGAACCCGTCTCGACCCCCGCTGGAATTTTAACATCGAGAATCTTTCCATCGATTGAGAGCGATTTTGTCACTCCGAGCATGGCTTCTTTAAAATTGAGGCTGATCTCAGACTCTAAATCTCTGGCTCTTGGATGACTTTTTCGAGCCCCACCAAAAGCCCCCATGAAAATATCCCCCAAAACATCTTCAATATTAAAACCAAAGTCGTTCATTTTTTGGTAATTGAAGCCCCCACCCTGCCGCGCATTGGCCCAGGCCTGTGAAAAATCATCACCAAAGCTTCCACTTCCGAAGCGATCATATTTTGATCGCTTTTCTGAATCGCTTAATACGGCATAGGCCTCTGAAATTTCTTTAAATCTCTTCTCCGCCTCCGCGTTATTTGGATTCAAATCAGGATGATACTGTCGTGCGAG
This sequence comes from Bdellovibrionota bacterium, assembly GCA_049436045.1. Classification (GTDB taxonomy): domain Bacteria; phylum Bdellovibrionota; class UBA2394; order UBA2394; family UBA2394; genus JBMTHG01. Next base: position 6,163 of record JBMTHG010000027.1, read on the forward strand.
TTTCTTGTAGGCTTTTTTGATCTCATTGAGATCGGCGCTTTTTGAGACGCCCAGAACTTCGTAATAATCTTTTTTTGATGCCATCTAAATCAAAATAGAGCATCAAATACGGAAAATCTAGTGGCTCACACTAAAGAACGAAAGAAACTGCCTCTTGGGGCTCCTCGTCGGCCATTCTTATCATTGGAGCGATTCTCTCGGCCAAGCTCGAAAAGGCCTGACTCACAGGATGTTCCGGATATTCCATCACAAAGGGAATACCTCGATCGCTCGACTGACGCACTCGGGGCTCAATAGGAATCTCCCCCAAAAATGGGATCTGAAGTTTTTTCGCAAAATCTTTCACTCCACCCTTTGGAAAAATCTCACTCGTTTTTTCACAATGCGGACAAATGAACTCACTCATATTTTCAATGAGACCAAACACTGGAATTTTGACCTGCTGAAACATGGCATAAGCTTTATGAACATCAATCAATGAAATTTTCTGAGGCAAACTCACCAAAAGAGCCCCGTTGATCGGAAAGCTCTGACTGATTGAAAGAGGGGCGTCACCGGTTCCGGGAGGAAGGTCAATCAACAACACATCCGTGCCATCCCAATCGACATCTTGGTAAAACTGCTGAATGAGTTTATGAATCATCGGGCCGCGCCAAACGAGACCCTGACCTTCTTCTAAAAAAAATCCCGCCGACATAATCTTCATTCCATGAGCATCAATGGGTTGAATTTTGCCGTCTAAAATAAATGGCTTTTGTCCTTCCACTCCGAGCATCGTGGGAATGCTTGGTCCATACAAATCGCAATCCAAGATACCCACTCGATAAGCTTTTTGTTTTAAAGTCGCTGCTAAGTTCACAGTGATGGCGGATTTTCCCACCCCGCCTTTTCCAGAGCCTACTAAAATGATGCTGCCGATTTTTGGCTTCTTCGATTTGACAGATTCGGGGCTCACAAAATCAATCGCAACTTCCACTGCGGCATCTTTGGCCTGCAAAGCTTTTTTGATTTGAAACTCTAAACTTTTTTCAAAAGTTGCCTCTCTTGCAGGCAATTGAATCTGAATGAGAAGGCTTTTTTCTTTCTGTTCAAAACCGATGAATTGACCCGCCTCAAAGATATTCGCTTTTTGCGCGGGAAGTTTGACCTCTTTTAAGACCTCTCGAAGACTCTCTTCTGACCATTTCATGCCCCCTCTTAACCCGAACTCAAGAAGACGACAAGTCGATCAAGTTGAAATCAGCCCTTTCCTTCGGTCGGCCAAATAAAAATTCGCTGGGCATTTCTCAACTGGTTAAACACGAATCGATCGACGATTCTGGCCCCTCCAGAGACATCAAAATTCGAGATTTTAAGCCCGCCATCCCCATAGTTCCCCTGCTTTTTTACCTGGGCCAGACTGAATTCTCGCTCTTGTAAAAACAAGTTTGTTAATCCAAAAGCAGCATCCTCCAAAAGATCTTGCGAAAGCTGTAATCGAACGGCGACTTCAAAAGAGTTGGCGAGCGAGTAAGCGATCGGCAGGGTCATCATCGAATAACTCCATGCATCTTGCTTAGATGCCATCAGCAAAAGCCGATCACACAGAGAATGACTGAGACCACGATCTTTCAAAATCACTGCCGCTAAATCAAAAGCCTTTTCAGAATCTGAAGTTTCAATGGCATCATCTAATCGAAGAATCAGCTGATTCTTTCCAAGATTTTGCGAGAATTTTTCGACAACACTGGCGCCAGTAGGTCTTGATGGCTCTTCTCGACAAATCAGATTCGTTAAAAATGAGAGCTCCAAAACACAGGCTGCAAGATTTTGCTTTCGAGACTCTGGTGACCAACGCCCCATCGAACGAAGAGCCTCGGCATAGAGCATTGAATCGGCCACCAAACTCCACTGGTGAGGCTTCATAAAAAACAAGCATCTCGCAAACATCAGTTGAACAGCAACTTCTACCTGATCAAGGCTGGCTCCCTGCTTTGACATCAAATCAATATGCTCCCAGGCCGACTCTCCGGTTTGCTTTGAAACTCGATACCAAAGTTCCTCTGACCACTCTTTTGGCCACGTCATTCCTCGTCCCGGCTCCAATTGAGTTGGGCAACCTAGAACAAGAGCTTCGGCATTTCTTAACACCCCATCTTTGGGCAGAGCTTTTGATTTATTCCAAAATCTTTCGAACGGACGCTGAAGAAAAATTTCAGCATCTTCCCAAGAACTAGAAAAACAAATCTCAAAAGATTTCACCAAATAACGAAAGCTCAGACGATCGGTGTGTCGAGCCGCTGAATTGAGAACTAACTTCACAGCTTCTGTTCGATTGCTTCGACTTTGCAAAAGAAACAACAAGCTTGACCAAACTCTTTGAAAATCAGTGACTTCTCGAGCTTCAAACGACAGCATCTTTTCGAATTCATCCAATGAACTGCCGCGAGCTTTGGCGCTTTCTATGTTTTTTCTGACGATAGGTGATCGACCCTCACTTCGATAGAGTGCTGCGGCATAAAGAGCCTGGGCGAGCGGCAAAATTTGATAAGATTCTCGCAAAAACTGGGAGGATTGATAGCCCACGAGCAATTGAAAGAGACTCTTATCAAATTCTTCGCTGAAGTTTGGGCTTGAATTGAAATCAACAAGAGACTCTTCAAAAATTTCTCTCAGTGTTTTTTTTCTATCGAGACAAAAAATGAGATTCGTAAAAAACTCTCGATCAAAATACGGGTCAGTTATCAGTTTAATTTTTTCAGAAAACCAGCGATTCATTTCTTTTACTTCCACAATCTCACCTCTTTTATTTTTTGATAAAGCCTGGACGAGTTAAATTCTCTCCGAAATAGCGATTCACTTCGTCTTGAGTGAGATAACCCATTTCGACCACGAGATCTGTAATCTTCTTTTTTTCTTCGATGGCTTTTTTCACCACCTTGGCTGCTTTTTCGTAGCCGACCACAGTGTTCAGAGGTGTCGCCAAGCCCATGCTTTCTGAGAAATATCTCTCACACTGCTCTAAATTTGGCTGAATTCCGGCAAAGCATTTTTCATTACAAACATTTAACGCATTTCTTAAAATCTTGAGGCTCATCAAAAGATTATAAGAAATCACTGGCATCATCACGTTGAGCTGAAGTTGACCCGCTTGAGCTGAATAACTCACTGTCGTGTCATGCCCGATGACTTCAAAACAAACCATATTGAGCATTTCCATCATCACCGGATTCACCTTACCCGGCATGATCGACGAGCCCGGCTGAACAGGAGGCAACTGAATCTCTGCCAAACCTGTGGTGGGGCCAGAGCTCAACAACCTTAAGTCATTCGCAATCTTCGTGAGCGTGAGCGCAAGATTGCGCAGCGACGCAGAATAAAATGCTGCGTCGAACATATTTTGAGAAAGCTCAACGAGATTTTTTCCTTTCTTAAGTGAGAGCCCCGATAAGCGAGATAGCTCTTTGGCCATTTTTTCAGCGTAGTCAGGATGTGAGTTCATGCCCGTTCCGGCCGCCGTTCCCCCGATGTTTAAATACTCCAACTCTTTGGCTGCATATTCCAAACGATCTAATTCTTTGGTGAGCGATTCGGCAAATGACCCAAACTCTTGGCCCAAACGAATCGGCACAGCATCTTGAAGATGGGTTCGGGCTGAGGTCAAAATGCCATCAAAGTCTTTTTCTTTTTGACGAAAAACTTCAATGCTTCGGCGCAGCACAGGGATGAGTTTTTGATGCTCTAACAAAGTGCTCAGTTTTAAAGCCGTTGGAAAGGTGTCGTTCGTTGACTGTGCTTTATTCACATCGTCATTAGGATGAACGAAAGAATAATCTCCACGGTTTTTGCCGCTTAGTTCGCAGGCCACATTGGCCAAAACTTCGTTCACATTCATATTAAACGAAGTGCCCGCCCCCGCCTGATAAACATCAATGACGAATTGATCGAGGTGTTTTTGATGCACTAAAATTTCGTCAGCCGCTTTAAGAATGGCTTGAGATTTTTCTTGGGGCATCATGCCAAGCTCGGCATTCACTTGCGCCGCCGCTCTTTTAATCATCACGTAACTTCGAATAAAAACCTCTGGCTCTCGAATTCCCGAAATTTGCCAATTATCAACACCCCGCTGGGTTTGAACGCCATAATAGGCCGACTGCGGAACTTTAAGCTCTCCTAAAGAATCATGCTCTATGCGAAAGTTTTGTGTCATAGACCAAATCTAGTTAAAAGCGGGCCCTTTCTCAATCGAATTCCCTTGAAATCAGATTCCCGACAAAAGGCATTTAGGCTATTCTTTAAGAATGAATTTGGAAGTTGTTTTTAAAGAATTAGAGCACTCAGACGGAATTCAAAAGCACGTAGAAGAGAGAGCCTCAAAGCTCGATCGCCTCGTGGCTGAAGATGAGCATGTTCGAGTCGTCGTGGAGGCCAAATTCAAAGGCCAACAACATGCCGCTGAAATCTTTTGGCACTGCAATCTGATGAAAAAAGATTTTTATTCAAAAGCAGAAGGCCATGACCTCTATACTCAAATCGATGAAGTTTTCGAAAAGGTCTATCGACAGGCCAAAACAGAGCGTGAAAAAGCCATTGATCGCAGACGTCACGCCGAAGCCCACAAAAAGATGCCTCAAGATTGATTCAAGCTATCGGCTTGAATCACAAAATATTCGAAGCCAATTCAGCGAGATGTGATCGCTCACCTTTTGTCATCACGATATGCGCTCCAAGAGGACTATCTTTGAGCTTCTCGGCGACATAAGTAACCGCATTGTTTGAAGAGTCCAAATAGGGGTTATCAATTTGATAAGGATCACCTGTCAAAACCATTTTTGTGCCTTCGCCCACTCGCGTAATGATGGTTTTAATTTCATGGGGCGTTAAATTTTGAGCCTCATCCACCACCATCCACTGGTTTGGCAAAGTTCGACCACGAATATAAGTCAAAGCCTCAATTTCTACTTGGCCAAACTCCATAATCGTTTTGTATGAAACTCTTCGATCTCGCGCGCCACCTTTTGACGAAAGCAAAAACTCAAAGTTATCAAAAATGGGCTGCATCCACGGACGCAATTTTTCTTCCATTTCTCCCGGCAAAAATCCAATGTCTCGCCCCAGAGGAAAGATCGATCGAGAGACCAACATTTTTGTATAAACACTTTCTTCCAAAACTTTTGTGAGGCCCGCAGCTAATGCCAACATGGTTTTGCCGGTTCCTGCTTTTCCGACAAGCGTGACGAGCGGGATTTTATCATTCAACAACATATCAATCGCAAATCGCTGCTCTTTGTTCCGAGGAACTACTCCCCAAAGACCTTTTGGAATCTCAATAATAGGCGCCAGTCTTTTTCGATCAGCTTCCCAACGAGCTAGTGCTGTATTTTTCTCGTTGTTTTCATCTCTCAAAACGAAATATTCATTCGGATAGGCATCAAATTCCTGAAGCTCTAAAAATCTATTTTTATAAAAATTTTCTAAGTCGTTTCCTGAGATGTTAAAATCTCTCCAGCCGGGATTGAGCTCTTCGATGTTCACCTTGTCATCGGGCTGATAATCTACACAAGGAACTCCAAAAACATCGGCTCTTACCCGAAAGCTTACATCTTTCGTCACAAGAATGACACGTTTTTGATCTCTTAAAAGTTCCAAGGCGACCATCAAAATTTGAGTGTCACCATAGCTGGCCTCTGGAAACAACGAACGGATGTCAACCGAAGGCTCTCGCACCCAAACCTTAAGCTCCCCGCCTACTTTATAATTGAGCTTCGGAAACAAGGAGTCAGCCGCAATCTGCAAAGGCACACCCTGCGCAAGATTACCAAAATTTCTCATCGCATCTAACATTCGAGAGAAAGTTCGAGCGTTCTTACCCTTTTCATTTAGCTCCCTTTTGAATTTGTCGGCCTCATCAATCACCTTGATGGGAATAATCACGTTGTGGTCACCAAAACCAAAAATAGAGGCTGGCTCGTGAAGAATCACATTGGTGTCGAGAACAAAAAACTTTCTTTCTTTTAGGGATCGAACCCGATCAGATGAAAACAAAATATTCGACTTAGAATCCGTCAAAGCCCCTCTCCTTCTACAAAATCAACAATCTCAGCTCATCACAGCTGCATCTATTTGAAAAGACTTTTGAAATCCGAGCTCAGATAAAAAATAGAAGAACAAAAAGCAAAAAAAAAGGGCCCGATTAAAAATCGGGCCCTTTAAGCAATTAGACACTACCTGGGTCTAAATGATTACATCATTCCGCCCATGCCGCCCATGCCGTCCATGCCAGCAGGCATTCCAGCAGGAGCTGATTTCTTCTCAGGCTTTTCAGCAATCATTGCCTCAGAAGTCAGCAATAAAGAAGCCACAGAAGCTGCATTTTGCAATGCACTTCGAGTCACTTTCGTAGGATCAATCACACCAGCTTCGATTAAATCCTCGTAAGTTTCAGATGCTGCATTGAAACCGAAAGCTCCTTTTTCGTTTTTGACTTTCTCAATCACAATAGAAGCTTCAATTCCAGCGTTTCCAGCAATCTGACGCATTGGCTCTTCGAGTGCTCGGCGAATAATTTTCACGCCGAATTGCTCTTCGTCTTCGACTTTGATTTTTTCTAAACCAGCAATACATCGAATCAGAGCAACACCACCGCCAGGAACAATTCCTTCTTCAACGGCGGCTCGAGTCGCATTCAATGCATCTTCAACGCGAGCTTTTTTCTCTTTCATTTCGGTTTCAGTCGCTGCACCAACATTGATCACAGCAACACCACCAACGAGTTTAGCCAATCGCTCTTGAAGTTTTTCACGATCATAATCAGAGCTAGTTTCTTCGATCTGAGCACGAATTTGTTTTACTCGAGCGTCGATCTCAGCTTTTTTGCCGGCTCCGTCAACAATCGTTGAATTTTCTTTGTCGATCACGATTCGTTTTGCTGAACCCAATCGATCAATTGAAATGTTTTCAAGTGATGATCCAGTTTCTTCAGAAACCACTTCTGTTCCAGTTAAAATGGCAATGTCTTCAAGCATCGCTTTTCGACGATCGCCGAATCCTGGAGCTTTAACAGCGCAGCAACGAAGAGTTTTTCGAAGATTGTTCACAACGAGAGTCGCTAGAGCTTCACCTTCAACATCTTCAGCAATCACCAACAAAGGTCGGCCTGATTGAGCTACTTTTTCAAGAATTGGAATCATATCTTTTAGATTTGAAATTTTCTTCTCGTGAACAAGAACGAAAGCGTCTTCTAAAACTGCCTCCATTCTTTCTGGATCAGTGACGAAATAAGGTGAAAGATATCCACGATCAAATTGCATACCTTCAACAACATCGAGGGTAGTTTCCATTGATTTCGCTTCTTCAACAGTGATCACACCTTCTTTGCCAACTTTATCCATCGCATCGGCAATGATTTGACCAATAGTGGCATCACTATTCGCCGAGATTGTTCCGACTTGAGCGATTTCTTTTTGAGTTTTGCAAGGTTGAGAAAGTTTTTTCAACTCACCGACCACTGAAGTCACGGCCTTGTCGATTCCTCGCTTAAGATCCATGGGGTTGTGACCTGCGGCCACTAGCTTGCTACCTTCTCGAAAGATCGCCTGAGCTAAAACAGTCGCTGTCGTTGTTCCATCTCCAGCCACATCTGAAGTTTTGGAAGCGACTTCTTTCACCATTTGAGCTCCCATGTTTTGAAACTTGTCTTCGAGCTCAACTTCTTTTGCTACCGTCACACCATCTTTAGTGATCAACGGAGATCCGAATGATTTTTCAATGATAACGTTACGACCTTTTGGTCCTAGCGTTACTTTCACTGCATTTGCCAAAGCATCAACACCCTCTAAAAGAGACTGCCGGCCTGTGTTACTAAAATGAATTTCTTTAGAAGCCATTTTTCATATTCTCCTTATTTAAATGAACTATTCAAGAACGCCTAAAATATCGTCTTCACGAAGAATGAGGTGCTCTACTCCGTCAATTTTGACTTCTGTTCCAGAGTATTTACCAAACAAAATGCGATCTCCAGCCTTCACTTCTGGATTCACTTTTGTTCCATTCTCAAGAATTTTGCCATTTCCAACAGCCACGACTTTGCCTTCCATTGGCTTTTCGCGTGCGCTATCGGGAATCAAAATTCCACCTTTAGTTTTCTCTTCTTCATCAACTCGCTTGACCAAGACTCTGTCTTGAAGCGGACGAATTTTCATAATGAAACCTCCTCATTGAGTTTAAGTTTGACCAGAATCTGAGGTTGGCTTTTCAGAACTTTTCTGAACTGCCGGCTTTTCTGCCCCAGATGTGCTCGATTCGCTCGCAGAACTACCCGAAGACTTATAGTCTGTCACGTACCAGCCCCCTCCTTTTAAATGGAAAGAACTCGCAGAAACCAGCTTCTCCACCGGCCCCTGACAAAGCTGACAGGCCTTCAAAGGCTCTTCAGATAGCTTTTGGAACACCTCAAACTGGTGCCCCTCATTTTGACAGCGATATTCATAAATCGGCACGAGACAACCCTAGGGTTCCCCTCTCGAAAGTCAAGGAGACCAAATCAAATTTTTTTGAAAAATCTTGATGGAGCTGCTTCGGCGAGTCTGGCTTAAGCCTAATTTGAAACGATCAAATAAAAATCAATGATTTCAATAGCTTAAGACTCAGATTCCTCTTCCATCAAGTAGCCAGTCAGGGCCCGAGACACAAACTGATCGATCTCTTTTTGATCGGTCTCGGTCAAATCAAGAAACTTAACGGCCATCCCAGAAACGTGAATTCGATTCACGCCCACGAAATAAGGCACCGAATAGATCACCTCTCCGCTTGTCGCCAAAGCCGACGATCTTCCGGGAATAAAAACCTTCAAATCAATCATCGAACCGGTAGGTGGAGGCGCCAAATCTCGAATGAAAACTCCATCTCTTGATAGAGTAAAAGTATTCGACGAGACTTCTTTGCCGTCAAACTTATAGACCGCCGGAAGAGTGATCAAAGCCCGTGCGTTCTTTCTTAATAGATTGGCCGAAGCTTGCATAATAAAGGACTGAACCACGTATTGTAGCTCTTCTTGGCTACAACCTTTTTTCACCACCGCTCTCACTCCGAGCTGAAAGAGCTGTTTTTTCACCTGCGGATTTAAGGCAACTTCCGTGAACAACAAAACTGGCCACTGAGCCAAGCCCTCTTTTTGACAACGATCTAAGAATGCCCATTGCTGCTGATCGGTCGATAGCGAAACCATGAGAAGTTTAATCTTGGAATATTTATCTCTCACGAAATCGCCGAGCTTGTTGATGTCTTGAAAATAACTCACCTGATATTTTGGATCGGTGAGCATGTTCGTGACAATTCGTCCAAAAAATTCCTCTGGCTCATAGAGAACAAGATGGTGGCGTGTTTTTTAAATAAGTGGCTTCTGGGCAACTGTTTTTAAACCCTCGAGATCCTCAGCATCGGTGGGATAGACAGCAAAACCACAAAAATCGAAACCTCGATGCGCAAGTTTATGCTCTAAAACATTCGAACCGGGAGTGTTACATTCGTAGGCCAGCATCACAAAACCATCTTTGCCGGCGTCTAACAGAACATCAGAAGTGCGCACGCACGTTTTCAGAGACTCGATTTGCTGGTTGCGATCGTCCATTCGCTCTTTCATCGTTTTGAGCTGAACATTTTCAGGTAAATCAATTAACCCAATCGTAAACTTGCGATGATGTCGCTTACATCTTGGAATCTCAACTTCTACGAAAGGCTCTAGCAATTCGGCAGGATAAATTTTTACGTTCGCCGGATTGTCATCATAAACTGGCTTTGACTTCTCTTCTGACTTTGTTTCAGCCTCGGATAAAGAAGTGACTTCTTTTTCTGAATCAACTTTTTGAAGACCCTCTTTCAAGTCTGAAGCGATCATGTCAGCTAGAGATAATTTTGAATCATTCGCAGGCTGCGGAGAAGTCGGCAACGAAATCGATGGGGCAGACTCTTGCACTTCAACTTTAGGAGTTGGAGAACTCAGGGCCGGCATTGGCGTGGGAGCTGCGACTGGCGCTGGAGTAGGACTTGGCGCCGAAGCTAATGATGGCTCGACAATTTCGCTTAGCTCCTCGGCACCGATCGGTGAGTTTTCCATAAAAGAATCGAGACTCACCTGCATCACGGGATCATCATCCACTTCGATGGGCTGTATTTTAGCCAACTCTGCTTTTTTCTTCGCCACCTCATCGGCGGTCGATCGCTTTCTGATTACTTTTTTGATGGCCTTATCAAGCTCGAGCTCTACCAGCTTGATATCTTCAAAAGGCTTTGCCAACAAACTGCTCGCGCCAAGCTCCATGGCACGCTGAGCAATCTCACCTGATGGAAGTGCCGTCATCACAATCACTTCGGGGCACTGCTGAAGAGAAATGATATCTTGAATCATCTCAAGACCAGTCACGCCTGGCATGTGAATGTCAGTGAAAACAATATCTACACTTCCAGAAACAATGACTTTCATGGCCTCGTCTGGTCGAGCTGCTGTAAACACTTCAACCCCCGGAACCATTCCGACGATTTCTTTTAGTAGACTTAGAATCGTTAGATCATCATCAACGATTAAAACCTTCATGATATCTAGAGATGCTTCTGGTGCCTTATTCATTTCATACCTCTATTTTTTTCATCTCAAATGGGTTGTCGATGGCTGCAGGCTTTGGCTCTTCGACAACCTGTTTTATGTTTTGAACAAGTTGACCTAAATCAATCTTGGGCAATTCGGCCTGCTCAGCCATCATCGGTTGGTCATCAAATTTTATCGGAGGAGGTGTCTCCATCACGGGAGCCTCTGGCTCTTTGATTAAAAAATCATCGAAAGCGATATCATCACTCCAAAGCGGATTTGCCACTCTTGAGACATGCTTTTGTTTTTCTTCTTTCTCGCTAGCAACAGAGGTGTCGGATTTGACAGGGGCCGTTGAAAGTGCAGGAACTGCTTCTTCAACAAGAGCGGTCGGTGCTTCAGAAACGGGTGCCTGCACCGGACTGACTTGCGTTTCAGAAACGGGCGCCTCCCCCAACTCGACCTGTTCGTTTGAACTTTCAATCGCTAAAC
>JBMTHG010000028.1:0-16966 GCA_049436045.1 Bdellovibrionota bacterium
GGCCGAGCGACTCCAATCGTATCCCCGATCGAAACCTCATCACAGCCAATCTCAAAGAGCCTCTCTGCAATTTCAATACCTTGGCCCGGGCTTTGCCGCCCCTCATAAGGACAACCAAAAACTGTCGACACATAACCCCGAATCGAGATGCCACTTGCGATTGCAGACTTTGAAATCTCTTCAAAAGTTTTTAAAGAATCCTTTAATGAGCTTCTTATATTTTTTTGTAAAAACGCCTCACTTGTCGCCGTAAAAAGGGCGATGCGCTTCACTCCCGCCTTCAAAGCTCTCTCTAATCCTTTTTCGTTGGCCACTAAAAACGAAAGCTCCGCTGAGTCTTTTTGAGGAAAGGCCTCCCAAACACTCTCTGAATCTACCATTGCGGGAATGGCCTTGGCGGAAACAAAACTTCCTGCCTCTAAATGCCTAAGTCCAGCGCTAGAGAGCCTACATAAAAACTCAACTCGATCTTCGATGGAGAGGTTGAGATTTTCGTTTTGAAGTCCGTCGCGCGCTCCCACCTCTACGATTTTTATTGATTCCATCAGATTTTCTCCAACTCCACTAAAATATCATCGGGCAAGACTTGATCACCATCAGACACTTTCAACTCTTTGAGTTCGCTCGGCCAAGGCGCGATCACCTTATGCTCCATTTTCATCGCCTCAAGAATGAGAATGACATCTCCTCTTTTCAACTCGTCTCCAGTCTTTTTTAAAACTTTTACAATCCGCCCAGGCATCGGACTTCTGATTTTTTTCTCTCCCTCTTCAAAAGATTCTTCACTTCCAGAAGCCAGCTCTCTTCCGCGTTTTTCAATTTTGATCTTCCAATCAGCAAACTTCGTGTGAAAATATCGAAGGCCAAAAAAATCTTCTGAATCAACTTCTGAAAACCTTTGTTTCACCGCACCCCAAGGTGAGTAGTAATCTAAATCATCATCTGTTGATGCATCAGCGACCTTGCCGATTGGCTGATCTTTCAGCAGCCTGATTGCCGCTTCAAGGTCAAATTGATAGGGCATTTTTTCTAGCATTTGTGTCGAGAGGGCTCCACTCGCGAAAGCTTCACTCTTTAAAATCTGAATGAGATAAGAACGATTGGTGGTCGGTCCAAATACACAAGTTTTCTCGAGCGACTGAACTAATTTTTCAATCGATCGCTCTCTTGAATCACCAAAAACGATGACTTTTCCCAACATCGAATCAAATTCTGATCCAACGCTATTACCCTCTTCATATCCAAAATCATTTCTTGCCTCTTCATCTTTTCTCAACCGATAAATTTTGCCGCCGGAGGGAAAAAATTGATTTTGAGGATCTTCGGCGCAAAGTCGAGCCTCTATGGCATGCCCCCTTGGAGTGAGCGGCAGGGATTCAATGCTTTCACCCAGTGCCACACGAAGCTGCCATTCGACCAAGTCTAAGCCATAGACCATCTCTGTCACGGGATGCTCTACTTGCAGCCTCGTGTTTACTTCTAAGAAATAAATGCCATCGTGACCATCCCACAGCCACTCCATCGTTCCTAAAGAATGATAACCGAGCTCTTTTGCGATTCTTAAAGAATGATGATGGAGGCTTTGTCTCACTCGTTCTGGCAAAAACTCACACGGACATTCTTCAATTAATTTTTGATGTCGCCTCTGAACGCTACACTCTCTTTCTCCGATCGCTTTGATATTGCCTTGTTGATCACCAAGAATTTGAACCTCGACGTGCCGTGCTCCTTCTACATAGGCTTCCAAAAAAATCCGACTGTCGCCAAAAGATTCAAGCGCCACTCGCTGCGAAGATTCCAAAGCGGGCAATAAGTCTTCCGCTGAAAAAACCTTGATCATGCCCTTGCCCCCACCGCCCGCTGAGGGTTTGACCAACAGTGGATAGCCAATCCGATCTGCTTCTAATGAAATTCGTTCGATAGAGAGATCCTCTTCTTCGTAAGAGGGTAAAAGAGAAATATTCAATTTCTTCAAGAAGGCTCGCGAGCTGACTTTGTCGCCAAGAAGCTGCATACTTGAAGCATCTGGCCCGACAAATTCCATTCCATTTTCACGAACCGCTCTTACAAATTCAGGCCTCTCTGACAAAAAGCCATAGCCTGGGTGCACATGAGTCGCGCCGAGCACTTTAGCGCTTTGAATGACTTGTGCGATATCGACATAAACCTGTCTTGCCAACTTCGACTCAACGCGAAGTGTGAGGTCTGCTTCACGCACAAAAGGCAGATCTTCATCACAGGTCGGATAGGCCACAGCCGTTTGAAAGCCGAGTTTTTTTGCAGACCTTATTATCCGTCGAGCCACTTCCCCTCGATTGGCAATAAATAAAATCAATCAAATCTCCAGCGATATGCGACTCGCCCAAGACGGCTTTCTTTTTTCTAGAAAAGCCGTCAGCCCTTCTTGAGCCTCGGGCTGAATCCGAATTTCAGATAAGACCTTCGAAGTTTCTTCTGCGATATCTACATTCCAAACTCTTTCTCCCTGCAATTCTCGAATCAATTTTTTTGCCTCTCTTGAAGCTTGTGGCCCCGATGTTCCGAGTTCTTTGAGATAAGAGTTTAATTTTATTGAAAGCTCTTCATGATTTTTTACGACCTCATGAATGAGATGAATTTTTTTTGCTTCATGAGCATCAAATCTGAGCCCAGTGAGATACAAGCGCCGCGCCTCACTCAGGCCAATTTTTCTCATGACAAGAGGCCCAATGGTTGCAGGAATCAAGCCCAGCTTAACCTCAGAAAGTGAAAAAATGGCCGACTCCTCCGCAATCACAATATCACTCGCCGCCACAAGCCGAAAGCCCCCCCCTGAACGATAGTGATCACTGGAAAAGGACATTCATCTAAAGCGCGAATCATTCGCCCCAGCTCTCGTGCGTCTTCTTCATTTTCTTTTTTTGATTTCTCTCTGGAGCTCTTCATCCAATTGAGGTCTCCACCAGCGCAAAAAAAGTCTCCAGCTCCGCGTAAGATCAACACTCTTAAGTCATTCTTTTTAGATAGCGACTCAAAATGTTTTCTTAACTCCAGAATTGTTTCGGCATCCATAGCGTTTCTCAACTCTGGACGATTCAAAGTAAGCACCGCTGCCGAAGTCTTCATCTCAAGCTTGATTTTCTCGGTCACTTATCTCTCCTTTGACTACATTCTCAACACGCCAAACTTAGTTTCAGGAATCGGCGCATTTAAAGTTGAAGAAAGCGCGAGCGCCAAATGCTGACGAGTCTCTGCTGGATCAATCACACCATCATCCCAAACTCGAGCACTCGAATAAAAGGCATGCCCTTCGGAATTATACTTTTCTCTGATTTTTTCTTTGAACTCTTCTTCGCCCAAAGCCTCTTTATTTTTAACAGTCCATAGAACATGAGCCGCCTGCTCGCCGCCCATTACAGAAATTTTGGCATTCGGCCACATAAACAAAAATCTTGGCTGAAAAGCTCGCCCGCACATTCCATAGTTTCCGGCGCCAAATGAACCGCCGATGATGAGGGTGATTTTAGGAACGGCCGCATTTGAAACGGCTGCCACCAGCTTAGCCCCGTCTTTTGCAATTCCTCCTGACTCATATTTCGTACCCACCATAAAGCCCGTAATATTTTGAACAAATAAGAGTGGAATTTTTCGCTGACAACAAAGCTCAATAAAATGACAAGCCTTGAGTGCGCTTTCAGAAAATAAAATTCCATTGTTGGCGATGATCCCCACTGGATATCCGTGAATGCGCGCAAATGCGCAGATAATGCTCGTTCCATAGAGCGCCTTAAACTCATCGAGCTCAGACGCGTCGACCAATCGAGCCAAAATCTCACGCACATCAAATGGAGTTCTCAAATCTTCTGGCAAAATTCCATAAATCTCTGAAGCTTCATACTCAGGTTCAATGGGCCGCCGAATATCTAAACTGATTCTTTTCTTTCTATTAAAATTCGATACCAAAGTTCGTGCCATCTTGAGAGCTTCTTCATCGCTCTCTGCCATATGATCGGCGACGCCACTTTTTCGACAGTGAACTTCGGCACCGCCCAAAGTTTCAGCATCCACTTCTTCGCCGGTGGCCGCCTTGACCAAGGGGGGGCCCCCCAGAAAAATCGTCGCTTGATTTTTCACCATGATCACTTCATCGCTCATCGCAGGAACATACGCTCCTCCAGCCGTACAGCTTCCCATCACCACCGCGATCTGAGGAATTCCCTTTGATGACATCTGGGCTTGATTATAAAAAATCCGTCCAAAATGATCTCGATCTGGAAAGACTTCGGCCTGCATGGGCAAAAAAGCACCACCTGAATCGACGAGATAGATACAGGGCAAATGATTTTCCATCGCAATCTCTTGTGCCCGAAGATGCTTCTTCACTGTCATTGGAAAGTAAGTGCCGCCTTTTACAGTGGCATCATTTGCGATAATCATGACCTCTTGATCCGACACTCGGCCGATTCCCGTGACGATTCCAGCCCCGGGTGCCGCTCCCTCATAAAGATCATAGCCCGCCAAAGCACCAATTTCTAAAAACGGAGAACCTGCATCCAAGAGTTTCTGAATTCGATCTCGAACAAAGAGCTTATTTCGCGCTTCATGTTTTTTCCGAAGATCGAGGCCACCACCTTCTGAAATTTGTTTTTTGATATCCTTGAGATGTTTTGCAAGATTTGAATGATGAAGAAATCTTTTTTTGAAATCTTCATTTTGAAGATCAATTTTAGTTTTCCAAAATGCCATGCGCTTTTAGGCTAATCAAAAGCGAAGACATTGACACGTATTTGTTGAATCAATTGATAGACTTAGATTCTGCTTCGGCGCTCTCGATCGCTGGAGCTGGAGTCACTGCCTCGTCAAAATCAGCGCTAGAATCTTCATTGATCGAGCTTGATTTTTCCGAAGTCGGCAAATTTCCGCCTTCGATTGCGGCAGCCAACTCTGCAGATGTCGTCGAAACCGATTCCGAAACATTCGCTTCGGCAGCATCGGGCTGAGCGCCAGTAGACTCTGCTAAATCCTGGGCTTTTGATTCCTGGACTTTCGAGTCTTGAGATTTCTCAGCAGTAACATCGGCATCTAAAAGATCCAAAAAATCATCTCGGTTTGCCACAAAATCCACTGCCATAAACTCTTTTGAATTCGGAATTTTGAGAGTGCCTAAGATCTTTAGATTATCTTTTTGAATTATCGAATCACCGCTTTCAAACAAAAACGTAAGGGCCTCTTTCGTCGTCATCTTATTTCCGCGATAACTCGACATAGATCCGCTAAAAAGAGCAGATTCCGCATCTTTCTTTACGAACTTCATAGATTTTTCATCTTTTCGAACCTCAAAAACTTTCGAGTCATCAAAGCGATGAATTGCAAAGAACTCAATAGAGCCATTCGAATTCAAGCGAAAATCAATGCTAGAAATTGGCTCGACCCCTGTTTTTCGTGATTTCAAATCTTCGGCTCGAAGCTCGGTCATCAAGCGAATGACCGTCTTTCCTTCACTCAACAAAAAGACTTGGCTCTCATCCCCTAGTTTATGCGCTAATTGAAACTGATTCGCCTCCAAGGCAAGAACAGAGGAGGCCGCTGATAATACCAAACCAAAGCTAAGAACTAGTTTTTTCAGATCGCCCATCATGCCCTTTAAAGTCTGCAATAAACATTCCAAGGCGAATCAAATAAATATCAAATAAATTCAATAATTTAGCCGGCGCCGCCCTGGGGGCTCCGCAATCTTTTCGTAACTCAACGAGCAGCACTTACCAATACTTGCACCTTTCTCGCAGTCTGATAAGAACGCTATCTCTTATGATTCATATTTTTGGATGGCTAGTTTTTGGTCTGATTGGCTCCTCTGAAGCTCCGGCCATTTTAACATCGATTGTTCCGATGAAGTTTATTTTACAAGAAATTGTAGCGCCTGAATTTCGAGTCGAAAGTCTTACCTCCGGAAATGTTTCAAGTCATATCTATGAGCCAACACCCTCGGATGTTCGAAAACTTCATGAAAGCCAAATGGTTTTTTTTGTAGATCCCAATCTCGATCATTGGATCATCAGAAATCGAAAAGACAAAATTTTTTCAATGATGAGTCTCTTGCCTGGCGAAAATCGAAAATCATTCATATTTGATCACGATCATTCTGATCATGATCATCACCATCATCATAAGAGTCATCACAAAGCAAAAAGCTCCTATGATCCTCATTTTTGGATGGATCCACTATCTGTTCAAAAAATTCTTCCCAATCTTGTAGAAATCTTATGCCAAGAGTTTTCTAAAAACTGCTCTTTGTTTAAGGAAAATGCCCAAAAATTTAGTAAAAACTTAGATGAATTAGATAAAAATATTCGTGACAGTTTAAAAAATAAAAAGGTTGGCCCCATCATGACAACCCATGATTTTTTAAATTATTTTTGCCAGCGATATAACATTGAATACCTAGAGCCTATCGAGCCTATTCCCGGCAAAGAGCCGAGCCCGAAAGACATTTTGAAACTTCATCGGCTCGTAAAAGAAAAAAATCTAAAAGTTCTATTCAGTGAACCCCAGCTTAATACTCAAAATGCAAAAAATTTAGCGGAGAGTGCCGGAGTTAAATATTTAGATTTAGACCCCATCGGAGCAGATAAAAGTATTAAAGATTATCAATCTCTGATTCTGTGGAATCTCAATCAAATGTTAGCAGGTCATTGATTCACAAATGTTGATCGAGATTAGAAACCTAAGTTTAAAGCTTGGCCAATCACTGGTGCTTGAGGACATCAATTTTAGCCTTCCTCAAAAGAGCTTTCTTTCGATCGTCGGTCCGAATGGCGCTGGCAAATCTATTTTGATTCACTGTCTTTTGGGGAGCTTTGCAGAAGTTGAAAAAAACATATCTATTTTGAATTCAAAGCCGATGTATCTTTCACCAGAAAAGTTTGGCTATGTTCCTCAGTTTAAAAACTTCGACAAATCTTTTCCTGCGGAGGCGATTGATCTTGTGATTTCAGGCTTACGTCACTCTTGGCCATTTCGAATCACCAAGGCAGAGAGAGCACTGGCTCGCGATGCACTTGAAAAAGTTCACGCTTTAAAACTTGAAAGCCGCCAACTCAGCACGCTTTCTGGAGGTGAGCTTCAAAAAGTTTTTTTGGCAAGAGCACTCATTAAAAGACGAGAGCTCATCATTTTAGATGAACCCAGCACGGGAATTGACACTTTTGGTGAAGCAGATCTTTACGCCATCTTAGAGAATGAACTGGCAGAAAATGAAACCAGCATCATTATGGTGACTCACGATTTGGAGGTTGCCAGACATCATTCGACCCATGTTCTTTTGCTGAACCGCAAACAGATCGGCTTTGGCGCGCCAAGCGAAGTTCTAGATGAGGAGTCGATTCACCGAGCTTTTGGTCACCTCGGTCACCGACACGAGGGGGGGCATTCTCATGCTTGAGATTTTAGAACTCCCCTTCATGCAAAGAGCTTTGATATCTGCCATACTGATCGGCCTCATCTCGAGTTTCTTTTCTATTTTTGTCGTTCAAAGACGAATGAGCTTTTTAGGTAGTGGTCTGGCACATGCGACTTTTGGGGGAATCGCTCTAGGATTGTTTCTTGGAGTCTCTCCTCTTTGGATTGCGCTGCCCTTTACCCTTCTCGTTGGAATTTTGATTGAGATCACAAGAAAAAAATCGCCCCTTCAACCCGACACCCTCATTGGAGTTTTCTTTTCCATTTCTATGGGCTTAGGAATCGTCTTTCTTTCGCTTCGAAAAGAATATTCTCCAGAAGCCATGAGTTTTCTTTTTGGATCTTTGCTCGCCGTAAGCCAAGAAGACGTCTATTCAGCTTTCGTTTTATTCTTTTTATCTATTCTGCTGCTGCCCAAATGGAAGGCCTGGGCCTATGCCAGCTTCGATGAAAATCTTGCAAAGACTGACCGCCTCAACGTGAGCCGCGATAACTTTTTATTGGTCATTTTTTTAGCTCTCACTGTGGTGATCTCGGCTAAAATTCTTGGCATCGTCTTAATGGCAGCCTCTCTTGTTATTCCGGGGGCTTCTGCTCGTTTATTGAGCTCTCGATTTGCTCAAATGACAATTTATGCCGTCTTAATTGGTGTAAGCTCTAGCATACTTGGCCTCTTTCTTTCTTATTATCTAGATATCCCAAGTGGCGCCACGATTGTTCTTACTCAATCTGGATTTTTCTTTCTTTGCATGATTTGGAAAAAATTGTCTGCCTTCAGAAGATAAAATGCTAAGTTAGCAGCATGATGCTAACGAATATTCTTTTTAGTTTTTTAATAACCGCCCAAGAACCTGCGACGAATAATGTTCCACCGGTAATGTATCAATTCTTGGAGCAAGTCATTCATCTTCAGCCGGAGTTTAGTTCACCTTCGGCCTTTAAAAGCGAAAAGAATCGAAAGAAAATTTCAGCAAGTTTAAAAAAAATGTCAGAGCTATCGAAAAGCTTAGACTCCCATGAGCGCTTGAATGATCCGATTTTTAAAATGACTGCCGATTTAGTCAAAAATCAAATTTCAGAAGCCTATACGAGCTTCCAAAAAGGCCATTATGAATATTCTAGACGCCTCTTTCAGGAATCCTTAGACGCCTGTAGCTCTTGTCATAACCAAGTTCCCAAGAGAAAAGATCTATCCTGGGAATTTAAAGCCGACCAGCTTCAGGGAAGCGCCTACCAAAAGGCAGAGTTTTGGTTTACGGTCAGACAATATCAAAAAGCTCTTCCTTTATATGAGCAGTTCATTTCGACATATAACTCAGAAAAGGATCCGAGCTATCAGCTTGACCTTGCACTTCAACGCGTGGCGAGCATTTTGATTCGAAATGATCTTGATCTCGATAGAGCTCAAGTTGATTTCATCAAACTTTCAACCAATCAAAGACTTCCTAGCGCAACAAGAGCCAAACTTCGCCAATGGGCCGAAGAAGCTTCAAAGCTAAGTCAATCTGGGATGACGAAATCTAAAATTCAAAACCAAAAAGATGTAGAAAAGTGGGCCAGATCGTTTTTAGACGGCCGGGCTGATGCAAAAGAAACCTCAGATGCCGAGTCCATTAAGGCCTTGTTTCTTTCTGGAGCTCTTTATCAGTATGTTCATCAAAGCAAAAATCTTAACCCTGAAGTTTTATACTATCTCTCGCAATGCGAAGATGTCTTAGATGACGATTTCTTTTTGAGTCTTGGCAATGTTTACCTTCGCCGCTGTATTGTTGAGTTTCCCCAATCGAAAATGGCCACCACATGTTTAAATGATCTCAAACAGAAAACAGAGTTGGCGTTTACAGGTTCCGCCGGGGTTCAAATTCCAGACGATGTGGCTCAAGATTTAAAGTCACTCGAAAATAAAATCTCGACGGCTCAAAAGAATAAAAAATAAAAATGATCGCTCAGGGCCGACAAAAAGTTTTCGAAATCGAGCAGTTCATTCCTAAAAGACCGGAAGAGGTTTTTCCATTTTTTTCAGAGGCAAAAAATTTGGAAAAAATAACACCGCCGTGGCTTCACTTTAGGATTCTCGATCAATCCACCCCTCAAATTCAAGAGGGCACGGTTTTCAACTACCAGCTACGAATTCGAGGCTTTCCCGTAAAGTGGCGATCTCGAATCGAGAATTGGCAGCTTAATAAACAGTTTGTCGACACTCAGCTTCGCGGCCCTTACAAGCTTTGGCATCACACTCATCTTTTCGAAGAGATTCCAGGTGGTACGAAAATGATTGATCGCGTGATTTATGAACTTCCTCTCGGTCTGATTGGCGACCTTTTTGGACGTCAGCTAGTGCGAAAGGATGTAAAAACGATTTTTGACTACCGGTATAAGATCATCCGTGAAATTTTTGGGGACTGGAAAAAATAAAATGTCGGCAGCCATTGTTTGGTTGAAAAATGATTTAAGAATCGCCGACAACCCGGCGCTTTTCTATGCCACCCAAGCTTTTGACGAGATCTTGATACTCATCTCTCTCCATGAATCCAACCGCTGGCCAGAGGGGGCGGCAACAAAATGGTGGCTTCATCACTCGATTGAAAGCCTACAGAATTCCATCCATAAGTTGGGCGGCGATTTGTTTCTTACAGATCTAGACCCGCTCGCCGCCATTTTAGAATTGAAAAAAAAATATCCGTTTGAAGCTGTATATACCAATGAAGGGCTTCTTCGATCAGATGTTGATGAACAATCCGTCGTTAAGAGCGAAATAGAATCTCACGGACTATCTTTTAAAGTTTTCGAACCGAATCTATTGATCGATCGACGCCGTCTTAAAACACAGACTGGAAATATTTATCAGGTTTACACTCCATTTTCAAAGTCAGCCCGCCTTTTAAAATTTACACCACCTCTCTCAAGCCCTAAGAGTTTTAAGTCTCCGCGCTTAGCAGGATCAAAGAAGCTTGAAAGTTTCAAACTTCTTCCGAAAATAAAATGGGATGTACAGTTCCTAGAGAATTGGACGCCGGGCGAGATTGGCGCACACAAGGCTTTTAAAAAATTTAATGAAGAAAATATTCTTCACTATTCTAAGGCTAGAGATATTCCTAGCCTGGATCAGACTTCGAAAATCTCTGCACATCTTCATTTTGGAGAGATTAGTCCTCGTCAAATTTGTCATTCGATAAAATCAAAGGCTCAAGGCCCACAAAAGTTTGTCGATGAGATTTATTGGCGCGAATTTGGATATTATCTTCTCTTTCATTTTCCGAAACTCTCAGATGAGAACCTTCGAAAAGAATTCAATCATTTCGCTTGGCAGAAAAATTCTCGACATCTAACGGCCTGGCAAAAAGGTCTTACAGGTTATCCTATCGTCGATGCCGGAATGCGCCAGCTTTGGAAAATCGGCTGGATGCACAATCGAGTGCGCATGATTGTCGCCTCCTTCCTCGTCAAAGATCTCATGATTCATTGGAAAGAAGGCGCTCTTTGGTTTTGGGATACCTTAGTGGATGCTGATCTTGCGAGCAACACGCTCGGCTGGCAGTGGGCTGCCGGAAGCGGGCCAGATGCCGCGCCCTATTTTAGAATTTTTAATCCTACTCTTCAGAGTAAAAAGTTTGATCCTAATGGTGAGTACATAAAGCGTTGGGTGCCCGAGTTAAAAAATGTTCCTGCAAAATGGATTCATGAGCCATGGAAGATGACACCCATGGATCAAGCCTACTCCAAAATCAAGATCGGTCATGACTATCCCTCGCCAATCGTAAATCACGACGAGGCGAGAAAAAAAGCACTCGAAGCTTACGCGCAAATGAGAAAATAATGCTCGGAGATATTCTAGTTTGGACGAGTTTCATATCTGGTCTTTTCATGACAGGCCTGATTTGGTTTGTTCAGATCGTTCACTACCCACTTTTCGCCTTGATAGACGAATCCAATTTTAAAGAGTTTCATCGTGAGCACGCAAAAAAAACAACTTGGGTTGTCGCCGCACCAATGATGATCGAGCTTGTTTCATCGGGCCTAGCTATTTTTTTCTCTAAGGATCGATCTATCCACATTCTCATCATGAGCTTTTCCATGGTTTTTCTCATTTTTCTGAGCACGGCAATTCTTCAAGTGCCTCTTCACAACAGACTCAGCGCTGGAAAAAATTTAGATCTGATTAGAAAACTCGTGCTTACCAATTGGATTCGCACTCTTTTGTGGACGTCAAAGTCTATCTGCCTAGCCGCGGCCTTGATTTAGGGTTTTGTGATTTCCATTTTAAAGGAAGCAGCCAAAGGCCGATGATCGGAGAGCTTTGACCAGAGTTTTCCGTCGATGGGCAACACCTCGTTTGGGCTTAGATTCTTGAAATAGATTCGATCAAGAGAAAGAATGGGAAGGAGACTCGGAAAAGTTTTTCTCACGCGTCCATCCAACTCCTCGAAAACTTCTCGAAAACCAGATGGATCAGAAAAGCCCTCCTTGGCCTTCAGCCTCCAATCATTAAAATCGCCGGCCACAATCACTGGATCAGTCGCCATGATGTGAGTTTGAATATACTTTTGCAGTTTTTTTAACTGTTCACGTCGAAACTTTTCAAGCAAGCCAAAATGAACACACAAACAATGCAGACTTTTCTCATCCACCACGATCTCACAATGCAAAATCCCTCGACTCTCTGATGAGTGCTCGCTCACATCAATGTTCTGCCACTTTTTAATGGGCCATTTCGAGAGAATAGCGTTTCCGTGATGCCCCTCTGTATAAACTGCATTTCGCCCATAAGCATAATCGCTCCAAATACTGTCGGCCAAAAATTCATATTGAGGGGCTTCGGGCCAATCTTCAATATTCTCACTATGAATTTGATGATCTCCAATCACCTCTTGAAGAAAAACGAGATCGGCTGAAACGTCTAAAATTGCTCTTTTTAATTCGTGAAGAACAAAGCGTCGGTTAAACATTGAAAAGCCCTTGTGTAGGTTAAGACTCAAAACCCTCAGTTCCACACTCATAAAATATCATTTTCACTGTCTGTGCCATTTCGCTAGCTTTTATTTCAGCGGAATCCAGATAACGCCGCTTAAGTGTCTAAGATTGCGGAGAAAAAAGCCAAGGAGAGCTAGGCTAGCTAGCTCTCCTTAGTGTTTTTGGGTCTCGGGGAGGGGATGATTAAAGAATCAATGCCTAATCTTTAGCCCAGTTGCCATGCTCTGACATCTCACCAATGTTAAAAAGTGTGTTATGAGCCTCCTATCGAAGGTTGGTATCTCTTTTAGCAATCCATCGGTATCAAGCTTTCATCGGCTGGAGATTTTCCCCACCGAAAAAGAAGCTTGTTCGCAAATAAAAAAAAGGAGTGTGATGATGTCAATGAGAGCCGCATCTTTAGAAAAAGTTAGCCAAGGAAGAATTTTGCTAGTGGAGGACGAGGAGCTTCAAGCTGAACTTCTGCGCCGAGAACTGGTTCGCAATAATATTGAAGTGATCTGGGCCAAGGATTTTGATTCGGCGGTCACTCAACTCAATGAAGCCAATATTCACTGTGTGATCACGGATGTTTTTTTAGAACCTTCGCAACCTGCAGGACTTAAAATCGTCGAAATGGCGAATCAAAACGGAATCCCCTCCATCATTATTACTTCGGCGCTTGATCTCGAAGTCGCTAAAATCGGCTTAAATAACGGAGCTGATTATTTGTTTGAAAAGCCAGTGCCGATGAAAGATCTTTTGAAATCTCTAGATGACATCTGGGAAAATCCAAAAGGCCTAATCGCCAGAAGAGAGCGATTTTTGGAAAATCATCGACTCACAGAAAAAGAAAAAGAGATGACTCGTCTCATTTTAAAAGGTCTTAGCAATCAAGAAATTTCGAATGTATCGGGCAATAGCCTGGCGACGGTTAAGTTTTATAGCAGTCAGATCTATGAGAAATTTGCGGTAAAAAGCCGAGCCGAGCTTTTCAATTTGGTTTTTCCAACTTGATGACAAAGCTTAGAGGTTTATCTTTTACTTTTTTCTGTAAAAGATAAACTCTTAGGGTGTCAAAAATACTAATTTTAGGAAGAGGTTATTCAGGAAAATTTTTAGAGCGCGCACTGGCGTCCTCCGAACACGAGCTTCGCTTCACACGAAGAGAAGATCCAAATGCCATCCGGTTAGATCTTTCTGATCCATCCACTTGGCAATTTCAAGATAGCTTTGATTACACCTACTGGTTAGCTCCCTCTCCATCTCCCGATTTGGTAAATAGCTTCCTCCAAAAAAAGCGATCTCAGCTTGGAAAAATCATTTGCTGCAGCAGCACGGGATTTTTTCTAACCCCAGCTGAATTGCATGCTGAGGTCGATGAAAGCTCTCCTCTAGACTTGGCGAACCCAAGAGTTCAAGCCGAAAATATTTTACTAAAAGAGGCAGATGCGATGATTGTTCATGCGGCTGGAATTTATGGACCAAATCGAAACCCTCAAAATTGGCTCGCCTCGGGTAGAATTCAACCGAGTGCGAAGCTTCTCAATCTCATTCATGTCGGCGACCTTGTTTTATTTTTTTGTAAATCGATATCAAAATATCAGGCGCGATCTCGCTGGGTCTTAAGTGATGACCATCCCAAATCTTGGAATCAACTCTATCAAGCATGGGCCGAGGACCTTCGACTCCCTCAACTTTCGGAAGGAAGTTCTGAGGGGTCCAAGCGAGTCAACCCAAAAAAAACTTTCGAAGTTTTTAATTTTAGACCGGTCTACGAAGATGTTTTCCAAGGCATCAGTCGCGGGATGAAAGAAGATAATGTGCTACAAACCATTCTTCACCATCTCGAAACCTAAAGAGCTCAGAACAGGCCATGAAAAACATGCGCCATCTTTGAAACCAAACGCCTGAGTTTTCGCCTCTATAAATCTCATCAAAAACTGACATGATCTCTGGCCTTTTCTGATCCATCTCTTCAAGCCAGGCCTCACAAGTTTTCGAGTAGTTCATACCATTGACTGCCCATGATTTTTCTATTTTCAAATCCTCAGGAAAATAAAGTAAAAGATCAAATGAAGGCATCACACCGCCAGAGAAAAAATACTGAGCCATCCAATCATCTTCTCCTTCGACTTCAAAAAAATAAGGGGTGTTGCGATGACAAAAGATATGAACAAAAAGTTTGCCGCCCGGATTCAAAAATCTTCTCAGCTTTTTTAAGAGAGCTTCATAATTTCTCATGTGCTCAAACATTTCAACGCTGACGATCCGATCGAACTTTTCTTGCCAATCAAGCGATCGAATATCATGGGTCTCGACCTTCAAATTCGTTAGGCCGCGCTTATTCGCCTCAGCTTCTATAAATTGTTTTTGCGTTTTTGAGTTTGATACGGCAACAAATTCTTTATCTGGATATCGAGCCGCTGCGAACAAACAAAAAGAGCCCCAGCCGCAACCCAGGTCTAGGATTCTATTTACGGATTCCGAATCGAGTTCGGCTCTTTGGCAGACTGCCTCAAGCATTTCTAATTCTGACTCATGAAGATTATTCGAGCGATTCCAAAGCCCGCTACTGTATTTCAAATGCGGCCCCAAAACTTTTGAATAAAACCTAGAGTCGACTTCATAGTGTTGCTCGTTGGCCCGATCTTGCTCGATCGCTATGGGTGATGATCGAAGTATTTCAAAAAATTTTTGTTTTCGCTCTTCACGCAATTCAATTTCGGGAGTCCACTCTTTTTCTAATCGTCGTCGCAGCAGCTTTCTAATTCCCGCGCGAATAAAGCTGTCGGGCAAATAAGCTTTTTCCGCCCAATCAATACTCTTCATCACTATCTACTCTCCTTTGATTTCTCAGTCTTTTTCGGAAACCAAGGAATGAGAACGCTCGTTGAATCTTGATATTCCCGATAGGCCTCACCCTTGGTCTTCATCGAACTTTTTTCAGCATAAGGAATTCCTGTGACCTTAAAAATAAAAAATGTCATCGCAATCGGACCAATCAAGCTTAGATACCAAAAGGAAGCACCCCAACTTAAAAAGACATACGAAATCCAATGCACACATTCAAAAAAATAATTTGGATGCCGCGAATATCGCCAAAGTCCCTCCCGACAGACCTTTCCACGATTATCTTTTTTCGATCGAAATGATTCGAGTTGCCGATCTGCCAGACTTTCGCCAAAAAATGAGACGAAGAATATGAGAGCTCCTAAAAAGTCAGCGGCCCCAAGCCGAGTTTCGTTTTGCGCCACAATGAAGAAAGGAACTGAGAATAAAACGATAATGACGGCCTGTGCCTGGAAAAAGACAAGAAACTTTTTCTGGCTCCAAGATTCTCTTAGATCTCGATAGCGGCTGTCTTCTTCTGTGGCATGTCGAACACGATAAAACCAAAGATGCCATGCCAAGCGCGCACTCCAAAAGGCGCCGAAGCAAGCCATCATGATACGCCGCTGACTATCCCCCTCGGAATAGACCCCCCAAAACACCGCGGAGAGTCCAACTCCCAGGGCCCAAAAAAGATCTACCGCATTGGCATTGAGCGTTCGAGTTTGCCTCCACCAAAGGCCCAACATAAAAATTGAGGCGGCTAGGAAAATCCACAAAAAACCAATCATGAAAGGCTCACCCTTTGAATAAATTTTTCAGCCTCTTCAAAAATAGTTTTTCTGCGACTATTTGGCATCTTCTCTAAATTTTTCAAAAGACCTGCCATACGGTACTGCTTCGAAAAGAAAACTCGATGCTTGTCTAAAAATCGCCAAAAGAGGCCATCCATAATATCGCACCAGCCTCCTTTCTTGTAATGACTCATCTTCAGAATATAATTGGATGCTGAGATATAAGGCTTCGTTGCAAAAATTCCTCCATCGCTAAACTGGCCCATGCCGTAGACATTAGGGCCCATCACCCAATCAGAAGAATCAACAAACATCTCCATAAACCATCGATGAACTTCTTGCGGATGAATCTCAGACATCAGCATCACATTACTAATCACCATCAGTCTTTCAATATGATGATTATAGGCAAATCGCTGGGTGCGCCTCAAAGAATCATCGAGAAATTCGAGCCCGGTTTTTGATTCATACCATGTTCGATTCAACTTTCGCTGATGAGAAAAAAAGTTTGTCGCTTCTTGTTTTTCCGAAAAGTTTTGATAAATCCCACGAATAAATTCGCGCCATCCCATCACTTGCCGAATAAAACCCTCTTTCGAATTCAGCGGTACTTTTGAAGAACTTTCAATCAAGTCAATTAGGTCTCTTGGATGAATCAAACCAACATTGATCAAAGGGCTTAGCAAGGAGTGAAAATTAAAATCATCCCTTGAATCGATAGCATCTTGGTATTCACCAAAATTCTCGAGATAATTTCGAATGAATTCGTGACATTTTTTTTCTGCCTCTTTACGCGAGGTTGGCCAAATCCAATCATCCATCAGGCCCGGATGTGATTTAAAACGAGTCTCAATTAGATCAAGGAGTTCATGAAACTCTTTCGGCTTGTCTGCTAGGGCTCTTTTTGGAATATCGACATCTTTGGGAAGCTTTTTTCGATTTTCGGAATCAAA
>JBMTHG010000029.1:0-16965 GCA_049436045.1 Bdellovibrionota bacterium
CAAAAAGGGGCTAAGGCCCACGATCATTCCAAAAGCCACTCCGGCAGCCAGCTGGCTCGGTGACGTTTGAGAGTTCAGAGTCTGAAGCAACTTCATCAAGCTTTGAATAATGATCATCATGTTCAGCCTAATTTTGAATAGAAGTTCATGAGGAATCAACTAGCGAATACTTGCCCGTAAAATTTAGCTCGCTTAGGCTCGTCGAGATGAGAGAGTTTTTGAAATCTAAAATTCACGGGGGAACGGTCACTCAAGCCGAGCTCACCTATGAAGGCAGCTTTGGTATCGATCAAGATTGGATGGATGAGGTCGGAATCAGCCCTTTTGAAGCCATCGAAGTTTATAATATCACCAATGGATCGCGCCTTAAAACCTATGCGATCCCCTTCGCTCGCGGCTCTAAGCAGTTGCAATCGAATGGAGCCGCCGCGCATTTGATTCGGGTTGGAGACAAAGTGATCATCGCTTCTTATGCCTGGCTTTCTGATCAAGACTTAGAAAAATTTCGCGGGCCAAAAATCATGATTCTTGGAGAAGATAACGCGAAGAAAAAATTCTACGAACCCACTTGGCGCTAAAAGTCTTCGACTGAAAGTCTTTAAGTCGAATTGTTTATCGGGATAAAATCTCGTGAACGTTCGGTTTAAAGTGAAGAATGCTTTCTGACCCAGCCTGAGTTTCAACTTGCCACACAAAAACCAGTCCATCGTTTTCAGATCGAATGTCTAATATTTGCTTCAGAAAAACGAAATGCTCATCGCCAGACAGTTGCGACTTGAGACGCACATGGGAGCCCTGCTTTGAAAGAAAATTTTTTAAGTCCTTGGGGGCTTCGACCTCAAAAAGATCATGGGTAGAAAAATTAAAATAAAGACTCGTCAACTCACCCGATGAGCTGCGCAACTTTAGATAAGGAGCTTGGCTATCAAAAACAAGAAAGCCCGAATGACTCTTGCTGGGTTCAGTTTTTGAAACAACACTGACAAACTTTCCTCGAAAAACGTGAAGAGCATCTTCATTTACTTTTAAGGGTCTCAAAAAATTAGATGCTTCATCACGCTTCATTTGATCTTCAAACCGAAGATCATTCGCCAAGAAATAAAATGCCGGCCTCGCTCGATATTGAAGTTCAGACATCAGAAACGAAGGGTTAAAAATCAGGCTCATAAATGCCCCTGAATCTTTGGTTTTCTCATCAAAACATCGAGAAATCAGGCTTCTTTTCAGCTCCAAAGAAAAATTCGTCTCTTGATTTAAGTCTGATTTCAAAAGCACGACCGAAGGAGCTCTCGATTTCAAGATCGAATCGAATTGAGAACTCCAATCCTTGAAAGAGTCTGTCATCAAAAGACTGCGAGCTCCTGACCCTAGAGCAAGATTTCGCCATCTCAAATAACCAGATTCACCAAAATTTTGAAAAATTTCAAATCGCTCTACATCATCTTTTATCTCAGCAAGAAAATCCTGAAAATCTACATGCTTTTTAGTCAACTCCAACAGCTCGCGAAAACGATCGATCTCGATTGAATCTTGGCTAAAAAATAAAATTTTCGAGATACCCCTCAAAGACAACTCAATACTAAGATTTAAATCCTCTGATGCCACAAATCGCCTTGGATTCTCCATGGCAGAATAAAAGATATGATCTCGAATAGATTGTGTCAGTGAAATTCTTTGTGAGGATTCGCTTCTGCTTTCGCTCAAAACATGATCCATGAAGCGATCAATCGATTCCTGATTGCTGACAGAAAAATCGTCAGGAAACTTGAGAAGAAAATCTCGAAGCTCCTTTAAATTTAAGGCTCTCGTCATCCACAAAGCTCTGGCCGCCGCTTTTTGAAAATCTCGGGCCACGATAATCAAATCAAACCACTCTAGAAGGCGCCCATTGATCTGAGTTTTAAACTCATGGAGCGCCGCCTCCGGATTTTTGAGAACTTCTTTAAAAAATGACCCAGCGATATTGTTCCATTTTGTGAGAATGATCGGATTTTGCTCTTCTGAAAATGAGAGCATTTTCATTTCGGCCACCAGAGAGCTTCTGTCTTTTGCGTTTTCTGGTCTTAAGCTCAAAAACAGATCACGGCTCTTCCACTTTAGCTTGATTTCAGACTTTGATAATTTTACGAATTTCTCGAGTTGAGGCTCTTCTTTGCCTGACAAGATCGGCTCTAATGAGTCCTCAAGACTCAAAGTTACAACCTCAAAAGAATCAATGATCTCTTGAAGAGTGAGAGTCTTGTCGGCCACGATACGCTCGAGCTCTAAAAATTTCGAAGACATCAACATCTCTTTTGGATTCTTAAATTCCTGAGACAATAAAAAAAGCTTTGTCATCAGCCGTCGAAGATCGCGAGCTGTAACCAGAATTTCATTTAAGCCAAATGAAAAATATCCAGAATCATGAATGGGCAAATCGAAAACTCGACTCATCAAAACTTCTTCTGTTGCCGACTTAAGAGATTCGAATTCTACATTGAAAGCCAAATGCTGAATCTCGTGATCAAAACTTTCATCAACGGCGAGATTTTGAAACTCACGATGAGAAATAAAAATCGACCGATTAAGTGTAAAACTTACTTCTTCGTTGCCTAACGACAAAGGCGCATAAACAATCTCAGCGCCAAATCTTTCTTTTAGCCAATCAGCAATTCGACCGAGTCTCGTTTTTGACGGAAGAATTTGAAACTCAAAGCCAAAATCAGATTGGCGAAGCAAATACTCTTCACCCGCTTTTTGTAAATGCTCTCTCATCGCCTCGATCTCCGGAAACATCTTGTCAGCCTTTGCCTGAAGATAGACGACCTCCGAACTTTCATCTGAGAGTTTCTCTCCCAAATGCCTTAAGAAATTTGGGCAATCGGAGGCATAGATCGGCCCCAACGAAGCGAACAAGAAACTTAAAGCGATACAAAAAGTTTCAAAGAAATTTAGACGTTTCAAACGCACAAAAAGCCCTTAGCCTCTTAGTTTTTAGCCCTCATCCAAACTGGTGTTGGCTCGCAAACTCGATATCAGAGACCTTGCAAAATTTGCATAGCTTTCTCTAATTTTGGCTTAAAATCGACTTTGGTTAGGTTTTTAGGGGGCACAGGCCTTGCAAGAATGAGGCTATGGTAATCGGGAGATTCAAATCAGCCTTTGTTTTCAGCCTTTTAGGTTTTGCCCTCATTGGCTGTGTTGAAAACGAAAGATTTAGACTTCACTCTGATTTTGAACGACAAACAACACGAGAGAGATGCTTTGACTGCGACAGCACTCAATTGATTGCCGGAAGTCCGATCGAAGCGGTGACAGAAGAAATTCGAGGCCTCGATCAAAGCTGTCAGGTCGCTGAAGATTGTATTCTCGTTTCTTTAGATATCGTCTGTGACAAATCATTTTTGAGCATCGCTAATGAGCAAGTTGAGAATTACACTGACATCGTCGATCAATATTTCGAACAAAATTCAGAGCCTCACTATTGCTCGGACGAATGGTCACCCAGATTTGACATCAATAACTATGAATCTCAGTGCGTTCAAAACCAATGCCGGGCCGTTTATCTCGGCAGCTCGGGCTCATAAATCTCTAACTTTCAAGTATCTGATTTTTCATTCTTTTCTCAAAGAGTGCGCCTCGATCAACTCGCTCATCAGCCACTGACGTTTAATCTCACAAAGGGGGCTCTCAGGTTTATAGCTTCGTGGTAAAAGGCCGCTAAATCTGAGTGAAACATGAAAAAGCTCTTTGTTTTAACTGCCTTGTTTTTTTGCTCCTTGAATACCTGGGCCTCGTCGTCAACTCTCACTCAGACGTCATTCGAATCAGCCATCGCTGAAAGACTCAAAAAGGTAGAAGAGTTTGAGTTCGCCAAACAAGTCGCTGAAAAAATTGGAGTGCGGGTTTTTTTGTTTGGGGGAACGGCTTCAAGTTTTGGCCATTATGTCAGAGAATCTCTCACCGCCTCAGAGGAGTTTAGAGACTTCTATGACTTTGACTACACCAGCATCTATCGCTCCACTCAAGACGCTGATCTTGTGATCGACGGCACAGACGAGCAGGCCCAACGCTTCGAACAAGAAATGATGTCTCGATTTGATCACTTACAGGGAAACAAATCGGTGTGGGAGGTCAGAACTCTTCGCGAATCGCGAAAGGATAAAGGGGCGATTCTCGATGATTTTGATTTTCTCAATCAACATACTGACTCGAACTCTGTGGGATTGATTGAGTTGACTGACCCCCCTTCGTCTGAGGCTCGAATTCGAGACACTCATCATTGGAATGAAGACCAAAATCCTTTTTTGGAGTCGATTCGAACCGGAAGCATTCAGTTTTATTTTTCTGAAGCTCACGAAAAGACGACTCGCTTTCGCAACCGGCAAAACCCACCCATCTTTTCGGTAATTCGATTTCTCACCAAAGCCTTTCAACATGATCTTGAAATCTCGTCTGAAGACTTAAAGATCATCAAATTTTTGGTGCGAGATTTTGATCCGAAGAGAGACCTTGATCACCCCTATACTCAGACGTGGATTGAAAAAAATGCCAAAAAACTTTTAATCAATTCTCGAAACGTCGAACGATCTTGGAACATTCTAGAAGAAATCGGATTAAGAGCGAAACTCCTAAAAATTAGCTCCGAAAATCATGTAGACAGTGCCGCTTGGTGGCTCAGCAAAGAACCCCTTCGCTCGTTTGAGCTTGGTCAAGGCAAGGGGCAAAGCGCTGCAGAGCTCGGTCTTCACTTGATTGCTCATGAAACAAGAGGTCAATCTTCTTCTGATGCGGCGGCTGCATTTCGTGCCTTTGAATCGATTACCGCTTCGCCCTCTTTATCGGCAAATGTCTTCATCTCACGACAAGGCCAAACCGCTGAAACAGCCGCTTTTGGCGAGGGCTTTTATACGCAAATTGGAAGCTCAGGAGTTGGATCGTCGGGTTATACGATTCGATTTGAACTCGACCCCAATGCTCGCGAAGGAAGTGACTTCGCCCTATTTGACCCCTACGTGATTGTAAAAAACAAAAACGCCATTCGAATCCTCCCAGAAAAGATCAATAAATCTCCCATGGAATATCTTGAAAGCCTGACGGATTTAGAGATTCAACGAAGTGATCGAGCTGTGATCCATCAGTTTTCTCGAAGAGTCCTTTCCAAAGCGAAAGTTTTAGGAAAAGAGGATTTAGATAGGATTTTTGATTTCATCACAAAACTGATTCGATCAGATACTCTTCCGTCAGAGGCGATTGCGTGGGCCCTACAAATTCTTGAAAAGGCTTCGAATGATTCGTTTCACAAAATACTCACAGAGATTCACGATTCAGCCTTGCGATCGAACGATCACTGGCGAGTTCTTGCCATGGGAGATTCCTTTTCAAGATTTTTTATGAAAGAAGAATCCTTTGCTTACTCTGAATATTTTTCTTCTGTTTTTATTCATCTTCTTAAAACTCCAAAAAGTGCTTTCACTCCTGGCTCTGATATCATCAGAGCTTTGCGATTTCAGATGAGTCAAAATCCCAATTTTAAATTTAAAAAAGATGAAATTGAGGTGATAAAAGCTTTCATTTTAAAGCACATTCAAACTGGAAATTTTTGGCTCAGCTCAGCTCCCATCTTGATTCTAATGCATCAAAATGAACGAGAAGTTTTAAGAGAGATTTTTGAATCGATCGAAACACAAAATTTTTCAGGTAAAAAATTAGCGGCTTTGCAAGAGGCTTTTCTCTATGGAGTTTTTGCCGAGGATCAAAGCCTAAACTTCACTGAATACTTATCTCTTTTTGTTCCTCCATCACACCAAATGATCAATCGTTTTTATTTTGAGCGAGCGGTTCTGCCCCATCATATTGAAGCTCACTCCTCAAATCTGATTCCACTCATTGAGACTTATGTTTTGCAAAAATACTTGCCTCAGACTGATCGAATCGACACCTCTGCCGCTGCCATTTTCTTAAGTGTCATCGGAGAAAAGAAAATCGATGTTCCTTCGGGCTTGCTTAGTCTGTTAAGTTGGCTTGCAAGAAAAAATCTCAACTATCACCCGAGAAAATTATCTCTTCAAAAGCGTGAAGCTCTTGATCGACTAAATGAACTTTCAATAAAAACTTCGTTTTTAGAGTCTCAAATCAAGCATTTCAAGCACCTGTGCCGACGAAGCCTTCGGGGCTTAAACTAAAGACTTATTAAAAAGTTTGTTTCGAGAGACTTAAAAGCCTCATATAATGAGTTTCATGATTTCAACTGGAAAACTTTTCATTTTGTTTGGCAGTCTCTGTGTGATTCTCACACTATTTTGGCAAAAGTTTAAAAATCGAAAATCTCCAGATAACACTCCAGCGCCCATGCGATTTTATAAACGAGCCAGTTTTAGCTTGATGCTCATTCTGGGTGCTATTTTTTTAATCTGGCTACTCAATCATTCGGGCTCTGAATGACTGAGCCCCACTACGACGCGAGCCAGAGAAGAGAATCCGCCCGGCTCGTCTTCGGCTGTTCCCAAAATGCTTTCGGCCGATCGAATGGCGGCCTCACGATAAATCTCTTTTGAGGTTTTTTCGTAAAGTTTTTGCAAAAACAAAATGGCATAAGAAAAAGCGGATGGCATCGCTGAGTCTTGAATCTCCTTGGTTTGCATCAAGAGATCTTTTTGCTCCTCTGCTGTTGACCAAAATCCTCCTGATTTTGAATCGTAAAAAGAATCCAAAACTTTCTGCCCTAGTTTTTCAGCCACTTCGAGATAAATTTCATTGCCGCTAAAATCTTCGGCCTCTAAGAGAGCCAGACCTAAAAACGCATGATCTTCTAAAAATCCAGGGGAGTCCTCATGAAGCACATGCGAAACAGCCACGAAATTTGCATCAAAAAAAGCTTCGAGCAACTTTTCTAAAGCTCTTTCCGCTTTCTCATAAAAAGAATTTTCTTTTGTTACTTTGGCGTATCGAATGAGACTTAAAATCGCTAAGGCATTCCAACTTGTTTGAATCTTTTGGTTCAAGCAAATCGGCTGCTTATTGAGTCGCAAGGCTTGAAGCTGATCTAAAAGTTTTTTGCTTTCAGACAATTTCTCGACACTCAAAGCCGAACGCCAACACACCGACCCTGGCTCGCCCGTTAATCGAAGACAATTCTTCAAGACTTCTTGATCTTCAGAAGAAAAATAATTCAGCCAGTCTGTCGAACGAAAGAAATAATAATCAGAAGCTCGCTCAAGATTCTCTGCATATTCCGATGACCAAAAAAGCCCTTCGGGAGATTGAAATTTTGTCAGAATAAATTCGAGTGTTTTTTTCGCCATTACTTTAAAAATCTCGTCGCCACTTTGCTCGAAAGTCGCCACGAAGAGATCGGCCATCAGGGCTGAATCACATAAGCTTTTTTCAGGATAGGCTTTTTGCCATTCGCGATCAGAAGAAAACCGAAAAAATCCGCCCTCAATATGATCATAGACACCCGAAGAAAGAATCTTCAAAAGGCTTGATGTTACTAAGTCTAAATAAAAGCTTTGCCCACTCGCCTTCGCAGCTTGTAGAAGAAATTGAAAAGCCTCAGGATGAAAAAATTTCGGGGAGCTTCCAAAGCCCCCATATTCTGCATCATAAAGCTTCTCGAGGTTCGCTAAAACTTTTGAAAATAAATTCTGAGACTCTAACTTCTTTGATTCAAAATATCGGCCTGTTTGAAACAAATAATTCGTGATGGAATCAGCACTCTTTTGAACATCTGCCAAATCTTCTCGATAGACCTTGATGACTTTTTGCAAAATCTCCCTAAACGACGCCTTTTTGTAAGCACTTTCAAAACTGAAATAGGTTCCCCCATAAAAGGGTCGAAGTTCTGGGGTCAAAAAAACGTTCAGCGGCCAACCCTCTTGACCCGTCATGGCTTGAACCGCTCGGCGATAAATCAGATCCAAATCGGGTCGTGCCTCTCGGTCGACTCGAATACACACAAAATATTCCTGCAAAAGCTTGAGAATCTCAGGATGCGAAAAACTCTGCTTTTCCATCATTCGCCCCCAGTAGCAAGACGGATAAGTGATGTGCAAAAAGATCGGCTTTTTCTCTTGGCGAGCCTTTAAAATCGCCTCTTCAGCCCAGCTATGCCAGAGGGGTGGCCTGGCCTCGGCGCCAGTATTTTGAGATTTTAGATGCTCATTTTTCACAGGCCTCGATACATAAACCATTTTGTCGGCTTTGGTTATGAAATTTGATTTGGCTTTTAAGGCGACAAGACTATTCAAAAATATGAAATCTGACTTGATCTATGGGCCCAATTCTCCCTAACCTCAATTTGAATAAGATTGGCAAAATTGCAGAATTTTGAGCTTTCAAGATTCTGCCAAAAGAGCGTCTTTAATCGAGCTTAAAGGCGCGAAAAGAGGCGATCAAATGGCAAAAAAATCGGCAGTAGCGAAAAAGAAAAAACCTGCAAAGGCAAAGCCAGCAAAGAAGGCGGTTAAGAAGAAAATGATTGCTAAAAGTTCAAAAAAGGCCGTGAAGCCCGCGAAAAAAGTGGCTAAGCCTGCCAAGACTTCAAAATCTAGTTCAAAGAAAGCAAAGATTTCTAAAGCAAAACCGGCAAAAACCCCCAAGCTCAAGGTGCTTAGTGCGAAAAAAGCGGCACCAGCCAAGGCGGCGCCCGCAAAAGCAGAAGTGGTGGATACTCGGCCTATTATTTCTCTAACGAATCCCTTTAAGGATTTTATGGAAGTTTGGAAGCCGAAAAACGAAAGTTTCATAGCAGGAATCAAAGCTCTTTTTACGAGTTATATGGTGCCTGGAAAAACCGACAAAGAGCGCGAGAAGAATGCGGCTGAGATTATCGAGAAAATTGAGAGCTCGATGAGAAAAGAAGAAGTCTCAGCAGATTTGATGGAGCTTCTCGCTGAAAGATTCCAAAAAGATCGAATTCGTCAGCTATTGGCAGTGATGTCGATGAAAAGCAAAGTGACGATTCGTCTCAACACCCTCAAAGCCGATATTTTGGGCTTTGGCGCGAGCAAAACCGCTAAAGATTTGAAAATAAAACGAACGCAACTCAGCCCTTGGAGTTTTGAGGTTGCCTCAAAAGAAAATCCCATGAGCTTGCCGGTTTTTGAGAGAGGAATTTATGAAGTTGAAGATGAATCATCTCAACTGGCGACTTTGCTTTTGAATGCTCGCCCCGGTCAAAGGGTGCTCGATATCTGCTCCAGAGAGGGCGATCACAGCTTGGGCATCGGAGCCATGATGAAAAACAAAGGCTCGCTTTTTGTTTATGATTCCGACCCTCAAAAACTTCGAGTTTTGAAACAGAGAGCTCAAAAAGCTGGCGTTGAGAACATAAGAATTTTAAACGATGCTCAGATTGGAGAGGTGAAGAGCCTCGATTTGATTTTGGTCGACGCTCCTTCAAGCGGCACCGGCCTTTTGGCGAAACAGCCCGAGCTGAAGTGGCGATATCGAAAAGAAGATTTGCCTAAAATTCAAAAAGTTCAAGCGGCACTCCTCAGAGAAGCTGCGCGAAAACTTAAGCTAGGTGGTCGGTTGATTTATTGCACTTCTAGTTTAAGCATCACTGAGAATGAGGCGCAAATTGAGCACTTCTTGAAATCTTCTCATAATTCATTTCGAATAGTGCCGGCTGGTGAGTATCTCAGAGAATATGTTCTGCCTTTTGCCAAAAACTTCTACAATTTCGAAATGTCAGATGAAGTTTTGGCGAGCTGCCTCGAGTATGAACCCTATTTCATGGTTCAACCCGATGTTCACGCTTGCGGCGGATTTTTTGCAGCAGTGATCGAAAGAACAAGAATCAGCAACTAAGCGCGGGAGATATATTCTCCCGACTCCGTATTGATGATGATCTTGTCTCCCACGTTGACAAAGGGAGGCACGCCGACGACCAAGCCTGTCTCCATTTTTGCGGGCTTTAACACATTGGTGGCCGTTGCGTTTTTGATTCCAGGCTCCGTTTCAACAACACTGAGAGTCACCTTCTGAGGAATCTCGACGGATATAGGCTTTTCATCGACAAAAACCACATCAATCGTGGAATTGGGCAAAATAAACTGCATGATATCGCCCACAGTTTTTTCGCTGAGGTGGGTTTGCTCGTAATTTTCAGAGTTCATGAAAACAAAATGCTCGCCCTCTTGATAGAGATATTCCATTTTCACATAATCGACGTTGAGTTTTTCTACGTCGTCACCTGAACGAAATCGGTGATTATAGTTCGTGCCAGTTTCTAAATCTTTCATTTCGACTTGCATCATGGCCCTTAAGTTTCCAGGGGTATGATGAGTGCTCGAGACAACTCTTACAATTTTACCGTTATAACGAATGACGTGACCTTTTCGGATTTCTGTAGCTTTCATTGCCTCATAATTTGCTAAGGCCTGAGGGGAAAGTCAACCCTGGGAAGGCCCCGTTCAAAGCCCCATGATATTAAAACCGGAATCCACGAACAAAATCTCGCCCGTCACACCCGAAGAGGCCTTCGATGCAAGAAAAAGAGCCGCCCCTGCTACTTGCTCAATGTCTACATTTCGTCTCAAGGGTGCTTGCGCTTCAATTTTACCCAGAATCGATTTGAAATCTTTGACACCACTGGCCGCCAAGGTTCGAATTGGCCCAGCGGAAATGGCATTCACCCTCACCCCTTCGGGCCCACAGTCTGCGGCCAAGTAGCGAACATTCGCCTCAAGAGCAGCCTTAGCCACACCCATGACATTGTAGTTTGTCACAACTTTTTCTGATCCATAGTAGGTCATTGTGATCACCGACGAGGGCTTCTTTTTTAAGGATTCATAAAGAGCTCTCACAGAGGCGATCAAAGAATATGCTGAAACATCCATCGCCAACTGAAATCCCGAGCGACTCGTTTCTAAAAAACGTTTTTCTAAATCAGTTCGATCCGCAAATGCCACCGAATGAACCAAGCAATCCAAACCCTCTGGCCAAATCTTAGCGACCTCTTGGCCCAGTTGAGCTAGGTCTTCGTCGGAGCTGACGTCACATCGAATCAGGTGCTTCACATTCATTTCATCAGCAATGGGCCGCAATCGTTTTTCGACGGCATCAATATAAGTGAGAGCGATCTCCGCTCCCGCCTCTTTGAAAGTTTTTAGAACTCCATAAGCGATACTTCGCTCATTGGCTAAACCCATGATTAAAACTTTTTGTCCGCTCAACAACATGATTTGGCTTTTGCTGATTCATAAAGAATTGTCAATCTACGAATCGACGGCTCAAGGCATTGATTAGTCGAGAAGCTGACTTGGCTGTGTTTCGAAATCAATCTTCTTGCTTGAGATGTTTTTTTCAATGCGATTTAAAATACCCGAAAACTCCTGATTCAAGACAGAGAAAGTGGCTCGATCAAAAATCATAAAATGGCACAAAGTGCTCGCCTCCCATTTCTCGGCAGAGGCTTTCTTAAAAATAAAATCTTTCTCCCCAATAAAACTGCCCGGGCCACAAAAAATAGCTTCGCCATTTTCATTTTGAACTTCTACATGCCCCTTTAAAATCAGGGCAAAGTATCCAGCCTCTTGATCCGACGACTTCATTGATGTTCTCGCCAAAACCTCAGCCACTTTAAAAAATCCGCCCATCCTTACCCAATCAGCAGGCAAGAGATCTTGAAAAGAAAGACTCTGACTGGCGCTTAAGAAAAATATTTTTCGATAAACCCAATCTCTAAGCCATTGCTTGAGATGCTTTCGCTCACCGATGAGTTTCAAGAAGTAATTTGCCGGAAACCGAATCAGCTCAGACCTCTCTCTTGCTTCAATGCGCGCGAGATGTGGCTCTTCGATAAACAGACAAAGATCTCCGATGAACTGTCCGGCCTCTACCTGGCGCTTTGCTCCATGACGAGACTCCATTTCGAGTTGGCCGCTCGTGAGCAAATAGAAGGCATCGACCTCATCTCCCTCTTCACATAAGATCTGCCCGCTCTCCAAAACAACTCGACTCGATTGGCTAAAAAATTCTTTTAAAAGCTCAACTCGCCAGGCGCTAAAAAATGGAATTCCAGAAATTTTTATCTCATCGACTTGAGGTCGATCTAAATCATCCCCTTCACCAAATTCTTCAATGACAACTCTCGCCTTCATTTCTTGCAAAGAGTCTTGGCTGATCTCGTTCGACAACACCTCTGGCTTTTTACGTTTTAGTCCGATGGCTGTTGCTAGGCGAAGCTCCATGGAGCTTAACATCTCTTTTGAGATGCCCATCTCTTTTAACTCAAACAAAAGAGACATTGCTGAAAGCGTATCGTTCTCAGCGAGAAAGCTCCGAAAGGCAAGAGAAGCATATTTTTCAATCTTTGATTTACTCTGATCAGAATCTTCTAGTGCCAATTCTCGAATCAAATCCCTCGCTTTGAAGGCAAGAGTCTGCCCGGAGGGAAGCTCCATCAACTCTGCCTCTCTCTCTTGCCAACTCACAAAACTCTCCAAAACTTAGACTTTGAACCTTTGCGAGGATCGACTCGAAGACTCACAGCTCGACCACATTTCGGACAAAAACCTTTGTAGTGCTGATCTTCTTTTTTTCTATAAATGCGCGAATACACACGACAACATTCAAACATCAAACCAATATATGGGCGCTTTTCAAAATCGTCAGAAAGGTTCACTCTTCTCATATTATGACACGAATTCATAAGAAAACTCGAACACCTTCTTGGAGCACCACAAAGCATATGGTGGTGATTGGCTTCGGTCATTGGGGCAAAGCATTATCTCAAAGCTTTCACGACGCAGGATATAAAATTAGTGTCATCGACATCGATCAAGCGGTGTGGGCTAAAGCTTTTTCAAAACCTAGCCTTGTGCTTTTAAGTTGCCCCTTTGAATTCATCTCAGATTATTTGAATAAGTTAAAATCTGAGCCTCATTGCGTCGCGGTGATCAACGCCTCTAAGGGAATTGATCGTCACTCGCTGAAAACCTTTTCTGAACTGGCCAAAGAAAATCTCAAGGTGCCTTTCGCAAGTCTCTCGGGTCCAAGTTTTGCTGATGAACTTCTTCAAAAGAAACCTACCGCCTGTAGTTTGGCGAGCACGAATAAAAAATTTGTAGCAACGATGACTCGGCGACTTTCTCGCCCCTACTTTCGCATTTATGCCCACTCGGACCCCATAGGAGTCGAGGTCTGTGCGAGCATGAAAAATGTTTTGGCGATTGCCTGTGGAATCTCGGATGGGCTTGGCTTTGGCAGCAACGCCAGAGCGGCGCTGCTCACTCGAGCACTTCCCGAGATGGTGAAGTTGGTTCGGAAGAAAAAGGGAAAGGCGGCCAGCGTTTTTGGCTTAGCTGGTGTGGGCGACTTGTGGTTAACGGCATCGAGCAATCAAAGCCGAAATCGAAGTTTAGGGCTTTTGCTCGGAAAGGGCTTGGCCTTGAAAAAAGCTCTCGCAAAAATCAACGAGACGGTTGAGGGTATCTATACTTTAGATCAGATCGAACGCCTCAGAAAAAGATATAAGCTAGAGCTTCCGATTTGTGAGAGCGTCTTTAAAGTTGTGATTAAAAATCAGAAAGCCTCAGAGGCAATCAAAGATCTTATGAGTCGGAGCTTACGCTTTGAGGACTCCAGTGATTGGAAACTTTACTAAAAATTTCTTTCCAAACTCGAATCTCATCCATAAAGCCAGCCTGAAGCTCATTCTGAAAAGCGGAGTAGTCTTCTTTTTCTAAGGCTAGATGCAACTTTTCTAGAGCCTTTTCTAAGCCACGAACCGCCTCTTTCACGGGCTGACCTTGAATTTCAAGATCAAAAAAACTTGCCTCTCCATGAGACTGAAGACCGCTCATCACGTTTAATAGCCAGCCTACCAGAGCACTGAGCTCGCCAATTCGATCATGGGCCAAAGGGAGATCTCCCGATTCAAAAATCTCTCGAATCTCTTGGCACTCGACCTCTAAAGAATCACAAAGATGAACAGCCATTTCACTCGATTCTCGGAGAAGAGCATCGATGCTTTTCGACACGAAAGTGATCTGCTCGAGCCGCCCTATCGGAATCTGAGAAATCTTCTCTTCGTCTTCGAGGCTCAGAGATTTGTTGCCGATGTAGATCTCTGTCAGAACTCTTCCTTGATCAATCTTGCTCTTTACCGACTCACAAGCCATCTCGAAACTAGTTTCAGGAGAAAGCTGAAGTTCAAAGTTGTCGACCTTTAAAGCCGTTGTATTTTCCATGATGTTCTCCCTTACCGACTTGTTTCGATTTGCGTGCCTCGAACGAGGTCTCCTAAAATTTGAATTTTTTGATCTTTCGCATGATCCATCTCGGTGCGAATATTTTTCAAAAGCGAAAGCATTCTGGCTCTGAGAGTTTGATCTCTCGCCTGCAAGTGCTTCAGCTGAGTAAGCCACAACGCTTGCTGTTCGGCCGACGCCTCATTTGAATTTGTATCTAAAAGCTCATTGAAAAAAAAGCTACGCTGTCGGATGAGCGCCTCCACCTGAGAATCTTCATCAAAATCGACAGCTAAAAGAATCTCTTCAGTTAATCGAAGCAACTCTTCAATCACAAAAGTTCGACGCTCAATGTTCTTTGCCATCATTAAAGAATATCATGGCACTACGTTTGACGCGGCCTACCTACTCCTTGACGCCGCAAATTTATGCTAGCAGTGTCTTCCGTAGGCTATGCGTCAATCTTCATTCGAGCCTTTGCAAAAAATTCAGGGCGTCATTGAGCACTTAGGGAGCCATGGCGAAGGGGTTTTTCACGTCGACTCTCATATCGTCTTTGTGCCGAAAAGCCTGCCGGGTGACGAGCTCATTGCCGAGATCACCGCCGTTAAATCAAAGTTTATTTACGCAAAGGCGGCTCAGTTTTTAAAGCGAGGCCCTGACTATCAAGAACCACTCTGCCAGCATTTTATGCACTGCGGAGGATGTGACTTTCAGCATCTTCCCTACTCTAAACAGCTCGAGTGGAAGTCAACGATTACAAAGCATTGGATTCATCGCTCCGCCTTAAAGCCGTTTATAAAAGATACTTCATTTGATCTCATTTCTTCACCTCATCCTTTTCATTATCGCAGTCGAGTTCGCCTGCAAGTCATCGACGGTCAGCCTGCTTTTCACGAAATGCGATCTCACCAGCCAGTTTTTCTGAAAGAGTGCCCTATTCTTGTTAACGGATTTTTTTCAGAAATCGAAACTTTGTGCAGAGATGTCAGGAATGAGAAAAATCTCAACCTGCTCTTTCTTGATTCTAAGCTTCAAGATACAGCCGCGTATCAGCTCGAACACAAAAGTATCTTGATTTCAAAAGATGCATTTTCACAGGCGAATCTCTTCGTGAATGAAAAGATGTGGGCCAGAATTTTAGAGGATGTTCAATCTCTTGAAAAAAATCGATTTGCGATTGATATCTTTTGTGGATCAGGAAACTTCACTCTCGGACTGGAAGACCGATTTGAAAAAATTATCGGTATTGAAAGAAATGATATCTCAATCGGTCTCGCCAAAAGATCATCTTCTAAAATCGAATGGCTAAATGAAGACGCACTGACCGGACTGAACGAAGCCATCCATCGCCATGGCACGCCAGACTTTGTATTGTTAGACCCATCACGTGAAGGAGCTCTTGAAGTCTGCAGAAGTCTCGCGAAGTTTAAAGTTAAAAAAATCACCTATGTTTCATGCCAACTCGACACTTTGATTCGAGATATCGTCTGTCTTGCCAAAAAAAATAATTATCGAGTGGATCGATGGACCACTGTAGACTTAATGCCGCAAACCAAGCATATCGAAAGCATCGTCAGCTTAACTTTGAATGACTGATTTTGACTTTTAGGTATTTTCATTTTTTATTTGGTCTGCTTCAATGCTCTCATAATGGGCGATGACA
Source organism: Bdellovibrionota bacterium (assembly GCA_049436045.1). GTDB lineage: Bacteria > Bdellovibrionota > UBA2394 > UBA2394 > UBA2394 > JBMTHG01. The sequence goes on from JBMTHG010000029.1 coordinate 15,844, forward strand.
GCTATCTTAGAAAACTTTTGGAGCACCCCTCATTTCAGATAAAAGTTCTTGAGAACACTCTGCATAACTACATTAGTGCACTGATTGCATTTGCTACCGTGGGTTTTTTGGCATGGTTTGCGAATGCTTTGGTAAAAAAAATTTTTGAAAAGGCACAGTCAAAAGCTCAAAACGATTGGACAAAAGATCTCGCTCGAGCAGCCCTTAGTTTGCTCGCTAAAAGCCGCTGGTATTTTTTCATTGCTCTTGGCGGCATCATCGGCATTAACTTTCTGACAATCGCTCCGCACGTAGAGCAAGTTTTTAGAGGCTTGTTTTTGGGCGTGGTTTTCTTTCAGTTCTGGAGCTGGTCGTCGACACTCATTGAGTTCTTGATTATTCGACTTTATGAAAAAGCCGATTCCGAAGAAGTGGATGAGCTCACAACAAGAGCCACCTTGCCGGCCATTCTGATCACGGTAAAAGTCGTTCTCTTTTTGGTTTTTCTGCTTCTCGGCCTCGAGAATTTTGGAATCAATGTAACGGCACTTATCGCAGGCCTGGGTGTTGGAGGAATCGCCATTGGCTTAGCCTCTCAGAAGATTCTCGGCGATCTCTTTGCCTCCATTTCAATTGTGCTCGACAAGCCCTTTCGAGTTGGCGACTTCATTCGATTCAATGATGTTTCAGGGACTGTGATGCACATTGGGATGAAAAGCACACGCATCCGAAGCTTAAGTGGAGAAGAAATCGTTCTTTCGAACTCCGATCTTTTAAATGGTCGCATCAATAATTTTAGAAAAATGCAAGAAAGACGAGTGAGCTTCAACATCGGCGTTCTCTATCAAACCTCTCAAGATCAATTAAAACGTATTCCTGAAATTATTCAAAAAGTCATTGAGGCCACACCGAACACACGATTTGATCGGGCTCATTTTTTTCAGTTCGGAGGCTCATCCCTCGATTTTCAGATTGTGTATTTTGTTTTGAGCAATGATTTTTTAACTTATATGAATGCTCAACAAAATATTAATCTGAATTTGTTTAAGAGATTTGAGGAAGAGAAAATAGGCTTCGCATACCCCACGCAGTCGATTTTTGTAGAAGATGTGAAAATTGATGCCAAGCTTCTCAGCGCTTTGA
>JBMTHG010000030.1:0-15982 GCA_049436045.1 Bdellovibrionota bacterium
CTAAAACAAAAGATTTAAGCTCGGCTGACAAAGCTCTGGGCTAAGCGAGAGTAGCAACCGCTTAAGGGCTGCTTGGCGGACAATCCGCGACCGGAATGATCGCCGGTATACTACTTAGATCCGCGTAGTTAAATCGAACATCATCTTCTTCCACGCCCCCATCTTCTAAACGAGGACACCTGCCGCAGGTTCTGCCCGAATAAACATTCACACCTTGCGCCATCGTTGCCTTTAGAGTTGAAAGACTCACCATCTGGGTGTCCGCAAACTCGACGCAGGCATAAGCGACCACATACGTTCTGTAGATATCCCCCTCTAAAACTGTAAACAAAAACTCAATGGCAAACTTTAAACCCTCAACGTTAACCGGAAGACCAGAAAACATAACGGAAGGATTAAAAGGATCCCAGGGAACACCCTCTCCGACCGCTAAATTCCAATCTGTTACGAGTTCGACATTCGGGTTGCCTTCCACCTTGATCCTTTCTGTTGGTGGTCTCGCTTCGAAGGGACTGATCTTATACGCCGTCTTGCCCGCTACAGCTTGCCACCTCTGAGTCCAAATCACACGAGTGGAGAGTGTGGGCAGACCCGGCCCATCGTATCCCAGAATTTTTAAGGCTTCACCGCCTCCCGCCGCATTGAGAATCAGGGGAATTTCAACTTTGGGGCTTCCCGGGCCACAAGATAAAAGCCCACCCAAACAAAGAAACAAAATGATCGTCTTTAAACGCACTTTTCATATTTTAAAGAAAAGCCTCTCGAGGATCAAGAAACTAGATCTTAACGACCAGCACTAAAGCTGTAGCAATTAGCACCAACCACTGGATTCGCTAAAGCGATCAAAAGATAATTCGAAAAATTGCCTATGGCCTTTAATCGAAACTTTTCATCTTGAACCTCGAGTTCTCTCAGTTGAAAACAGCGAGTAAGAGCTTCAGAATTAAAGGCGTTGTAAAAAAAGAAGACAAAGAGACTCGAATCGCCCTCGAGATCTATGTCTGGCAAGAGCGCTGCCTCAGGCTGATCGAGACTGATGGCTCCAGAGCCAAAAAGATCGCCCAACAAAGCTCCGAGACTATTGCAATCGTCAACTCCACCCGCAGCACACGGGCTTAAATTAGCTACAAAATCGGCCGCTGAGGCGACAAACTCTGAATAGCCTGATAAACCACTAATATCCGTGCTCCAGCTTAAAACATCGCTGCTGGGGCTCTTTTTGGCGATCATAATGAGATCAGGAGCGAGTTCTCCGAGGCTCTCATATTCGAGATTTAGCGAGCGAGTTTCACCGCAGGCGAAAAGCCCAAAAACGAAGCAGATTAGAGCTTTACAAGGCAATCTCCCCATGCTTTTTTCAGTTTTACCCTAAATGGGATTCTTTTTGGAGATTTATATATGTTTGCAATTTTTGAAAGCTTAGGCCGTCAATACAAAGTCGCTGTGGGAGATGTCATTCGAGTAGATCGAATTAACACCCCTGAAGGTGAAGCCCCCGTCGGCACTCAAGTTGCTTTCGATCAGGTTTTGATGTGCGGTGCTGCCGATCAGTCGGTTCAGGTGGGAAGCCCCCTCGTGAAGGGTTTTCAAGTTCTCGGTGAAGTGATTGAGCAAGGACGAGAAAAAAAGGGATATGCCTTTAAGAAAAAGCGTCGAAAAGGCTTTAAAAAGAAAATCGGATTTAGAAGAGCTTTCAGCTCTGTTTTGATCAAAGAAATTAAAACAGCTTAGGAGTTTTAGAATATGGCTCATAAAAAAGCAGGTGGTAGTTCAAGAAACGGTCGTGATTCCAACCCTCAGTATAGAGGCGTTAAGCTCTATGGAGGTCAAAAGGCTCGGGCGGGAAACATCATCGTTCGACAGGTTGGCACGAAGATTCACCCAGGTAGAAACGTGGGCTTAGGCAGAGATTACAGTCTTTTCGCTCTTGTTGACGGCTTGGTTCAGTTTGAACGCTGGGGCAAGACCAAAAAGAAGGTGAATATCATCCCTCAGACAGCAAGTTGACCTTTTAGGTCTTTGCGACTAAGCCTGCTACGTCATGCGATTCGTAGATGAGGCCAAAATTCATTTAAAAGCAGGCGATGGTGGTTCTGGAAGCATTAGCTTCTTTCGTGGACCTCATCTTCCTAAAGGCGGGCCAGATGGCGGCAACGGCGGTCGGGGCGGCTCGATCATTATTCGCGCTGACGAAAATTTGCAGAGCCTTTTAGATTTCAAGTTTAAGCCTCAATACAAAGCCAAGCGTGGAGAAGATGGTCGCGGAAAAAATCAAAACGGCCGAGCTGGAGAAGATCTGTTACTGAGGGTGCCCGTAGGAACTCGAGTTTTTTCTGAAGATGCAGAAATTGATGTCGATCTGATTGAGAATCAACAAGAAGTTGTGGTCGCGAAGGGTGGCCACGGAGGCAAGGGCAACACAGCCTTTAAAAGCTCGACTCGACAAGCGCCACGAATCTCAACTCCTGGTGAGCCCGGCGAAGAACGATATGTTCTTTTAGAATTAAAAAGTTTAAGTGACGTGGGGCTCGTGGGCTTTCCAAATGCAGGAAAAAGCAGTCTTCTAAGAGCTCTCTCAGCGGCTACACCAAAAGTCGCTGACTACCCTTTCACCACTCTCAGACCTCATCTTGGAGTCGTTGGAGATCACTCCTTTGTGATGGCCGATATCCCCGGTCTTATTGCAGGAGCTCATCAAGATTTGGGATTAGGACACAAATTTCTTCGCCACATTTCGAGAACGAAGATTTTGCTCTTTGTGCTTTCATTTGAAACAAATATCAAACTCGAAGAAGCCTATCAAAACCTGTGGTTTGAGCTTTCTCAGTTTGATCCCAGCTTGCGAGAAAAGCAGCACCTAATTGCTGTCAACAAATCAGATCTCCTCGATACAAGCCCTGAGTTTAAGAATGATTGGGAAGAATTCAAAGAAAAGCATCCATCAGCGATTCTGATCTCCGCCACGGCGCGTTGCGGGCTAGACAACTTGCGCGAAAAGCTCGAAGCAGCGCTTTCAGTTTCAGATGAAATCATGCTAAAATTTAATTAACAGTGAATAAATTCTTATTTCCACTGAGTTTATCTTTCATCACAAGCTGTGTAGTTTTTATTTTGTGCATCTCGATCCGTTCAGGCTTAGCCAATACTGATCAAGAGCAAAATGAAGAAATCAATGAACTCGATGCCCTTCCGATGTTCATTCTCGATAAATCTTTTCAGGTGAGAGACAGGCTTAATCTTGAACTAGATGGAAGTGAAGAAGCTCAAGGAATAGAAAAAAAATCAGAGAGCTGGAACCGTCTGATTTTTCAGAACACTCAAAACTGGCGCGCGTTTCGTGAATATCCATTTAAACATATGAGCCAAGAAATTCTTCGACTTGATGGCTCTGACTACATCCTCAGCTCTCGTGAGGGTCGAGTTTTATCGAAACAAGCTTTTTCACCCTCGGCTTGGATGGAGATTGTGCTCTCTCCCTATCGGATGGCTAAAAAATTAAATCTGGCCTCCTCGAGCATGAGTTTCACGGATTTTTGGGAAGAGCTTCATGACATGAAATCTCCGATCACTTCTCCAAATGGAAGCTCGCTTTCGGTAGAGAAAAAGCCTGATCTCGTTCGAGTGGTGATTGAAGGCAGCTATTTGCACGATGGAAGAACCAAAGTGAAAATCAAGCAAGAATGGAGCATTGATTTTGGAGTGAAAGTTTCTGAAAAAGAATTGCAACAAGCATTAGTGGGGAGCTCCAGCTGACGACGCCGCATAGAATAGGAATTTTTGGAGGGACTTTTGATCCTCCTCACCAAGCCCATCTTAGTCTTCTTGAAGAAGTTCAATCTCAGTTTCAATTTGATTATGTTTTTATCGTTCTTTCGAAATTTCCTCATGGAAAAACGGCCGTGGCCGATTACCAAACTCGCCTGCGTTGGTGCCAAGAGATTTTTATAGCCCCTTGGATGAAAGTCTCTAATCTTGAAGAAAACTCATCACAGAGTGTGTTTGCCAAAGAGATTTTTTATCAGCTCTCTTTACAAAAGCCTGACGCTGCTTACTTTTGGATTCTAGGAGAAGATCAGCTGAATCAACTTCCCTATTGGAATAGCATTGATGATTATGCATCGAGTTTAGGCTGGATTGCTCTCGCTCGTGAAAAAGATCATAATAGAGGAGGTTTAGGCCTTAGAAGCCGACGATTGACCTCAAACACTTGCAGTTATTCTTGGGCTGTTATAGATAAAAGATTTTCTATCTCTTCGACAGAGATTCGAAAAAATGTTTTTAAGAGAAAAGGCGACATTCCCCCAGGGATTAGGGAGGAAGTCGTTGATTTTTATAAAAACCAAGCCACAAAGGAGTGAAACTTGAACGAGAAAAAATTGGGATCGAGCCTAGATTTAGCCAAGTGGATTGCTCAAAACCTAGATCGCAAAGGCGGCCAAGAAATCACTATCATCGACACCAGAAGAAATGATGCGATCGCTGATTTTTTGGTAGTCGCCACTGGAACAAGTCAGAAGCATCTTGAGACGCTACTCGAATCGCCATGTCGAGAGCTCAAGGCCAGCGGCAATCCCCCAATTTCGATTGAAGGCGCCGGAACTCAATGGTTTCTTGCCGATCTTGGAGATGTGGTACTTCATATTTTTGATAATCAAACTCGAAACTATTTTGATATCGATGGCCTCTGGAATGAAGCGCCGAGAATCTCCTGGAATGATAAAAAGAATCAAAAACTCCAGATTCTCTAAACTCTCATGATCAAAGTGACTTCGTTCGGGCTCTCTCAAGAGCCCTATTTTAGAGACCTGCTAAAAAGAATCTCGGTCCTCCTCCCCTTTCAATGGAATGAAATCCAGATAAAAAGACACCCCGAAACAAGACCTTCTTCCCCTCTCCTAGAAGAACAAAAATTCTTAAAATCGAATTCTTCTTTTGTTCTGCTCGACTCGAAAGGCAAAAAGCTCTCGGATGATGAATTCTACGATTTTTGCTTTTCGAAATCAGAGCGACACTTTGTTGTTGGCCCCAGTTTTGGATTTCACTCAAGCTTCTATGAAAAAATGGAGACCAGCCTGAGTCTTTCGAGCCTCACCTTGACTCATGGGCTTGCGCAACTTGTGCTCGCCGAAAGCCTCTATCGAGTCGCCTGCAGACTGAAAAATCATCCATTTGTAAAATAAGCTTCTTCGCCAAATCCTCTCTGGCGATATGAACTAAGAAATCGCGCTGATTCGATCTTCTTCAGGATAGAGAGAGTTGATTAAGCTCTCATACTTCTTCTCAATCACACGCCGTTTTAGCTTCATCGTGGGCGTGAGCTCTCCCGTTTCAATACTAAAAACCTGATCTAAAACTTCAAAATATTTGATCGTTGAAAAATTCGGCAGCTCCGAATTGATTCGATCAATTAGATTTCTATAATGAGCTTTCAATTTTTCTGACCGAGAACACGCCTCAAGATGATTCAAGCTCTCTCCATGTTGAATGGCCCAAGTTTTGCAGAGTTCCAGATTGGGAACAATCAAGGCCACCACATACTTTCGACCGTCTCCCATCACGCTCGCATTCTCTACTAAAGGATCGGCTTTTAATTTATTTTCGATTGGTTGAGGCGCAATATATTTTCCACCCGAAGTCTTAAGAAGCTCTTTCTTTCGGTCCGTAATTTTCAAATACTGCGCTTCATCAATCTCGCCGATATCCCCCGTTCTAAAATATCCATCAGCTGTAAAAATCTCGGCATTCAGTTCAGGTCTCTTGAAATATCCAGTGAAAATTTGAGGGCCGCGAACTAGAATTTCTCCATCTTCAGCGATTTTAAACTCGGTTTGATCGAGCGGATGCCCCACCGTTCCAAATTTAATTTTTTCAGCTCGATTGTAACAAAGAATAATCGTTTCAGATAAACCATAACCTTCTAAAATTACAATTCCTGCCTGATAAAAGAATTCTCCAATGGTTTTTGAAAGTGGCGCGCCGCCACTGAAAAAATAACGAAGATTGCCCCCCAAAACTTTTTTGATCTTCTTAAAAACCAAAAGATTCGCCAGAGCGTAAAAAATCGACAAATGAATTGGTAAATTTTGACCGGCCAACCGATGGGGAATCGTGGCTCTGCCGATTCGAAAAGCCAATCGGGCGATCCATTGCTTTAAAGCCGAAGAAGATCGAATGCCTTCATGAACCTTCACATACATCTTCTCAAACAGTCGGGGCACACCAATCATAATGTCAGGCTTGATGTCGCCCATATTATCGACAAGTTTTTCCAAACCTTCAGCGAAGGCGATTTTTATATCGGCAAGCAACAAGGTGCTCTGCAAAGAGCGCTCATAAATATGAGATAAGGGTAAAAACGACATGGTCACATGCAAATCTCTGAGAGGAATCGAGGCATGCATCTGCCTGATGTTCGAACAGATATTAAACTGAGAAAGAACGACTCCCTTGGGCTCCCCCGTCGTTCCAGAGGTGTAGAGCAAAATCGCCATATCTTCGGAGCTAATTTTCTCTAACAAATTTTTTGCCTCATCGAGAGGCATGGTTTCTTTTAAGAAATCCTCTCTCGCAACGAAACTAGACTGCCACTCCTCTTTTGGAATCTTCTCCCATAGAATGACTTTCTCTAAGCTCGCCAACTCGCCCCAGCGCTTGGCCTTCTCTAACATTTGCTCATTCGAAACAAAAAGATATCGAGCCTCTGAAGATTTTAAAATCGCGTGCACCTCATCGGCAGAACTGGTCGTGTAAATCGCCGTTGTGCTTCCTCCCAACCACTGGGCGGCATAGTCGGTGAGAATCCATTCCTCACGGTTTTCTGAAAAAATACAAATGCGATCTCCACGCTGAAAACCTAAATTTCTAAGGCCCTGCATGGTTTTTAAAACAAAATCCAAAGCCTCCTCAGCGAGGAGCTCTTGCCAAACTCCGTTCACCTTGCGGGTGAACATGACTCTCTTTGGATTGGCTAAAACATTTTTTAAAAAGGCTTCGGGTAAATTTTTCTCTTTAAAATCTAGTGTCTGATTCAACGCAATGACTCCGCTACCATTTCTGCAAGATCTTTCACCTGGATGTCTTCTCTTTCTTTAGATTTTAGACCATCCGAGATCATTGTCATGCAAAATGGACAAGCGACGCCAACGGTTTTTGCTTTCGAGTTGATAATCTCATCCGCTCGATTTTGATTGATTCGAGAACCTGTCGTTTCTTCAAGCCACATACGGCCCCCACCCGCTCCACAACAAAAGCCTTTGTCTCGGTTTCGTTGAAGTTCGGTCGGCTCATCTTTACTCACAGCTGACACAATGCGGCGAGGCTCATCATAAATTTGATTATAGCGACCGATGTAACAAGAATCATGATAGACAACATTTTCGAAGGTAGATTGCGGCTGAATTTTTTTATCTCGAATCAAGCGATCAATAAGCTCTGAATGATGAATCACCTCAAAAACACCTCCAAGAACGGGGTACTCATTCTTCAAAGTGTTAAAGCAATGTGGGCAACTGGTGATTACTCGATTTACTTTTTTGCCCTGAAGAAGCTCAATATTCGTTTTCATCATTTGTTGAGCAAGCCACTCATTGCCCATTCGTCGAGCTGTTTCTCCATTACACTTCTCTTCTTTTCCAAGAATTCCAATTTTTAAACCGGCCTTTTCAACAATTCCGATGACGCTTTCGACAACTTTTTTGTTTCTCTCATCAAAACTTCCTGCACATCCGATGTAATAAAGAAAATCAAAATTCCCATCCCCATCAAAAATGGGAACCCCTTTTTCAACTAACCATTCCTGTCGACTCGATTCAGGCAATCCCCATGGATTCGAATTTGTCTCCCAATTCCGAAAAACATTTGTCGCTTCATCTGGATTCGAGCCACGATTGAGAACGAGCGCTCGACGCATCTCTACCATGACATCAACGTGATCAATCATCACAGGGCACTGCTCCACACAAGCGCCACAAGTTGTGCAGTCCCAAACAAATTGATCTGAAAAAACAGCGGGCACAAGAGCCGTCGCCTCCGTCGCCTCTTCCTTCGCCCGAATGACTTTTGAATTCTTTGTCAGAGCGGCTCGAAGATCAATCATCAAGGTTTTCGGACGCAAATCTTTGCCGGTAGTCGCCGTCGGACAATACTCATTACAGCGCCCGCATTCCGTGCACGTGAAGGCATCCATCATGCTCTTCCATTTCAAGTCTTTTAATTTGTCGGCACCAAAACTAAGAATAGACTCATCTTCGAGATTGGGAGTGCTCAATCGACCTGTTGGCTCTAACTTACTCAACAAAACATTTGGTGCGGCCAACAAAACATGAAAGTGCTTTGAAAATGGCAAAAAGTTTAAAAACGAAAAAATCAAAATTAAATGCAGCCACCACCATGCCCAATAAGAGGTTTCTCCTGACATAAAGTCAGGAATAAAGCTCGCCAAGGCCGCGGCCACCGGCTGATATTGCGGATGAGCACTCACTCCAATGTTATGAATCTCGATGGCATGCGTGAGCAGATTTGAAATTACAAGCCCCCAAATCCAAGCGAGCACAATAAATGCATCGGCTTTTGATTTACCCGAATTATCTGCCATTCGCTTTGGACGAACAAAAATCCTTCGATAAAAAGCATACAAGACAGCTAGAAAAACTAAGCTGTTAAACAGATCCTGACTGAAAAGAAAAATTCCATAGGCAGGCATTCCGATGAAGCTAAACTTTAGGCCCCCGCTTAAGCCCATAAAGACCCACTCAAGCGTTCCCAGACTTAAAACGATAAATCCCCAAAAAATCAGAAAATGAAGAAGACCAGGGCCAAATTGACGAAACATCTTTCGATGAAGACCAACCTCTCCCCAAAGAACTCCCAAGCGCTTCAAGAACTCATTGAAGCGATTCTCTTTTGCACCCGCCAAAAAAAGATCGAGAGTGCGTTTGAAGCTGAACGAAAAAAGTGTAATCGAGGCGATTAAAAAAATCGCCGTCGCCACGGAAAGCCTCATAACTGCTTTTTGGCTTCCTCCGTAATGAGAGGAGCCAGTTCGAAAAGATCTCCCACGATTCCATAGTCTGCTTTTGAGAAAATTGGAGCTTGAGCATCTTTGTTAATCGCCACAATCACCTTGCTGGTTCTCATTCCGGCGAGATGCTGAATCGCCCCGCTAATTCCAAAAGCCATATAAAGATTAGGATTCACCGTCTTGCCCGTTTGACCCACCTGCATGTCATGGTCGGCCAAGCCTTCATCCACGGCAGCTCGAGAAGCGCCCACAGCGGCCCCTAAAACATCTGCCAAATCAAAAAGAATCTTAAAGTTTTCGCGCGATTTTAAAGATCGGCCACCGCTCACAATCGTGCTGGCTTCTGCCAAATCCGGTCGATCTGAGGAAGCTGTCGTTTGCTCTAAAAACTGGATTTTTGAAGACCCAAAGTCAAAAGCCGGCTGAAAATTTGTGATCGTTCCCGCCTGATCTCCCGCTCTGCCCGCCGCGAGAGCGTTGGGACGCAAGCTTAAAAAAACCAGCTCAGAATTTGGAACACGAATCTCCGCCGAAGCCTTTCCTGAAAAATAAGGTCGTCTGAGCTTTAACTCATCTCCGACTTGAGCCTCAATGACATCTGAAACCAAATGAGCATCAAATCGCGCCGCCAACTTCGGCAGTAAATCTTTTCCTAAACTAGAGGCCGACGCCAAAACCACTTCGGGTTGAATTTTTTTAACAAGCTCTGCCACCGCTGAAGCATAAGCCTCGCTGTGATAGCGATCAAAAGAGGGCTCTGCGCAATAAAAAACCTCTTTTACTCCCATTTGCGCCAAAGTATCAGCTGCTTTTGCTGCAGCAGAACCAAATAAAACCCCGTAAACCTCATGACCATGCGCCAAGCCCAACAATTCTTGTGTTGATTTCTTCAGCTCTGAACCTCGTGATTCTGCAATCACCAAAATTTTTTTTGTCATATCAAATCACCTTCGCTTCTTCTCTTAAAAGGCGAATCAACTCTCGCGCTTGATCCGATGGCTGGCCCTCTATCATCCGCAGCTTACCTCTCTCTGAGGGCAAGGCCCAAGACTCTGGCTTCAGGCCAGATTTAACTTCAGGCAAAGCGACTTCTTTGAGTTCTTTTTTGGCCGCCGCACGAATTCCGGGCAATGAAGCTAAACGCATTTTATTTAGACCTTTGTTCGCCGTGATTAAACATGGAAGGCCAATGCGATAGATGTCTTTCATCCCACCATCGACATCTCGTTCTACCTTGATGCTGTCGACTGATTCTAATTCCAACTTTGAGACGACCGAGATGTGCGGCATGTTTAAGCGCTCCGCCAACATCACACCCACGGCATGCATATCTGAATCGACGGCCTGTTTGCCCGCAAAGATCAAGTGAAAGCCCTCTTCCTGACAAATGGCTGCTAAGGCCTGAGATACGCTTCGAGCGTCTTGGGCCTTTCGCTCTTCATCAACAATGAGAACCCCTCGGTCAACCCCAACGGCAAATGCATCACGAAGCGCTTTGGCCGCAGTTTTTGGGCCCAAAGTGACGCCCACCACTTCGACCTGCTGGCCCTGTTGAGCCCACTTTTCTTTTGTTTTAATGGCTTCTTCGATGGCAAATTCATCATAAGGATTGATGATGAATTTTAAAGCGGCCTCGTCGACTTTTCCGTCTTTGATTTCAATTTTAGAGCCCGTATCCGGAACTTGCTTAACTAAAACACCAATTTTCAACATTTTTTGAAAACTCCATCCTTAAAAATTGTTCCAAGATTAACCAGCTGAGGGTTTAGCGTAAAGAGCAAAAAGGCCAAAGGATTCGCTTTTTTAGGCGCTTTTCGGCCGTTTTAGGAGGTGACAAGACTAATGGAGTGTCGATCTAAAGTTCGCTTCCACAACTCTGACTGCTCTTTTAATTTTCGTCGAGTCAGCTCATAGGCATACTCCACGATCTGTCTTCGCGCCTCAAAGTCCATCGGATTAAAAACAAACATCATCGTATCATGGCGATCGGGCTCGATTCTTAAGATATCAATCTCTGGATATTGATAGCCGATATGGTGAACCGCCTGACTGACTCGAGCTGACAACTCTGATCGAAGAGCCTGATCAGCAACATAGGTAAAGCCCTTATCTTTGATACGACCTTTTTCTTCATAGACCGTTTTTATTTTTACTTTGGGATTATCATTATCGATGGGAACCATCGGATTGATTAGAAAAATCAATTTGGCTCCAGTCGACGCGGGAATATCTAAATGAGCCACTGGGCCGAGCCCCCCGTCGATATAAAATCTTTTCTCAATTTCAACGGGCTTAAAAAAAATGGGAATTGCCGAAGACGCTGCAATCGCCTTGTGAAAAGAAACATGGCGATAATTTTCAGAGCCGAAAACCACTCGCTTACAAGCGTCAATATCTTGAGATGGGATATAAAGCTCTTTTTCTAATTGAGAAAAAAATCCGGGCAAACTTTTTGTTAAAAAGAAGCTCTTGTTCCATGCCTCATAATATCGAAGAGAAAACAATCCTGATGGCAGCGCATCTTTTAGTCCCCAAAAAAAACTCGGCGCATCTGCTGGCGAGTGAAATTTCAAAAAAAGAATATAAAATAAAGTCCAAAAAAATTTAAAAACCTCTCCGCCCCAGTCGATCAAACTAAATCGATAGATATCACTTCTAACAATTTTAAAAATACTCTGATCATCTTTCAAAATGGCTTCAACGATATCTTGGGGCTTCAGCCCGACAGCCGTCGTTGCTGCGACCAAACTTCCGGCCGATGACCCACAAAAAACGTCCATATCAACAGAGCGTCGGCTCAGATGATCATCAAGAGCTGCTAAGACTCCATAGTGAAAATAGGCGCCAGTGATTCCTCCTCCCAAAAGATGTAAGGCGACTTTGGGAGGCGCGCCAGAACTAGAGGACCTCACCGTTTACTCGAATGCTAACTCTAAATTCCTCTGCCTCTGAAAGTTGCCATAAGTCAGAAGATCGAATCTTCTCTAGAAAATCAAAAGGAATACGATCTAAATCCGCATTCACTCGCTGATAGAAATCTTCATAAACTAGATCTGGACAATCTTCTCCTCGAATTCTTCCTGACAGCTCATAATTTAACTCAAAGCGATCATAATCAGCCCGGCCTGTAGGATCAAAGCTGACCTCATAAGGGCAATTTCTTGGCCCTCCTCGTTCAGAGCCGCCATCTTCTATTCTTCCGGCGAGGTTGAATAGAATCTTAGCCTCCTGATCGTTCACTTCAATCTGATAGCCCCCTGCAATCGGCTTTCTCACCACAGTCTCTGTTTTCACTTCGATTGAATCTTGGATCGTATGATTGAAGTTAAACTGGCTTCCACTGCGAAGGGTCACTCTCGCCTGAATCTGAATATTCTGAATCGAATAGGTCACCTCGATTGGGCTTTGCTCCATCGAAAATTCTGAAGTCCCTTTTGGCTCTGAATCCGAGCCACAGGCTGACAGACCCAAAAGACTTAAAAGACCAAAAAAAACCGAAATTTTCATCCATCCACCTCTTTCTACTCCCTTGATTTTAGCGAGATATGGCTACGAGACTCAAGAAAACAAGTGCAAGAAACAAAGATATTTTCCCCTTACTCCCCAAACCCAAAGCTTCAAGCCTGCAGCCGCAATATCTTTAGGGTGATCGCCGCCGGTAACGCGGAAACCCCAAGCTTAAATCCCTCTCCAATTCATCGAGATAGGCTTGTTGATAAATCGAATCCTCATCCCAACCCAACCACGCTAAGGCGTCGTCAAAATCTGTCGTATTTTTAGAATTTTGTTTTTCGACTTTTTTAAAGCTCTTCGGTTTCATCTGGAACTTCTCCTTTATTTTTTCTTAGATTTTCCTCTTTCTGAAAAAAACCACTACCAACCTAGGTTAAAACCTGGAATTTTTTACACAGCTTAAAAAAGTGTGTTTGTTTTTCCTGTATTTGGAATAAAGCTTAACCGAAGCCTAACCCTAAACTTCTATTTTTATGTCTAAACTATAAGAATGAAACGACTGAATTATCAGAACTGGCTTCAGATTGAAAAAGCAGAGCCTTTTCTTGCCAAGAAAAAACTCGAACTAAAATTTTTTAGAAATCGTGAACCGAAAAATGATGAGATAAAAAAGAACGAATTCGAAAAATCAAAGAGAGCTGCTTAATCCCAAAGAGACGCGAAATCGCCGCTGTAGAGAAATGATCCGAGCCCCACAGTGAAAGCAAAGCATCCATAGAGACTATGCTCCATGGTGCTCAACACAAAGTTTCGACTTCTCAAATAAGTATCTAAAAATAAAAATCCACCTACTGCGGTCAGCAAGACGGCGACCCAGTTTCTAAATATAAGATGCATGAAAGCGAAAGCGATCGAACCCAATACGAGAAAAAAGAATCTTGATCTAAATATTCTTGAATACCTCTCAATGAAAAAAACTCGATAAACAAACGACTGGGGAATCACCGAAATGATCGGATACAGAATCATTAGTTTTATCCAAAGATCAGGCTTATTGAGAGGCAGATAGAAAAAATGCTCCGGAAAGAAAAAATAGACAAAACTCATCATTAAAAAACTGAAAAACAAAAACCTTAAGATAACACTGACAAGCTCTTTTCTTTTGAAATCAAAGCTCCAAAGCTTCGACCAGCGAAATCGCTTGTGCGCCGATAAAAAGAAATAAGCCAAAAGACTCCCGATCCACAAAAATACTAAGGCCGGCAAAGGTATTAGGCCCAGCGCATAGATGGTGGGAACCAAAAAGAAAAATAAAACTAATTCACCAAATCGAGACTCACTATAACTCACTCTGCTTTCATTCTATCATTGTTGTGACATTTGTTGAGCGGGCCTCAAAGTGACAAAAATTGTCAGCTGAAAATCTAAAGTCTTTGACTATCTCTTTACTGTTGGCTGGAGCTCACGTTTACTAAAGCTTAAATGCACGAAATCATTCCAGGGCTGGGAGATTTGTTAATCGTCGCAAGCGTCTCTATCGCTGTTGTGATTTTGTTTCACCAGCTTCGCCAACCCGCCATTGCCGGCTTTTTGATAAGCGGCGCCTTAATCGGCCCTTTTGGTCTCGCTTGGATCGCTGACTTAGAAAGAATGAAACTTTTTTCAGAAGTCGGGGTGATTTTACTGATGTTTTCACTTGGGGTGGAATTTTCCATCTCAAAACTCTCAAAAGTAAAAAAGGCATTTTTTGGCGTCGGATTTTCGACATGCGCTTTAATTGGGTCGCTCAGCTTTGGTATCTTCTGGATTTTAGGCTTCGAAACAAAAGTTTCTCTGGTTTTCGGAGCCCTTGCCAGCATGAGCTCTACGGCGATCGTTCTTAAGATTCTTCAACAAAGAAAAGAACTGTTAAGCCCTCACGGACAAGTCACGGTCGCCACTTTATTGTTTCAGGATTTGTGGGTGATCCCCTTAATGCTGTTTTTGCCGATTCTCGCCGCCACTGAAACTTTTGATGTTGGGGAGCTCGCTCAACGATCTGGAATAGGAGTGCTTAAAACAATCGGTATCTTCATCGGGGTTTGGCTGGGTTCGAGATATCTTGTGCCCTTATTTCTTCGCCTTGTTGCAAAAACACAAATGCGAGAACTTTTTGTGATTGCGATCTTTCTTCTTTGCCTCGGCACCGCGTTTGGAACTTCTCTCTTAGGCTTGTCTCTCGCCCTTGGTGCGTTTTTGGCAGGCCTCATGGTGTCTGAGTCTGATTATGGCCACCAAGCGGTGGCCGACATCATCCCTTTTAGAGATATTTTCATCGCGATCTTTTTTGTTTCGGTGGGCTGTATGCTCGATCTCAACTTTTTGATCAAAAACTTTGAAGTCTTACTGCTCATTTCAGCTGGAGTTCTTGTACTCAAATTTGGAGTCTTTGCCACGGCAACGAGCTTTTTTGGCTATGAAAGTCGCATCGCTGCGATGACGGGCATTTTTCTGGCACAAATTGGAGAGTTTTCTATCGTATTGGCCGATCAATCCCTAAAATTGGATTTGATTCCCCTAGATTATTATCAATATTTTTTGTCGACCACATTAGTTTTGATGTTGGTGACGCCCACTTTGATTCAGCTTGCGCCCAAATTAGCGCCACGCTTAAGCTCTCTTGATTTAATTCCAAAAAGTCTTAAGAAAGAAGTGGCTACTCATCTGCCGAAAACCAACGATCATATCGAACACGTTATCATCGTGGGTTTTGGATTAAATGGCCGCGATTTAGCAGAGGTTCTTAGTCATCTGAAAATTCCTTTCATCGGAATTGATATCAATCAAAAAACAGTCACGGAGTTTTTATCTCGTAAAGTGTCGATCATCTTCGGAGATGCTTCTCGCACAGAGATTCTCGAGGCAGCGAACTTAGAAACTGCTCGAATGGTTGTTATCGCCATCAGTGATCCGACTTGGGTTCACTCGGTCATCTCTTCGATTCGGCGAATTCGACCAGAAATTCATATTTTAGTTCGCGCTCATTACAATCAAGAGGTTCCTCAACTCGAGCGCTCGGGGGCCTCTGATATTGTGGTTGGAGAATTAGAGACAGGACTAGAAATTTTTGCACGCGTCTTGAAACAATATGATTTGAAGCCAAGTCTGATTCGGGAATGCGTAGAGAGCATTCATGGAAATCAATATCAGCAGTTTCGGCAAATTCTGAAAGACCACCACCTCTCAGAAACTCTACAAGGCTGGATGTCGACTTTTGGAATGATTCGACATCGAATCCACAAAACATCTGATTGGATCGGAAAATCTTTGTCAGACCTTCAGCTCAATGAGCGCTGGTCAGTCTTGGTCGCAGGGGTTTACCGAGAAAATTTAGGCTATCGTATGCCAGATTCAAAATTTGTTTTTGAAGAAAATGATATCGTTTTTATTGTGAGCGAAGGCGATCAGATAGAAGCCATCCGAAAAAATTTAGACTCTTTGGATCAAGATAAAGAAAATGGTCAAGGCATC
>JBMTHG010000031.1:0-15979 GCA_049436045.1 Bdellovibrionota bacterium
TTATCTTCAGTGGCGTCGTTTTGATTCTGGGAGCTCCCTCCCTTTTTGCGCATTGTCCAGAAGCTTTGCTGGCTGCCCTGCGCGCTGGGACTCGCTCCGACTCAAAATCAGAGGCTCAGCCCAGCGAAGCTTTTCCGCTCAAAGACTGGCTTCAACGGGTCTCTGAATTCACCCAAAACTCATATTTTGACTCAAAAATGCGCCACCCTCGGTTTGAGGCCGAAATCCAAATCATTCGCTATAACTTTTTTCGAATGCCCTTAAGCTCAATTGAGGAGATTTTAGATTTTATGACCTCACAGCTAGAGACTCGCTGGGGGTCTCTATGGATGAACGAGATTCAACTCATCAAAATGACGGTCGAGCATATTCAAGCTCAAGCCAACTCCAACTTATTGCCACAGGCCAATGCCATAGAGAGCGCCATCAAAAAACGTCTGCCTCTTAAATTTTCTCCCCCATATCGCAATTTTGATTCTCGCCCCCCATACAACTATCGCACTGAATGGTGATAATCCTTGCTTGATCATTTCATGGGATGAACTAAGTTTAAGGAATGTTGTTTGATGTTGAAAAGATCGCTCGACTCTCCTATCTCGAGTTAAACGATGACGAGAGAAAAATTTTTGAAACCCAGTTCAGTGACATTCTGAAATATGTTGATCAGCTCAATCAGATTCCGATGAATTCTGAAGAAGCGAAATCGATGAATTCTTTTCACATTCAATCAGCATTCTATGAAATGTTTGATCTTGATCCTAATGCCAACTTAAGAAGTGAACCCGCCGACGAAGAGCAAAAATCTCTTATCTTGAGCAATTCAGAAGCGCTTGAAAACGCCCCGAAATCGAGTGGTTTGCCAAACGAGCTTCTCTTTGAAGTTCCTTCAATTATTGAAAGATAGACATGGGTCGACTAGCAAAAATCCAAAAAGCCCTGAGTGAAAAAAAGATTAGTCTAAAAGAATTTTATCAAGACTTCATTCCACAGATAAAAAATCGAAATTCAAAAACAAATGCTTATATTGAAATTTTTGAAGATGAGCTCGATGCTCAAAAAAACAGAAGCGATGAATATCGGGGAAATTTAGACGGACTGCCCATCGGCATCAAAGACATCATCTCGATTAGAAATCGAAATTTAACGGCGGCTAGCAAGATCCTAACGGGCTACCGAGCGGTTCGATCGGCCACCGTGGTTGAAAGGCTCGCTCACGTAGGCGCCTCTTTTTGTGGAAGACTAAACTGCGATGAATTTGCCATGGGATCGAGCAATGAAAACTCGGCTTACGGCCCCGTGAGAAATCCATTTCATCTTGAGCACACCGCGGGTGGCAGCTCCGGAGGATCCGCGGCGGCGGTCGCTGCCGAAATGTGTTTAGGAAGTTTAGGCACCGACACGGGAGGCAGTATTCGCCTGCCTGCTGCCTTTTGTGGAATCACCGGATTAAAGCCCACTTATGGTCGAGTGTCTCGATCGGGAGTGATTGCTTTTGCGAGCAGCTTAGATCAAGTGGGCCCGATGGCAGATGACTCTTTAGATTGCGCTATTTTACTTCAAGCGATTGCGGGAAGAGATTCTCGTGACGCCACTTCTTTGAATATTCCAACCGAAGATTATGTCGCGGCGACTCAAAAGAGAATTTTAAAGGGACTAAAAATCGGACTTCCAAAAGAGTATTTCAATATGAAGGGCTTGGATCCAGAAATTGAAAAGCAAACTCAAGAAAGTATTGAGAATCTTAAAAAAGCCGGCGCCGAAATCAAAGAAATCAGTTTGCCTCATACTCCCTATGGAATCGCGGCCTATTATTTGATCGCGACCGCTGAAGCCGCCAGCAACCTCGCTCGCTATGATGGAATTCGATATGGAAAAAGAGCTGAAGAATTTGATTCATTAAAAGATTTGATGATTAAAACCCGATCAGAGGGCTTTGGAGCTGAGGTGAAAAGAAGAATCATGCTCGGGAGTTTCTCTCTGAGTGCTGGCTATTATGATGCCTATTATGCAAAGGCTCAGTTTGTTCGCTCAAAAATTCAAAGAGAGTTTTTAGAGGCTTTCAAATCTGTTGACCTTATTTTTTCGCCGGCATCTCCAAGTTTAGCCTTTAAAATCGGAGAAAGAACAAATGATCCGCTGTCGATGTATCTGATGGATATTTTTACAGTGTCAGTGAATTTAGCAGGATTGCCCGCTATTGCTTTTCCGATAGGCTTAAGCCAAAGCGGATTACCGATTGGTGCACAGTTCATCGGCCGGCCCTTTAGTGAGTCTCAACTTTTGAGTGCCGTCGCCTCTTATGAAGAAGGCTTTCCTTCAAAGAGAGGAGCTCTTCAATGCTAGATGAGTTACTGAAAAAATATGAGATTGTGATCGGCTTAGAAGTTCACGCTCAATTGAATACCAAAGAAAAATTAATGAGTGCGGCTCTTAACGATTTCGGTAAGGGCCCAAACACTTCTGTCTCTACAATTTGCACAGGCATGCCTGGGGCTTTACCAGTCTTGAACCAAAAAGCCGTGGAAATGGCGATTGAATGCGGGCTAGCGCTCGGCTGCCATGTTCAGAAGAAGAGCATTTTTTCGAGAAAACATTATTTCTATCCTGATTTGCCGAAGGGCTATCAGATTTCGCAATATGATTTGCCTTACGCACAAGGTGGCGCGGTTGAGTTCTATTTCAATAACGAGAAGAGAAAAATTAATCTTCAGCGCATCCACATGGAAGAAGATGCTGGAAAAAATCTTCACCTAGATGCTCAGGGAATCAGCCTCGTTGATTTAAACCGATCTTCAGTTCCCTTGCTTGAAATTGTCTCTGAGCCTGAAATTAGAAGCCCGCAAGAAGCCGCCGCTTATTTGAAAGCGCTTCGACTCGTTCTTCGATATTTAGATATTTGCGAGGGAAATTTAGAGGAAGGAAATTTCAGATGCGATGCCAACGTGAGTCTTCGTTTGCATGGTGCAGAAAAATTTGGCACGCGAGTTGAGTTAAAAAACATTAACAGCTTTCGAAACTTAGAAAGAGCGATTGAATATGAAGCTCTTCGACAATTTCAAGCGATCGAAGACAATCAAAGCATCGTTCAAGAAACCCGGCTTTGGGATGCGAATAAAAATCAATCGATCTCGATGCGCTCAAAAGAAGAAGCTGCAGATTATCGGTATATGCCAGAGCCTGATCTCTACCCTCTCGTGCTCACTGAAAAGTTGTTGAGCGATGCCGAGAGTCGATTGCCTGAGCTTCCCATTCAAAAAATGCAGCGATTTATCAAAACTTATTCGAGATCGGCCTATGAGGCCGAAGTTCTTTGCGCAAGCAAAGAACTTGCCACTTATTTTGAAACGGTCGCGAAGGGCCTAAACGACTTTGATCTCGCTTCAAATTTTATTATGACGAATGTTCTGGCAAAAATTTCTAATCTCGAAAAAGAAATGAAAAGCTTTTATCCGGATTCCGGGGCACTCACCGAGCTCCTTCACGAGATTCAGAGCGGAAACCTCTCACTCGGCATGGCAAAAGAAGTCTTTGAAACCATGTTCGCTGAAAAGAAAAAAGCGAAAGAAATCATCGAATCAAAAGGTCTTTCGCAAATCAACGATGAGAAGATCATTAAAGATTGTGTTTTAGAGGCCATGAAAGAGTTTCCAAAGCAATTGAGTGATTTTAGAAGTGGAAAAGATAAGCTCTTTGGCTTTTTTATGGGCCAGTGTCAGAAATCTTTAAAAGGCAAAGCAAACCCAAGCCTGCTCAAGAAAATTCTTGAAGAGAACCTGAAATAGCTCAAGAGGAGGTAGATTTGATTTTAAGCGTCTTAAGGCTTGCCTTCATTCGGCCTTTTGATCCTATTATGGGGCTTAGAGAAGGAGTCCATCATGACTGATCAAAAGTCTTTTTTGGCGAATATGGGAAAAAAAGTTTGGTGGAATGGAGAGCTCATACCAACAGCGGATGCAAAACTTCATGTTGCCGCTCATAGCCTGCACTACGGCCTAGCCGCCTTCGAGGGAATCAGAGCTTATGAGTTAGCCGATGGGCGCTTAGGAATCTATCGCTGCACCGATCATATGCAGAGATTTGTGGAGAGTTGCCACATCTCGATGCTGCCCAACCGATACTCGGCAGCTGAATTGGTTCAAGCCTGTAAAGACACAATTAGAGAGTCAGGCTTTCGAGCTTGTTATTTGCGCCCGATCGGCTTTTTGGATGCTGGCCCTTTGGGTGTAGCTTTTAACACTCAGACACATCCCTTCACCGTGGCCATCATGACCATGAACTGGGGCAAATATTTGGGAGCCGATGCCGCTCAAAAGGGAGCTCGGATAAAAATTTCTTCATTCGCGAGACATCATCCCAATGTGGTGATGACGAAAGCGAAAATGACTGGAAATTACATCAACAGTGTTTATGCACGTGTTGAAGCTCAAAAACTTGGCTTTGATGAAGCCCTACTTCTTGATCCCGAAGGCTATGTGGCTGAAGGCTCTGGTGAAAATATTTTTGTGATAAAGAAAGGAAAGGTCTACACGCCTTCGGTAGAGACAGTTCTGGAAGGTGTCACGAGAGACACCGTGATGCATATTTTTAAAGATCTGAACATTCATGTTCACGAGCGCCGCCTCAGTCGAGATGAGCTCTACGCCGCAGATGAGATATTTTTTGTGGGCACTGCCGCTGAAATCACACCGATCAGTGAGTTAGATTTTAGAAGAGTGGGATTAGGCCGCCCGGGTGAGCTCACCATGGAGGTTTCAAGCCGCTTCTTTGATATTGTTACTGGTAAAAATTCGAAATACTCAAAATGGATCGACATCGTATGAGTCGAAAGTTTTCGACTGTTTTTGTCATGCTGTTAGGCCTGAGCCTTTGCGCATGCACAATGAAAGAAGAAAAGACTCAAAAGATATCTCCAAAAACTTTTTTTAAAGTAAACTTAGCGAGCAAGACTGCTTTTGAAGAAATTTCTAAATTTTTAGATTGGATCAAAGGCTATGAGGTTTCAGTGAAAGATCCCGATAGAGGCTTGATCGTGACCGGCTGGACTTTTGATAATCCCCTCGAAAAATATCAGCTAACAGTGCGGATCGAAGAAGATCTTGAGGGCTCGTCGATTGTCTCTGTGCACCGGCAGGCGCAGTTTTTTGAAGCCAACCAATGGAAGGAATCCCCGACGAATCCCGCCTACGATGCTGAAATCATTAGAGAAATTAGAAAGCATCTGCGCGACAGCAGAACTTCCTCCCGCTAGCCTCTCAGCCTCCTCTTTTTTCGATACAATATGGGGGGGGAATTTTCTTGAGCTCAGACAGTGATTCAGAAGAAAGATCAGAAAAGAAATTTGGTCGATATGAGATCATCGAGCAGTTGGCCACTGGTGGAATGGCTAGAATTTATAAGGCTTCGACATCAGCGAACCGCGTTTATAGCTTAAAAAAAATTCTGCCTGATTTTTCGAAGAATGAAGAATTCATCCATATGTTTCTTCAAGAAGCGAAAATCTCTCTTAATCTGAAGCATCCTAATGTCATCCGCGTCTACGATTTTGGGCAAGTCGATGAATCATATTATCTCGCGATGGAATATGTCTTTGGGCAAAATTTAGGAGCGATTCTAAAGAAAAGTGTTTCTACAAAAATTCACATCCCCATTCCGATTGCCAGCTATCTGATTTTAGAATGTTGTCGTGGTTTAGATTACGCTCACAGCTTAACCGACAGCTTTGGAAATAATATCGGAGTGATTCATCGAGACATCTCACCCCCAAACATCTTGGTGAGCTACAACGGAGAACCAAAAATTTTAGACTTTGGAATCGCGAAGGCTGTCAGCGTGGCTCAAGCTCGAGTGACTCGATCGGGAGTTTTAAAGGGAAAATTTAGTTATATGTCGCCTGAGCAGGCTCGCGGAGAAGATTTAAACCCTCAAAGCGATGTCTTTAGCTTAGGAATCGTATTTTGGGAGTTACTCACCTCTCAAAGCCTATTCTATTCTAAAGACGAATTAGAGACGCTAGAACGAGTAAGAAAAGCCAATGTGAAAGCTCCGAGCAAAATCCGAAAAAGTGTTCCAAGAGAACTCGATAAAATTGTTTTGAAGGCTTTAGATCCAAAGTTAAAAAAACGTTTTTCAAGTTGCAGAGAGTTTGCTGAGGCGATTTCTCAGTTCATGGATAAAAATTATCCTCATACTGATCATCGAGATGTCGCAAAATTTGTGAGACTTCTGTTTGCAACAGAGTTTCAAGAAAAACGCGGGCAAGCCATTCGAGAGTCTTGGAAGGATGTCTTTGTATCGGGTGGCTCCGATGATGAAATCATGCTCGATCGCTCTTCGAATTTTACAAATACCACTCAGACGAAAAAACGAGATCATGCACAGCCCTCTTTTCTAGCACGATTGATTTATGATCCAAAATGGGGAAGCATCACGAGAAAAGTCACAGAAACTAGTCTTGTTTTGTTTGCTCTCGGAATTTTTAGTTTTTATTTTTTAAAATCTGATTTCTATCAGAATTTAAAATCGGAGTGGTTGTCGACGAGTGAGGCTTCTGCCCCACCTGCTAAAATCTCAGCGCCTTCGACACCCCCTACTACTCTAGAAGTTCGAGGCTTTCAATGGTGGCTCGACAGAGCTTCTGAATTGGAAACGCGAGGGAATTTGGACGAAGCCTTGGCGGCTTACGAAAGAGCTCTTGAGATTAACGCCTATGATCAAACAGCCTTGGTTAAAAAACATTTTTTGAGAATTCGAAAAGATGGCGATTCACAGTCATGCCAATGGTTTCGAAATCAAGCTGATCTTTCACGGGCCGATAAAAGCTTCGCTGCCGCTTTATGCTTTGAAGCGAGAAATCAAAAAATCAAGGCTCTTGAAGCTTATGATGAATTTATTAGAGAATTTCCGAAAGATCTGAGAACATCAGAAGCGAATGAAAAATTTATTTCACTTTCAGAAAATCTTGATTAGTGCCGCTGGATTACTCTCATTGACCTCAATCATATCTTGCGGAGATCAAAAAATAGAGGTCAATCCTGGCGAAACCCCAAGCTCTGAAATCAATCTAAAAACACCAGAGGACGATGGTGATGAGGAAGCTGAGTAAAATCTTCGCTTCTTAAAAGAGTAGATTTGGTTGATCTGATTTACTCTGAATTAGAAAAAATAAGGGCGTCGGGTGCCCGCCAAGAAAGCGCACTGATTCTACTTGGATCCATCCAAATGATCTCTCGATCAATAATCTCAAGATTTTGAAAGAACTCCTGACGAATCGATTTCGAAAACTTTGAGACATCGATGATCTGGGAAAGCTTCCAATAGGCTTTTTCAAGCTTTTTAGAATCTACTTCGTCTTCTGGCTCCCAGACTGAATCAAATCGCAAAATGAGCGCGTTCTCTAGAGTTAAAGAAGTCGGCACTATCATGCTTTCATGTGGTGCCGCGAGCACAAAAACACTAGAGACTCTTGAGGTTTCAAGCTCTGGAGAAAAAGCTGATCGAGGATCAATGAAAAATGAAATTCCAATAAAACCTTTTAATTTTCGATCGAGATATTTTTGATACTCGAAAGTCTTCAAATCTTCGTTCAACTGAGCGATCGACCAGGCTTGTATCTCAAAATCAGAAGCTTTTTCTTCTAGCAATTTCTTTAAAATCGGATGCTCTCTCAATTCAGGCGATTGAGGATTGGGTTGGGGCCCATTAAGGTAGCGCCAATATGATAGGGAGTCGACGATTCCAAAAAATCCCGATGCCCATAAGCTGGTCTTTCCTAGTTTAGAAAAAAGGTTTCCCCAAAAGGATTTTGAAACATATTCGAGCGGCCAAGCTCCTTTAAAATAAGAGCCTGATGGAATTTTTGGATTCGCGAGCCATCTAAGACCGGTTCGTGGACTCAAACTTTCAAGAGCCTGTAGCCTTTTCGCTAAACTTGCTTGAGGATTGCGTCGAATCGGAATCCAAGACTTTCTGAACTCTAGCGGTAAATAGTTAAAAAATTTATTTTTGAATCCAAAATCCTCTTCAAAAAACTCTCTGATTCTTCTTTTCAAACTGGGCCCTGGAAGCTGCAGTGAGTGGGTGCGGGCTAACTGCGCTTGAATTTTTCGTCGCGCTGAATAAAGTCTTAAGCCCCCTGCCTCGATCTGACTTAAACTTGTTGAGCAAATCGCATTCATTTTCACCCTTTGACTTAAGCCTTTTGATTCAATCTCAAGCTCGATGAATTGCTGAACTCTTTCTCTCGCATGAGGTCCAAACTTTTGCTCCGCAAAATTCAGAATCAATCGCCGCTCTAACTCCAGGCGTCTTGCCCCATCAAAAGCTGTTCGAAAATCTGGCTTTCTCAAGAGCTCACGATTTCCCCGCTTCAAACTTTCTGGATAATGAGATTTCGATGGATCTTTTACCCAAGCCTCAATCTGAGATTTTGAAAGGCCGCTTGAAGCCACGAGCTGTCTCAAAAATAAATCTGAGCTCTGGGTGATTCCCGTCGTGACTCTCACCCATCGAGTTAAATAACGAAGAGCCAGTCCTATGCCAATCAAGCTTGGCACTCGAGTGATCGACGCATCAGCTCGAAGTGGGTTCCACCTCTCTGAAAGCCAAGCCTCGTGCATCTGTTCGAAAAAACTGGCCTCTAAAGTCTGCCACGAATTCTCAGAGAGTTTTGAAAGAAGGTCCTGATCTATCACGCCCCATTCATTTCTTGAAGTCATCTGATCGATGAACTGATTTTTTTCTTCTTGCGAACCCCAGTCAGTGCGAATCAGCTCGTCTTGTCGCAGCTGAAAAATCTTCTTAGCAATATCTAAATCAGTCATTTCAGGACTTAACAAATTTAAGGCTTCTAGTTCATTCAATCTCTCCGAAAAATAAACTGAATCAATCTTGAAAAACTCTTTTAGGTTCAATGGGCTTCGCTCAATCTCTTGGAAAAATTGCTTGAGAATTTGTTGAGACTCCAAATCATCTTTCTCCTGCAAATCCTGAAGAAGTTGAAGATTGAAAATGGAAGTGAGAACGGCCTTCTGCCTCAAACTTAGATCTTTGAGAGTCTCTAATCTTTCGACAACTTTCGAGAAATCTTCGTCTGGCCCTTGTTCCAGGATCTCTTTTACGAGATTGGCGTCCCAAGATTTTAGAACGCCCTCAAGCATATCTGCTAAAGCCGCTTCCTCTTTAAGAATCTGAAAAAAAGGACGAACCTCGTTTTCAAAGTGCCAGTTGATGATCTGGAGACTTGAGGAGGTTGAAGAACTAGAGAAGAGCTCCAAAGCTCGATAAGGTAGCAAAAAATCAATAAACAAAGGCTTCTCTGGAGACGAGCGAAGCTCTACGACATCCGAGGCCTTTAGGCCGGATTGCCCGATTAAAATGCCAAAAACTAAGAAAAATCGAAGAAAATGCACGCTTTTCTATAGCGCAAGTTTGAAGTTTTGTTCAGGGGCTCAGATGAAAATTAGGCGGCACCCGGATTCGAACCGGGGATGAGGATTTTGCAGACCCTTGCCTTACCACTTGGCGATGCCGCCGAATTGAAGACTGAGCCTAGCCTAAAGCCTCTGAATTGACAAAATCCAGAATCAAATTTCGATCTTTTTCCGTTAAATCCAGAAACTGAACCCCAAAACCGGCTGGTAGGGAGCCATAATTGTTACTCAAACTATGGCGAACCTCGCCCGTCACCTTGATCACCTGCCCCTCCAAAAGCTCAAATTCGAGGCTTAGTCGAGTTCCTACGGGGGGGGGCAGAAGGCTTTGAAGATACATTCCCCCCTCTCCAATCGTTGTCGTGAGACATGAACGACTTTCTCCGTCGAGTTCAAATTTAATCGGCAATGTCACGTCTCGACGAAGATAACGACGCTTAATGTTTGGAGAATCCATGTTTTCTAAGGTTAGACGAGTTTTCTAAGTTCTGTCATGATGAAATTCATGGCTCATCTTCTTATTGATGGCTACAACCTCCTTCATTTTCTTGATCAAAATTCAGACTTCGCTCTTCGCCCGCTCAAAAAGATTTTAAGCCTTCAAGATAAACGAGAAGAGTTAATGAATCGAATTCTTCATTATCAAAGCCAAAAAGCGATTGAGGTGAGCATCGTATTTGATAGCTCAGAAAAGTTTTTTGAGACTCCTGCTCGGAGTAAATTTGGAAGAATTGTCGTGATTTTTTCAGAGCCGGGAGAGAATGCAGACCTGAAAATCGCTCGAATGTGTCAAAAATCTCCCTCGTCCTATGTTGTGATCTCTAATGATTTAGAAGTTCTAGCGTCAGCTCGCTTAAATCGCTGCTTAACGATGAGCTGCAAAGAGTTTTCGATGAAACTCAAAGAGTCGATGATTCGCGCCCAGTCTTCGGATTTCGATGAGTCTTTAGGTGAGCTTGAAGAAGACCGGCCACTTTATCCGAGAGTCAGTACCAAAAAAAAGGGGGCCTCAAAAAAATTACCGAAACGAGAGCGCCAGAGAAAACAGAAGTTGAAAAATCTATAGAGACGACGACTCTAGCCATCTCTCTTTGAAATGAAACTTCAAGGGATTGACTGGCTTGCCATGAATTCGAATTTCAAAATGCAAATGAGCTCCAGACACCTTTCCAGAATTGCCCAACTTTCCGATGACTTGGCCCTGTTTGACGAGCTGACCTCGCTTCACTGAATGAGATTGATTGTGAGCATAAATGCTGGTGTAGGAATTTCCATGAGCGATTACCAAAATTAATCCATAGCCGGGCATTCTTCCTTCAAAGACGACTTTGCCGTCGGCAATCGATCGAATATCGGCGCCCATATCGGCTTTCAGATCGAGACCTTCGTGCGGACGACCATGTCGAATTCCAAAACCTGAGCTTATCTTTGCGCTTTTCACAGGCCACAAAAGATCTTTATCAAACCGAGATTGATATTCACGGTCATATTCGCCCCAAGGCAAATCAGAAAGCTCCGCGGCAGCTTTTTGCTGAAATCTAGAGCTTGCGACCACTGAAGAATCTCCCAAATCTTTGAAAAACTTCTGTCTTTTTTCTGCTCGTTCTTTGGAGACCTTATTGTGCCAAGGAGCAAGGCGCTCTTTTGAGTTCGACCAAGGAGTCGCCGCCTCTGATTTTGAAACAAAAATAAAAAGAATAAAAAGGTAGAGAAAATGCTTTAGCATTCTCCCATTTTAGAATGGCCCGATGGGATCGTCGACACTTGTTGTCCAATGACGCGCGAGTTCTTTCGGAACACTTAAAAAAGCCACTCCGATCTCAAACAAATCACTTCGTGGAGACGATCTCATGACGCGCCCCATCGCCTTCACCTGAAGTCTCACCTCCGACTCCACACTTGGACTCAGAAAAGAAAACTCAAGATCAATCATTTCACCCGCCGGCATTTCGCGCTCCATCAAGAGTCGCAGGCCTCCCAGACTTAAATCTTCAAAGGTTCCATATTCAATGCCAGCAGAGGTTCTCACTCTCACACCGTCGCGCGTCAACTTTCGGGGAAATTTTCTTTTTGCTTGATAGGCCATAGGAGCCTCTAAATAAACGAGTTTTAAAAAAGCCACAAGCCCCCCTAAAATCGTCTATAATAATGAGATAAAAGCTTGGGGAGACGGCTCGTGTCAGATGACGACAAATTTGAAGATCAGACCTTGGTTCGAAGTATTTCGGCTCAGAACCCTTTAGAACTCGAGCACACTCCCTCTTTGTTGATGATCTCAGGAGCCCAACTGGGACGCTCATTTCCTCTTATTCGAGATGAGTTTTTGATCGGACGAGCTTTAACCTGCGATTTACCTATTGAAGATGATCTCGTGTCTCGCCATCACTGCAAAATCATTAAAAAGCCTACTGGAGTTGAACTCATCGATCTCAAATCTACCAATGGCACTCTCGTGAATGGAAAAAGAATTGAAGGCACTCGATTACTGGCCGAGGGCGACCAGATTCAGGTTGGAACGAGCACGATTTTAAAGTTTGCCATGCAGGCTGAAGTTGAAGCGAATTTTTTTGGACAGCTTTTTGATGCCGCCACTCGGGATTTTTTAACAAATACCTACAACAAAAAGTTTTTTATCGAGAGATTACGAGATGAGTTTTCTTTCGCTCAACGACATCAAAGAAATTTATCTATTCTTGTGATCGATATCGATCACTTCAAAAAAGTGAATGATACTCACGGTCATTTAGCTGGAGATATCGCCCTTAAAAAAGTGGCCCATCATCTTTTGACACATACGCGAAAAGACGATGTGGTCTCAAGATTTGGCGGTGAAGAATTCGTAGTTCTCATGCGAGATGTAAGCATTGAGCAAGCTCGTCATCTAGCAGAACAACTTCGAAATGGAATCTCGGAGATTGAAATGAAAGGCGATAAGCAAAGCTTTAAAGTCACCGTCTCTGTGGGTGTCGCTAATCTGAATGCAGAAAACAGCAGTCAATTTGCGAGATTTGAGAGCTTGATCGCCAGCGCTGACGAAAAACTCTATGAGGCTAAAAACTCTGGAAGAAATCGCGTCTGTTCGTGATTAAGGCTTAATCCAAAGAACCCGATCCCCCTCCTTCAATCCAATCGCCTTTGAGCGACCAGCTTTGATTTCTAACACGTGCATAGCTTTCTTTTTTGAAGGCAAAGGCTCCTCTGAAAATGGCTTCGTATTTTCTTGAATATCGACGACTCGCCAATCTTTCGAGATGAAAATAATATCCAGAGAGACCGGCGTGTTTTTCATCCAAAAAATTTGGGGCTTCTCTCGATCGCCAATAAATAACATGCCCTCGCTTTCTCCGAGTCGCTCTCGAAACATTAGACCTCTCGCCCACTCATGCGGAGTCTGGGCCAAGCTCACATGAAAGCGTTGCCCCTTGAGCTCGACAAAATGCGCATCTTTGACTGGCACTTGAACAAGACTCAACAAAATGACTGCAAAAATCAGCTTCATTAGTTTCGACTTCGAAGGTCATCCAAAAGAATTCTAAAGATGGAGTTTCCTAAACCTCCAGGCAAGCGATAACCATCGATAAAAAATGTTGGCGTTCCGGCAATCTCTAAATCTCGGCCCACTTGAACAAGCTCATTAAGCGTTTGAGTCGTTTCGTCAGAAAACAAGCAAGCTTCTAAAGTTTTTTGATCGAGGTCTAGTTTTGAAAGATTTTCAGCATCGACCTGAGGCCGAGAGCTTTGCGCTAACTCATAAATTCTTTCATGAACTTGAGAAAAGCGATCTTGCTTCTGTGCGCATATTGCCACACGAGTCCAATCACAAGATTGACGAGCCGGTCGACCTTTCAAGTCAGGATGACACTTCGAGTCGATCGGATAGGGAAACAATAAAAACTCTACATCTGACTGAGCCAAAAGAAAGGGCACGGTCGAAAGAGCGGTCGTTCGACAATGTGGACACTGAAAATCAGAAAACTCAACAATCTGAATTTTTTTGCTGGAGAGACTCGGGCGCACAAAGGGCGTTTTCATCGGAATTGTGACTTGAGGCTGATTCCATAGCCAGCTTTTAAATCTGTCTAATTCGTCTTTCGGAGGAAGCTTTCGAAGAGCCGCCGAGGCCTGAACCGCATAGAGACTCAGCAAGCCAGCTCCAACAAATCCAATGATCAATAAGGGCAGCCCCGAAAACTGAGTCCAATTTTTTCTGCGAAGAGACAAAATCCCTGCAGAGAACCAACAAAAATCCATGGCGTAACAAATGATGCATCCCGTTTTTAAAACCCAGACCAATTGATAAATAAGAAACAAACTCACGGCCCAAGCGGGAATAAAGAATACGAAAAGCCATCGACGCACTCGCTCTCCCGCCAAGCCGATTAAGGCCAAAATCAAAAAATAAGCGGCAGAAAAGATCCCCCATGGAATGTTTTTAAAATGACTCATCTCCGAGGCACTGACGCGATCACAATTCCAATAATCTGTTACATTGCAGAAACTTTTTCCTTTCAGTGCGCCCGAATGAAGTTCATACCAGTGATGAGCTGACCAAATTGACAAACCTAGACCCAAAATACAGATGAACAAAAAGGCAACTTGAGAGCGACTTAACTTCATGAGTTAAAAGTATCCTTAAGGATTGCACTGTGCAAGCTTCTCTAAGTTCGCTAGATTATTAGTAGGCTATGTCTTCATTCTGGCACTTTATTTTTCGGCAAAAAGCAAAGTTGTGGGTGAGTCTTTATATTCTCACTATTTCTTTTTTTGCTGCGAAATCTTTCAATTTGATTTTTGCTAGCTACTTTTTACCTTTGCCGCTCGAGACCAACTCGACACCTACTCGCAGTCCGAGCAGCAATCGTGTAAGTTCCGTAGAGATTCCCAGTATTTTATCGAGAAATATTTTCGACTCTCAAGCGACGGCTCGAAAGCTCAGCCCGAAAGAGCCCGACGTCGACTCGAATGAACTTCGACCTTCAACACTTAACGCAGAACTTTTAGGAACCGTTGTGTATTCAAATTCAAAATACTCTGCTGCTCTGATTAAAGATCGATCTTCTAACGCAATGCGCTATTTCTCAATCGGAGAATCGATTCTTGGGGCGCAGATCATGAAAATCGAGCGTTTTCGAATTATTATTCAAAATCAAGGCCGACTTGAAACCATGGAGCTTCAGTCGGCTAAATCACAGCTATCAAGTTTAAGTCCGGTCTCGCGCCCTTCCTCCAGATCAGAAACCAAGGATGTAGCCTTTGAGGAGATTGGTCCAGGGCGATACCTCATTCCCGAATCTTCGATCAGTGATCTGATGAGCAACTTACCTCAAATCATGAGAGATGCTCGAGCGGTTCCTAACATCGGCTCTGACAATCGAATTGATGGCTTTAAAATGTTAGAAATCAAGCCAAAGAGCATTTATGAAAAAATTGGGCTTCAAAATGGAGACATTGTTCGCCGCATCAATGATGAAGATTTAAATTCTGTAGAAAAGGGAATGTCTCTTTTTACCGCACTGCGAAATGAAAAAACAATTTCGATCGATATAGATCGAAACGGGAGTAGGTTAAACTATACATATGAGATTCGCTAAGCCATTTTTGGGCTTATTGATTTGCATTTTTCTTTTTGGAAATTGGCAATCTTTAAGAGCTCAGTCTGATCGATCAAGAGTTGTGGCGACCCCACCAGATGTTGACGGTATGTTTGATGAAGAGGATCTTGAGATTCTTGACGAGGAGATTGAAGAACCTTTAACGAACGTCGATAACTCACAAGATTTTGATAACGAACCCGCTCGTATCACTCCTATTCGGCCGTCTAACCGCTTTAATAGGAGTTCTTCAGTTTCGAGACCACAAGTGGCTGGGCCTAAAACCGAGCTTAACTTTGCGAGCAATATTCCTAATCCTAATGAAAAGCTTCGAATGGACTTTATTCAAGTCGATATTGAAGAGTTGGTAAAATATTTTGCCGAGAGATTAAGAAAAAAATTCATTTATGATCCTTCTATTCTTTCTGGAAAAATCACCATCATCTCTCCCACTGAGGTAACGGTCGCTGAAGCCTATCAAGCCTTTCTCTCTGCTATGGAGATTCGCGGTTATGTCGTGTTTCCCTCTGGAGCTTATCTGAAAATTGAGAAAGTCGCAGAGGCTCGAAAAAGTCCTGTACCTCTTTACTTAAAAAGCACTCCTGACGATGACAGCTATGTCACACGCATTATCAATCTCAAATACTTAAATGTGGCTGACGTCAGACCCGCTGTTCAAGATTTAATCTCAAGAAGTGGTGGCGCCATCACGGTTCATCTTCCTACCAACACTCTCATTATTAGCGACTATGCTTCGAATATCAGACGAGTGGTGAGAATTTTAAATATTCTTGATGTTGAAGGCTTTCAAGAACAACTCGCTGTGATTCCGATTGAATACGCCTCTGCTTCTGATGTGGCCAAGAAAATCAGCGAGATTTTTCCGACAGGCAATAATAATCGAACTACGGCTAGCAGAACTTCACGAACTCGAACGAGCACTCGCGCCGCCTCTGAGCA
>JBMTHG010000032.1:0-15024 GCA_049436045.1 Bdellovibrionota bacterium
CTGACATGATAGGTGCTCAAAGCTCCATCAACTTCGTGCAGTTAAGGTATTCAATGGATGTAAAAAAAGTTTTAGAATTGGGAATGCGTCCACAGCACTTAAACAAGTCATTGATTGGACATGGACTTCATTTTCCAATGCCAGGAAGTTATTTCGAAGATCCAGAATCTTTCCTCGAGATTATTTCGTATCTTCGAAAATTAAAGGCTATTGCTGAAAACAGTTTGAAGTCAGCCGAGGCAGCTCTTTCGGCTTTTCAGGATTTAGAGAGCGAGCGAATTTCTATTTCTGAATCGGCGACTCACCTTTCTCAAGAGGCTCAAAAAAAATGGGAGCATCTTGAAAAGAAAATTCAAGAGCTCCCGATTTATTCTTTATCGACTGATGAGCTAAAAAAGTTTCATCAAAATCGAAGATCCTCCAAAGAGGATTAAGGCGTTTGCCGAATTAAGGCGTTTGCCACTCCCATGCAGAAAGATCAGCGTCGACAAAGCGATCGCTCAACTCACCCTGAATGAGGCTTGAGGCTTGAACTGCCATATTGGCCTGAACGAGTCCGTGGCCTGTCGCATTGTTTTTGCCCTCACCTCGAAGTGGCATTGTCGTTGTGTTCAGAATTTCTTCAATCTGATCAACGCTCATGAGTGGGTTTGCTTGAAGCATCAAAGCAATCACGCCTGAGATGTGAGGTGTTGCCATGCTGGTTCCTGAGAAGCGTCCGTATTTTCCTTCAGGTAATGACGAGAGCACCTGATATCCTGGTGCTGAGATTTCAGGCTTCTTAAGAAGGGTGGGCATCCATCGCTTATACCAAGGAAGCTCCTCATCGGTGAGCCATCCGCGAAGCCAAAGACTTGGGCCGCGGCTACTAAATCCTGTGACCTGTGCAGATTCATCCACAGCCCCAACAGCATAACTAAAAGGATAGCGAGCGGGAGCGCCTGTAGACATCCATCGAGGGCCCGAGTTTCCGGCAGCAAAGTTGGGGAAAACTTGAAATCTTCGCCAAGTTTGAACAATGTTTCTAAAGCCAAGAATGAATTGGCTGTTAGCACCCCAAGAGTTGTTGACGACTCTTGGCGCATCATTCGTCGTTGGCTCTTCATCAGGATTAAGCATCCACTCCATGGCCTTTAGAAGTGTCGCCATGCTCGTAGAGCCCTTGTCATCGAAAACTTTGGCGATAATGAGTTTGGCCTTCGGAGCGACTCCGATTTGTGTTCCACTCGCATTTCCGCCAGCGATGGTTCCAGCGACGTGAGTTCCGTGTCCGTTTCTATCGTTGGTGTGGCCATCTCTTGTGAAATCTTTGTGAAGGAGAATTTTTCCCTGAAGATCTGGATGCTCATGGTCGATTCCTGAATCAATGATTCCAACCACGACGTTTTCACCTTCGACACCTCGGCTCCAAGCCTCTGCTGCTTTAATGAGTTGAAGTCCGTAGGTGAGTTCATTCTCTTTGGTTTTGACTTTGCCCCTAGTTTTTAAAGGCTCACCCAAAAAAATTCTTTCGTTTTCAATAATGGCCTCAATTCTAGGATCATCTTTGAGCTTTCGAAGAAGCGCCTTAGAGCTTGGAGCGACAAAAGCTTTTGAAGCCCAGAGTCGATCTTCAGATTTTAATTCTTTATACGATCGCTCGAGAATACGAGACATGCTCTGAACGTAAGCCTGTTCGGATTTTTTATGAGTTGTAAGAGCCTGCACAAAAGACATCCCTGAAAGGTCTCTTTGACCACGCTGATCGTTGATAAAAACAATGATTTCTTTTGTTTCTGGTGCGAGAAGCTCTGTGTCTGATTTTTCAGAAAGCCAAGCTTCAAGTTTCTCATCGAGTTCGGCACTTGTAATTGGTTGCAATGCCGAAGTGAGCAAAAGGCATATTGATAAATAAATGAAGTTTTTAATTTTCATGATTTCTCCCCCAGGTATGAGACTATCAATTTTAGAGGGCTGAGACGAGTTAAAGTCTTCAAAGTTGACTCTCAAGAAGGCTCTCTGACGTGCTTGGTTGATGCAGCGCGAAAAATAAAACTAAACAAATATTATTGATTACTTTTAGGCAGCGTCTGAAAAGAACTTAAACTGAACATCCTGATTGCGAATCGAACGAAAGATGGCCTGAGGATGTCTTTCAGAATCGATGAGTGTCTTCCAAGATCGAATGTGCTGAGCTCTATGCAGATCAGAAGTGGCTATTTTTCGAACTCTCGAGCGAAGCACTTTCTCAAGGATTCTTCCGGTGTCTGTAATTTCCCAAGCATCTACGAGATCGCCAAGTTCGTCTCGAAGGCTCCAGAGCAAGTGTCGCTCTGGCTTTTGATCATCCGCAGAGACGGGGTGTGCTGCAATACTTAAACCGCCGGCATCTTTGATTTGATGAAGGATACTTTCGATGGAATCATCAGCGGATATCCATTTCTCAACACCAAGAGCGAGAAGGTGAGCGCTTCGATGCCAATGAATCGTATTTTTTGTAATTTCAAATCCCGGAATGACGAGCATCTTATATTGACGAAGAGCTCGAGTAGCCTCTTCTCGAAGAGTTTCTAAATAGAGATCAAAATTAGAACGCGTCAGACTTCTGTTTGTATAAATAGCAGCTTTGCCTAAAAGAGTTTTTTCTTCACAAAGATGATCGGTGATGGCGATACATGAAAATCCGCGCTGACCATAAAGGTCAATGATTTGAGGAATACTCAGTTTGCCGTCACTAAAGGTTGAATGAATGTGAAGATCAGTCCAGCCCATAAGGCTAGTTTAAACAGATCAATAGCGATTGAGAGTTATGCTTTGATTGGCATTTATTAAAGAAAGTTTAGAGCTTTTATTTTCGGTTAAGAATTGATGGACTGAAGAAATTGGCCGAGCCCCTTGGGGTCGTCTGTAATGAGCGCTTCTAGGCTGCCTCGATTCTCGATAAAGTTTTGCCAATCTGACGGATCATTTGGCGTCCAGACCCAAAGCGGCTTTTGATAGAGTTCGCTGATTTGAGAAAAGAGTTTGTGATGAGGATGCAAAGAATAAAGCCAATTGGAACTCTCAATAAATTTTCGATTGGCATCATCAAACTCATAAAAAATAAATCCTAAACGAACGAATAGGTCAGAGGAGGAGCTTGCTTGATAAGAGTCTCTCAAAATCTCTGACGAAAACGAAGAGATCAAAAATCGATCCAAAGATTTTTGCTGCTTGAGAAGCTTAATCAAGGGAGAATGAATTTCTTTTGCTTTCGCTGACTTTTTGATCTCAATGTTGATCACACAATCAGAGAATTGATTGAGAACCTCCTCAAGCCGACAGGGCTGTTGGCCATCTTCATATCGAAGAGCCTGAATCTCTTTTAAGCTGAGGGCCTCAATCGAGATTTTTTTCTCAAGAAGACGATCTAAAGAATCATCATGAAACACGACAATTTCATTATCAGAGCTCAGGCGAATATCGCACTCAAAGCCATGAGCGCCTTGATCGAGAGCGAGTTGAAAAGAGGCGATTGTATTTTCGATAGATTTTAAAGGAGATCCGCGATGGCCGAGATTAAGTAAT
Source organism: Bdellovibrionota bacterium (assembly GCA_049436045.1). Classification (GTDB taxonomy): domain Bacteria; phylum Bdellovibrionota; class UBA2394; order UBA2394; family UBA2394; genus JBMTHG01. Next base: position 3,547 of record JBMTHG010000032.1, read on the forward strand.
TTTTTTTTCATAAAATCGGGCTGGCTTAAACCCTAAAGGGAGAGGCCCAGGGCCTCTCCCTCAAATTTTAGGGCGGTGATCTCCACCCATTGAGAGCTAAAAGTTTTAGCTAGAACTTATAGCTTCACCTCAATGGGGGCGATCACCGTGCATTTGTAACAACTAGGCACAGCATCACCTCCTTTCCGCCTCGTAAGGCTTTCTCTCAATATAAACGGGCTTGAGTTTTCAGTCAAAGAATCAGCTTATCGAGACAGGTTGATTTTATTCAGGCTTTGAATTTCAGAGATTTTCCAAGCGTCATTTTTTTTCAAAAATCGAACTTCAAAAAAGACTTTAGGGTTAAAGGAGTTAAGCGGATCGTCTCGCTCTTGACCCGAAATGAGAGCTTCAAACTGAAGATGAGCGGTCTCCAATGTAAGGGGGCTTAAAAACTCAATCTTCTTCAATTTTAATGAAAAATTAATAATCTTTTCGTGAAGCTGCTTCAGCAGCAAGAGGGCCTCTGGCCTTGAGCTTGTCTTTAAAGTTTGAAAAGGAAGCTCGATCTCAATACTGACATCTTCACCAAGTAGCTCGTTTGGATCTGGCAAATTAAACAATACCGACTCTTCGAGCTGATGAACTTTTTTGATGATGATGTCTTCTTGAGAGGGGTTGAGTTGCTGATAGATGCGAAGCCCCCCAGCAACAAAACCAATCAAGAACAAAGAAAAAATAATTTTTTTCATGGCAACAACTTTGAAAGAGGAGCCTCTATGAAAAGACTTCTCTTTCAAAAATCTTTATCACTCTGGTTCTGTTTGTGCCACTAAAACAGATTCAATTTCTGGCTCCTCTTCAATGATCGGCGCCTCTTTCAGCTGAACGTAGAAATATTCTAGGCAGCCATCTCTTGAAACCAGAATTTCAATTTCAGAATAGGCGGGTTGCATCCACAGAATGGCGCGAAGATCCTGAAAGCGACTCACGGCATAACCATTCACCGAAACGATAATATCTTTTTCTAAAAGACCAGCAATGGCGGCAGGACTCTCAGCATCGATGGCGGTGATAGGAATTCCTTGGCCTTTGTAATCGAGTTTTTGCAATTCACTATAAAGCTTCATATTGTTTAATGGGTAAGAAATTCCTAAAAAGCCTGGCTTGATTTCTCCTTGGGCGATGAGCTGTTGCACCAGAGGTTCGATCATATGACTCGGAAGAGCAAAAGCAATTCCCACAGAACCACCACTCATACTTTTGATGGCTAAAATCATTCCTACGAGGCGGCCTCGCACATCCACAAGTGGGCCGCCCGAGTTTCCTTGATTGATATCGGCATCAATCTGAATCAAGCGAGGATCTAAGCTAATGGAGCGATCTAAGTGAGACACAATTCCAGCAGCCATTGAGAAATTCATTCCAAGAGGTGAGCCGAAAGCGAAGACTTGATCCCCGGGTTCGAGGTGCCGAGCATCGCTTCTCTCGAGTGCCAATCGATTCGTATCAGTGTCGGAATTTTTAATTTTCAAAACTCCAACATCAAAAGTTTTGTCACGTCCTATAATCTCAGCGCTAGCACTCGTATCATCATGAAATTGACAAAGAACACGAATGTCTTCGACCTTTCCCTCTCCGATCACATGCGCCGCCGTCACAATCAAGCCGTCTTCTCGAAAAATCCAGCCTGAGCCGCTGCTCATCTCCCCAGTTTTCACGTCGAAGACCAAAAGATGAACGACCGAAGGCGTTACTGCTGTTCGAATTTTTCGATAATGCCGATTGAGTTCTGTCAAAAAGCTGCTCTCTGCTAAGTCAGCTCTCGATGCTCTTGCCGCATGAAAATCATCGGCGCACAGTGATTCTGTTAACAAAATTGAAAATATAATGATGCTAAAAATAGCCCCAGATCTCATTCTTACCCCTCCCAAGAAATGAACCCCTTAAATGCTAATTTTTCACATTAACGCATCGCAGGCTTTGATGCAAGTTGTTAGAGTGCTGGGTCAAAATGCTGTGGGTGTAAAACATGGAGTTAGATAAAGCTTAGCCGAGCCTGACTTCCCTTGTTCTACTGCTTTACAGCGCCGATTTCATTGCCTAGATTTTCGCCTAAGTGGGCCTCATGGCGGAACTGGTAGACGCACAGGACTTAAAATCCTGGGGTAGTAATACCGTCCCGGTTCGATTCCGGGTGAGGCCACTTTTCTGTCTTCGTTCAGCGACTTCGACAAGCCCTTTAAGCCGAGGCGCGCTCGCCAGGCTTCGTTTGAGCCAAGTTCTTGCCGTGATCTTTCGCCAAGCCAATCACATCGCAAAGATCTTCTGAAAGCCAATTGAGCTCTCCCTCTGCAATAGATTTGGAAAGACCAAGAACTTCACTTTTGCCAGGCAAAATCTTGATCTTTGAGTAAGAGGAATTCGTCGCCTCTTTCAGAGATTGGCAAACTCGTCGAACAATCACATCTTCTTTTGGATTTAAAGTCTTAGATTTCTTTCGCGTGAGATAGCGAGAAAGAACGCTCGCCATCACAAACAAATTCGAGCCCGTATCGACAATTCTTCCCAAAGCTAATTGCTTTTTCTCTAAGCCTGGGCCGTTAAGCACCATCGCATGAAACATGGTTCGTGCGAGTCGGCGAGACATTCTGTGAATGTAGCGAAGATATCGGCTCTCCCAGCAGCCTGCCCAAATAAATCGGGGCCAGAGGCCGAAGCTTAGCCAAAGCTTTGGATACCACCAGCTATAAAAGAGGGCGGCCTTGGCCACGGCCGCTAGTTTTTCGCCAATGCCCGCTTTGGGATTAAATAAAGCTCCCGCCACTTTTAAGTGGCGATCTAAAGCTTCGCGAGAAACAAATAGGCGCTGAATGTCGCTCGTTCCCTCAATGATTGAATTGATCCGAGAGTCGCGCATCAATTTTTCGATCGGGTAAGCGTCTTCGCCTCGATCTTTCAAAGAGCGCGCTGTTTCATAACCACGACCGCCTCGAAGTTGCAGGGCTTGGTCGATGATTCGCCAAGAAAGGCCCGTAGAAAATAACTTGGCCACAGCGGCTTCGATTCGAATGTCAGAGCCTCCACGATCTGCCATTCCAGACGTCAGTTTGCTGATCGCATCGAGTGCGTAAGAGCCGCCCGCTGTGATTAGAAGTCGATAAGCACTCGATTCGTGCTCTCCAATCGAAGCTCCCCACTGTTTTCGTTCTTTCGCCCATGTGCGCGCCATTTCAAAACATACTCTGGCGCCACCCGTCACTGCTGCGGGAAGAGTGAGTCGACCGGTGTTGAGGGTGATCAGGGCGAGTTTGAGTCCCTTGCCTTCATCCCACAGGAGATTTTCGCGAGGCACTTTCACCTGATTAAACTCAATCAAACCATTTTGAATTCCTTTGAGACCCATGAAATCGCAGCGATGTAAAACTTTTAGGCCCGGAGAGTTTTTCTCAACAATAAAAGCCGAGATTTGTTTTTTCTCTTTTCCGTTCGGCAAAATTTTTGGAGGAGTAACTGCCATGACGATAAAGAGATCCGCGATTGTTCCGTTGGTCGTCCAAAGCTTTGTTCCATTTAAAATAAAATGTTTGCCATCTTCAGTCGGCGTCGCCGTTGTGCTCATTCGGGCAGGGTCTGATCCCACGTCAATTTCTGTGAGAGCAAAGGCTGACACTTCACCTTTAGCCAGCCGAGGAAGATATTTTTTCTTTTGTTCCGGAGTTCCAAAAATTTTAAGAGGCTGAGGAACGCCAATCGACTGATGAGCTGACAATAAAACGGCAGTCGAAGCACAATAACTTCCAACCGCATGAATCAAACGATTGTAGTTGGTTTGAGAGAGGCCAAGGCCACCATATTCTTTTGGGATTTTGATTCCAAAAAGGCCGAGGTCTTTTAAGCCTTGCATCACGTTCTCAGGAATCAATTTGTTTTCATCAACAGCAATGGGATCAAGATTCTCTTGAAGAAACTTGAGCGTCTTTTCAATCAAGGCATCTCCAAGTTTTTTATCTTCAGCAGACTGCTCAGGAAAAGGATAGATCAGATTGAAATTGAAATTGCCGGCAAAAAGCTCTTCGCAAAAACTGGGATGATTCCAACTCTCTTCGCGGGCTTCTTCGGCCACTTCCATCGCTTGGCGTTCTTGTTCAGATCGATTTCCTGCGTCGACGATCGACATAATTGATTCTCCTTATTGAAACTTAGATTGCTTCTTCATTATCTGATCTGATGGGCTTCAAATCAAGAAAACAAAGGCTCAAGGTCAGTTTAACACATTTTAAACTCAATCTGGATCGGCAAAAAAAAACTGAAAAATCAATGTTTAGGTGAGCCTTGATGAGTTTAAGCAATTTTAAACTATGACAATTTTTTGACTCACAACAGAAAGATTAAATTTTTTCAAATTATTATGTGATCTTAAGTCTCTTCTTAAAAAAAATATCAATCGAGATTCTGAATCTGTCGAAGAAGGCTGTCATGGGGCGGGGGTTTTGGAAGTTCTTTTTTTTCACGATCATTTGCGTCAATTCTTTGTCGGCTCAGATGCGAGGGGCGGGGCAATATCAAACCTTAAAACTCAATGGCGCTTATTCCACACTTCCGCAGTCTCCGCTAAAAATTTTTCAATCAGACCAGCAATTGCGGGCTGGAGCCAATTCGCGGATTCTCATTTCGGCCAGTGCGGCGAGGCCCTCTTTACTGAGTCTTCGGCAGGCCGAAATTGATGATCGAAGTTTTCATTCAATCAATCTTCCAGATTCTCTGCGTCTCTCTGCGAACTCCTTGCTCTATATGAAAGATGATGCAAGTGACGACATTGTTTTCACGGATGAATCGCGAACTCGAATTTTTTATGCGGATGCCTCTTCAGGTGTGCCGGTAGTGTCTTCGAACTATTGCTCTGGATTTGAAAAAATTAGTGATATTCATCTCGCAGAAATTAACGGAGCAACACATCGCCTCATTGTCGCTGATGAAAAAGCCAATCGAGTCTATTCCTACGATATTGATTTTAGCAGCTCAACACCTTGTCAGGATGAGCAAAGCTATGCAGTTTCACAGCCTCTTTGGATTCGCACGCCAAATGTTCTCGCGGGCACTTCAACCTCTGTTTATGTCGGATCAAAAAGCCGCAATTCGCTCAATGTCACACGCCTACAATCAGATGATATGAGCGTCTTGACGGCAACTTCGAGTCTCTCAAATTTTTCATCCAACTCTTTTGGAGATATCTTTGTTCATCCAAGAACAGATGAACTTTTTGTTTCAGTCAGACGATCTTCATTTTCAAATAATGGCGGTGATTTCATAAAAAAGTGGGCATCGGATTTTTCCACCAACTCGAGCTTGCAGCTATGCCCCTCTCCCGATGAAATGTCTTTTGATTTCGATGCGACCTTGCCGCTGATCTATGTTCTCTGCCGTCAATCAAAACAAGTTGTGGTGCTCGAGACAGATCTCACTCGAAGGCTAGACTTGCCCGCGGGCGAAAAGCCAAAAAAACTATTGGTAGGAAGTGATGCTCAATATCGATATGTCGCGATCTTGCAAAGTAATCAGAGAATTCAACTTCATCGCTTTCCACTCGACCTCGATACATTTCAAGGCAATTTGTTGTCGAGTTTGATCGACCTTCCCGCACCAATTTCAGATATGGGGCAGTTCGCTGCTTTAGATGAGGCAGTTTTGATAAGTTCTAGCGATCACGCTTTTATTTTTGTGGACCTTGAAACACAAGCGATTCGCGATAGTGTATATTTGCCAAGAAAAATTACTGACATTGCTGTGGCTGGGCAAAGCTTGGTGCATTTTATCTCGAAAGAAGTGAACTCCGCGTTCTCGTGGGAAGAGCCTAATGATCATCGCTGGGAGCTTCGAACTTATGCAGTGGGAGAATCACCCCTTCAAATCGAACGAAATGGAAATTTGATTTATGTCATTCACGAAAATGACACGGATTTCTCGATCATCAATACGACGAATGGAAATTTAGCAACAATTGCGCTCCCAAATTTTTCAAATGGAATGCGAATGAATGCGGCATCTAACCAGCTTTGGGTTTATCACACAGACAATGATGCCATTTCAGAGATCGATATTACTGGGGGCTCTGAGGCTTTGTCGGGAACCACAGCCTTAAGCTTTTCGCCCGTTAGTATTGATTTCAATTCTACAGACGATACTCTTTATGTAGCTGGCGAAACTCAGGTTCGAGTTTTTGATTCAACAGACTTAACAAACATTATTAAAACAGAAACTGGGCTCGACGAAATCGAGCAGATAAAGACTGAGGGAACCGGAGTTCGACTTTTTACGAAGGGATCTTTTTCAAGCACTTTTATCAATCGAGCGACGACAAGCACTCGAACTCAAGATAAGCCCGCTGATTTTTTCGTGGGAAACAATACCAATACTTTTTTCGGTTCATTTAGTGCTGACTCCTCGTTAGATGGTGCCGCTTACAGTGTCTTAGGCGCTGTAGATCGACTTTTCTCGTCCGCTTCTTATGTTGGGCAGTGGAAGAGGGCCTCAAACGAGATTCGATTTTTTCCATTTTCAGGAGATGGCCTATCTTGGTGGCCCGTTTCTTTAAATATTGAACCTGATCTTTTAGAGAGCGACGCTAGCGATAACATCTGGATCTTAGATATTGATCGAAAAATGTTTCAAAGAATTTCTCCAAGCTTTCAGCCCGATGTTGCCCAAAACGCGAGTCGAAATCTCTTAAGCGATTTCATTGCTGATCCTGCGAATGAACGGATTTATTCAGTTTTTGAAGCGGCCAATCTATTTGTTGTCACGAATTTTCGAACTAAAGTGAATTCATTCTATTCGATTTGCGATCGCCCGAAGCAATTGATTTTAGATACAACGAATGATCGTCTTTTTGTGTTGTGTTCTCGTTCAAATCAGATTTTAGCTTTTGATCTTGATGGCAATGGAGACCCTTCTGATGTGAGCTTTCAGGGGCTTGCTAGCATGCCTGAAAAAATGGCTCTTCACGTGGGGGCTTCTCGTCTCTTTGTGATTCGAAAACATGAAAGCAAGTTGGATGTTTTTAACAGCTCTGACTTAAGTCTAATCAATTCTTTGAGTTTAGAGGCTGGGCCAGCTGACTTAGCTCTTGATGCTCCAAATAACGAGCTTCATGTGATCTCGGAGCGCTCGGATCTGTTGACAAGCATCAACACCACTAATTTGGCCCTTTCAACTGAAGACATTAACATGCGAGCTCTGAGTCGGGTTTTGATGGGTGAAGAGCTTCATGCTTTTAGCGAGCCCCTTCAGACTCTCTATCACAGTGATTCTCAGTATGCTGCCAGCAATCCGTTGACCTTCGGATATTGGCCCTTTGATATCTCTGCGAGTGCGGCTCAGCAAAAAGTTTTCATTAGTTATCCAAAAGCTGAGGCTCTAAAAATTCTCGATGAGGCTAATCTCACCGACCAAGATATCGATGTTTCTGCCGAGATTAAGAACTTGTTAGTGATTGATGCTGAGACGCGAGTTGTCGCTTCTGCTCCGAAAGACTCTGAGTTGATTTTGATCAATAGCTCGACCCATGCCATCGCCAATCGCGTGACTTTGCCCAATGATTGCTCACCAGAAAAAATGCAATATATGACACTAGATGCCGATCGTTTTGTTTTAGTCTCGTGTCGACGAAGTGATAAGATAGGGATTGTTGACTTATCGGACAATAGTTTGGCAACTCCGCTCAATATGCGGCTTCCAGAATTGTGAGTTATTGTACACGTCTTCTTTTCAAGGCAAACTTTTTGCCAGTCTAAAAATTTTAGGATAAATAGATTTTATTGTGTTGGGACGGTTTTTGTGGCGCCTAAATTGAAGGTTTTTAAAAATCCCCAAGCTTCTCTGGGCGTAATGGAGGGGCGCTTACTTCTTTTAGAGGACGATGTTTTACACGCGGAATGGATAGGAACTTGTTTGCTAAAAAAACAAGTAGAGATTCATTGGGCCAATGATTTTGATTCTGCCAAACACTTTTTAAATGAATCTCCAAACGGAGATCAAAAGTTCCACGGCGTTTTAACCGATATTTTAATGGAAGATGGTAGTCGAAAGGGCTTAGACCTCGTCAATCATGCGAAGCTTTTAGATATTCCTTGTGTGGCTTTCTCGGCTCAACCCGATTTAGAAATGGCGAAAGAGGTGATTCGCTTGGGAGCGGTTGATTTTTTGCAAAAGCCATTTTCTTTGGATGACCTGATGGAGATCTTCAAGAAAGCTTGGAATCAACCCAGACATCTAACAATTCTTTTGGAGAGATTTATTGAGGTTCATCAATTCACCGATAAAGAACGAGAGGTTTGCCGACTTTTATTTAAAGGGCTCTCTAATCGAGAAATTGCTGATATTCTCGAGGTCACTGAAAAAACTGTGAAGTTTCACATTACTGGGATTTTTGAAAAGGCGGGGGTCAAAAGTCGTTCAGAGCTGATTAGCACCGTGTTTCCGACTTAAATTTCTCAGGAATTGGCGGGATTCGAATCTCAAACTCTGTTCCAATCCCGACATCGCTTGTCACTCCGATCTCTCCACCATGAGCTGTGACAATTCTTTTCACAATCACAAGACCGAGGCCGTGATAACAAGAATGAGGGTCTTTCGGATCAAAGGGTCGTACTTCTTCAAAAAGCTTTGAGATTTTTTCATCTTCAATTCCGTTTCCTGAATCTTTTATGCGAAAGACGAGATGATTATTTTGATCAGTCTCGGCCTTTAACCTGATCTCACTATTTTCGGGAGAGTGTTCAACCGCATTGAGGAGAAGATTTTTTAAGGCCCGTGAAAGTAGGGAGCCGTCTAAATCAAAGCAGTCATCTCGAAATGTAGTCTCTATAATTATAGAAATGTTTTTGGGGACACAGTTTGTTTCTAACTCCGCTTTTATGCTTTCTAAAAATTTTTGAACATCTAGCGAGCGCCGGCTGACATTGATCTCTACCAAATGCTCTCTTCTTGCTCGAACAATTTCGTCAGAAAGACCAACGACATTTTCACAATTCTTCAGCATGAGTTCGAAAATTCGTTTCTGATCAGGCCGAAGATCGTCGATTAGTTCACCGTTCACAATATTTTTTAAAAACCCAAGAACACCGACCAATGAGCCTCGAATGTCGTGAGCAGCCATACTGAGAATTCTGTCTTTAAACTCAAGTCTTTGCTTATCTGTTTTCTTTAACTTTTCAATTTCGTTGAGATTCTCTTGACGTGTGATCGCCGATCGAATGCTCCAAGCAAGAGACGACGCCGTGTAACTTCCTTTGATCAAATAATCCTGAGCGCCGAGGTGAAGACTTTCGATCGCTGTCTTTCGATCATCCCATCCCGTTAAAACAATCAAGCTCGTTTCAGGGAAAGATTTTTTTAGATCTTTCACGGATTGGAGTCCGGAGCTGTCAGGCAGATTGAGATCGAGCAAAATCACATGAATCGGCGTCGTCGCGACAATTTTTTTTCCGGCTTCAAGGTTCGAAGCGAAAAAACACGTAATAGATGCTTTTTCAAAACCTTTCTCCAAGCGCTTTTGAGCCAAGATCTGATCTCCTTGATTGTCTTCAATCAGGAGAATGTTGAAATGATTTTTAGGAAGTTCAAGGGCAATCATTGTGAACTTTCTTTCATTTGGGTCGACTCAACAAAAGAGATCATGAGATTTTGCAGGTCTTGCATGGTGTTCGGTTTTGAAAAATAATTTAATGCTCCGCCTGAGACCGCACGTTCGCGATCTTTAATATTCTCTGATGAGCTCATGATGAAGGCTGGAATCTTTGAAAGACGAGAGTCACTCTTAATCTCATTTAGAATTTCAAAGCCTGTCATGCCCGGCAAATTGATATCGAGAATGATCAAGTCTGGAAAATTGGCTTCGCTTCGATCTTTAAGGTCTTTTAAGGCTTCTTCTCCGCGACTATGCACTTCTAACTCAACGGGTATCTGAGCGCGCTGAATGGCAATTTGCATTAGTCGAATATCGCCTGGGTTGTCTTCGATGATCAAAAATCGAGAATCTTTCATTTTTGATCTCCAGCTAGAGGCAGAGAAACCTTAAACAAACTTCCAGATTGGCCGTCAGATTCCACTTCTATTCTGCCTTCAAGACTTTCTGTGAGTTTCTTGGCAAGTGCTAGGCCAATGCCCAGGCCGTCTTCCTTCTGGGACGATCCTCTTTGAAATAGTTTAAAGATCCGATTGTGATTTTGAGGGGCAATGCCCTTAGCGTTGTCTTTTACGAAAACAACAACTTGTTCGTCTCGGATCTCATATTCGATTTTAACTTCAGGCTTTCGATCCTGATGCCTATATTTAAGGGCATTTTCGATTAAGTTTTGAAAGATTTGAATCAAAAAGACTTCGTTGGCTCGAACTGGAGGAATATCGTTCGAAACTAAAATCTGGGCGCCGTGCTCTGTTATCTTCGAATTTAGATTTAATGTTACCGATGATAAAATCTTTTTTAAATCGCAAGACTGAGTTTTTACTTTCTTTCTTGAGACTTGGGAGTAAGACAAAAGACTTTTAATAAGCTGAGTCATTCGCCTCGCGCCATCACAGATAAACTCAATGTACTCTTGACCATTGCTGTCGAGTTTTGAGTCATATTCCTCTTTCAAAAGATCACAAAAGCCAGTGATCATTCGAAGCGGCTCTTGAAGATCATGAGAAACGACATAAGCATATTGCTCCAATTCTTGATTAGAGATCTCAAGCTCTCTTGAGGTTTTCAACATGTGCATTCGTGTTTTATGAAGCTCACTGATGTCGATTCCCGAAGCGATATATCCTGAAAAAGCGCCACTCTCATTTTCAAGACGTCGGGCCTTGATCAAAATCATCCTATCTTTTGAATGGGCTAGCCCAGCTTCGATTTTAAATTCGGCTGGCCCAGATGGGTTTGTAAAAAAATTCTTAATCTTTTTGGAATCATAAAATGAAAACAGATCCATCCAATTCAGGCCTTCGAAAGAGTCTTGCTCAGATTTTAACAGCTTGCTGGCTTCGTGATTCCAATCTGTGCAATGGCCAGATTCATTAAAACGCCATACATAACAAGGAGCATGGGCTTCTAAAGTCCCGATGGAGCACGAATCTTCAGCTGAGTGAGCCCGCATGACTTAAGGCTTATAGAATGTCTTCTCGGATCGGGCAATAGGGGTCCGTAAAAGCTATCTTAAGTTAGCCGAATGATTTGAAAATCTGGCCTTTTGCCACGAGATAAGCCCTAGTTTTGTTGGTCTCTTAATCTTCTTATTATTCGAATCTGGCGATCGTATAGATTCTCAAAAAAGGGATTTCCTTTGGCCGCCTCTTTTTGCCACTGAAGGGGCTCGATCAAAGAGCCATCGAGGGCGGCGGCTTGCCTCCAGAATCGCTCTTTTTGTGTTAACTTGGCGAGAGACAAAAACACCTGGCCACGCTCAACATCGTTTTTAGAGAGCTCAAGCGCTCTAAACAAATAATATCGAGCCTTTA
>JBMTHG010000033.1:0-14988 GCA_049436045.1 Bdellovibrionota bacterium
CTTTTTCAATCTGATCTTGATCTCGAACATCACAAAAAACTGCAAGTGCTCTTGTTTCATTCTCATTCCAAATATTAACAAGCTTCTCTAAACGTTCTTTTCTTCGAGCACATAAGACAACTTTGGCACCAAGTCGGATGGCTTCTTCGGCAATGGCTCTTCCGATTCCTGAGGAAGCTCCTGTGATGAAAACAACTTTATCTCGATAAAAGCTCATGAATCCTTCTCGATCAAGATGAGAGGAGAGTCAAACAAGTTAGTGTTCATGCCCATTTTTAAGATACCCAAAGGAGATACGCCGAGCTGACCTTGTGGCATAGAGATTCCAAGCGACTGAAAATAAGAAATCCATGCTGTATAATTTTTGTCTGAAGGAATGCCAAAATACATCGGAAGTAGAGTGAAAAACTCAGGAAGAGCCGCTTGAATGAGCTGAGAGCAATAATAAGAGTTCTCATTGTTTAAAAAAGACGAATTATAAGGGAGTCCTTTTTTAGATTTTATAAATTCAATAGCCCTCTGAGCTTCGTCGCGCAAACTGGGCGAGACGCTGGCGAGATAGTTTTTAGAATTTTTGCGATTCAAAAATTTTTTTAAACTTGTGGCGACCACTCCACCTTCGGGCCAGGCCTCCCAAACAAAAAACTCATTGCCGATTTTTTCAAGAATTCCAACATGAGAGAGTCTAGGATTTTCTTTGCCAAACTGCTGAAGCGTGACATCTTCAATAGCCTCGCAAATGGGGCCACAATCGAGGTCTACAAAAATAAAATCGCCAGTTTCAAGTGAGGCTGCCCTGGCGGATATGAGCCAAAGGTATAAAACTAGGCTATTCGATATTAAAAAGATGAATTTCATCAAAAAAGCTTCCTTTAAGGCATCTTTATGACTTGAAAGGCTTGAAAAACAACTGTAAATGTTCGACATTCTAATAGATTGGTAAAAATAGATGGCAAGAGATGATTTAGTAAAGTTAGAGGGAACGGTAGAAGAGATCGCGGCTGGGGGCATCTATCGAGTGAAGCTCGATATGAACGAGCAGGTTTTAAATGCGAAACTTTGTGGAAAAATGAGACGCTTTAGCATCAAAGTTTTGCCAGGGGATCGTGTCACCGTGGGGCTATCTCCCTATGATCTCTCTCATGGTCTAATTCTTTTTAGAAACTAAGAATTCCTTAAACAGCCTCAAAATCTGATTTAAAGGCTCTTTGAGAGCTCTGGGAGGCTTTTTAAGCGGGTTCGCGCGAGCTTCTTTTTATGAGAAAATGGAGGGGTGCGTCGTTGGTGTTGGGTGATCTTTTTTTCGATTCCCTTCTCTACCTCGGCTAAAGTTTCTCATTTTGAGCTAGCTGAAGCCTGGGCGCCCATTATTTATAAAGATGTTTCTGCTGCCTTTGTGCAAACCGAGACGGGCTTTAGCCCGGTGGATCATCTTGTGGGGCTCTTTTTCGATGAGAATGAAGATCTTAGAGATAATGGAATCAACATTTTTAGCATTTCAAACGAACATGCAAGAAGTCTTTTAGAGAAGGCTCCAGTCTATTACTCCGTAATCGAAACTCGCACGCATTGGTATCTCAACTATATTCTCTATCATGCTATTGATTTGAATATTTTTTCACATACCCATGACACAGAAAATATTTGGATGGTGATACGAAAGTCTTCAGATAAAAAATTTGGAGACTTGGAGTTTCTTGTCACTAATTCGCATGGCTATCCTAAAATCTATGGCGACACGAATGAGGCGATGATCGCCAATATGAATTTTAAAAAACGCTTTCTTCAGCAGTTTTTACCAGCCATTGATCAGTATTCTGAAGATCATCATTTTGCACCAGGTGTGGAGTACGTGACGGATAAGAAGTCGACAAAAAGATTTCGTTTATTTGTCGCGGCTAAAACCCACGCCATTTATAAATTTCACTCCAAGGCATGGCGGGAAGGGCGAGGCTCTGGGGCAGTTTATCTGCCAGAAAGCTGTCGGCAGTTGTGCGATTCAGAAGGTCAGTTTGAAGAAAATCCTGCGAATAAAGTTTTTTATGAGCTTAAGAGTTGGGATGAGATTTATTTTAAATACTCTCGATCGGAGTTACCCGTTTTCACGGCGAAGAAAAATTTGTTCTTACCAGCTCCCACGCACGATGTTCTACCATCCTATCTGATTCAGGGGTGGCGAGAGACCGAAGCTAGAGCTTTAGTCTTCTCTGCGGTTCGATTTAAGACAAAACACAGCTTAGCAGACCCTGCCGCCTTACATCGCCATTGGATTGGAGAGTATGCGGATATTTGTAGTCGATATTTAGATAATCCGTATTTGCCACCAACAAAGAAAGAGCCGAAATCTCTTTTGTCATGGTTTGGATTTGGTTCAATAGAATAAACGCTTTGATTTGGCGATTCGATCGATGGAATGGCTTCGACTTAAGGGCGTGATTTTCAAAATATCAGCTTTTTGCTTTCTAGTTTCATAGATTTTTTTCACCAAGAGAGAATGGTAGTGATCAACTTTTTGAATTTGACCTGCGGCGAGAACAAAACAGTTTGATTGGATTAAATTTTTAAATTCTTTCCATTTGTCAGGCGAAAAAACTAAATTCAGAAATCCTGATTCATCTTCGGCAGTAATAAAAAACATTCCTTTGGCGGTAGGAGGGCTCTGCACAATCTGGATCATCCCGAAGCAGAATACAAAACTTCCATTTTTCTGAAGCTCTAGTTCTTTAGAGGTCGATATTTTCGAAGGAGAAACATCATAACTCCAATACTTCTTTTTAATCAGCTGAGAGGGGTGCTCCTTCAAACTTGTCTGCATAAACTCAAAATCTAAAATCATATTTTCAAAAGCGTCAGGCTCTCTAAAGCTGGGAGACTTTTCATCTTTAAAGGGCAGCGAGGATTTATTTTTCTCAAGAGCTTTCCAGTAGTAGAGCCGCTTTTGAGATTCTCGAATCATGGCTAACGAGGCTCTTTCTTCTTGATCGAAGCAATTTTCAAAAGCCTGAGGATCTGAATCTCGAAGCTTCAAATAAGACTGAGTATTTTTCTGGCTTAAGTTTTTGACACAGCGAAAGCCAAGTCGAATGGCCCATTGATCTTGATATTTTTCAAGAGAGTGATCCCAGTTCGATTTTTTGAGTGAGACAGGAAGACAGTGAACGCCTTCGCGCATAAAGCTAGAAGTTAAGACGTGAAAGGGATAAAAACCCATGGGCATAGAATTTAAAAGTGAGCATAAAAAAACATTGGGGTAGTGGGCTTTGAGATAAGCAGAGGCATAAGTCAGCAAGGCAAAGCTCGCCGCATGAGATTCTGGAAAACCGTATTCACCGAAACCTAAAATTTGCTGGCAAACACGATTAGTAAATTCTTTTGGAACTCCATTTTCATATAATCGACGGCCGAGGTCTTGGCTAAAAGCCTCAAGACTTCCCGTCTTCTTCCATGTGCCCATCGCTCGACGAAGAGCATCGGCTTCGCCGGGACTATAGCCAGCGACTTCAATGGCCATTTTCATGACTTGCTCTTGAAAAATTGGGATTCCTAAAGTTTTTTCAAGAATGGGCTTGAGCTTAGGGTGAGCATAATCAACTTTTTCAAGACCCATTCGTCTTTTGAGGTAGGGGTGAACCATTCCGCCCTGAATGGGCCCAGGTCTTACGATGGCTACTTCAATCACGAGATCATAAAAATTCTTGGGCTTGAGGCGAGCCAACATGCTCATCTGTGCTCTCGATTCGATCTGAAAAACTCCAACACTTTGAGATTTGCCAATCATCTCGTAAGTTTTTGAGTCATCTTGGGGAATTTCATGGAGCTCAAGATGAGCGATATTTTTTTCACTTAAGAGTTCAAGTGACTTTCGAATACAAGTGAGCATTCCTAAACTTAAAACATCAATTTTGAGCAGACCGAGTTTTTCAATGTCATACTTATCCCACTGAACCACACTTCGATTTTTCATGCTGGCAGGTTCAATGGGGCTAATTTCATCAAGTCGATCATCACACAAAATCATTCCACCGGTGTGCTGGCCGAGGTGGCGCGGAAATCCTTTAATTTGTTTCACTAATCGAAAGAGCTGCTTGAGCGTAGGGGAATTTAAATCAGAGTCTTCAAAGATATTTTCTTTCCATGAAGCTTTTTTACTGAGGTTAGAAATCACATCAGGGCGAATATCTAAAGCTTTGCCCACATCACGGAGAGCAGATTTTGTTTTATAGGTAATGAGCGTGGCCACCATGCCCGCTCGATGACGCCCATATTTTTCGTAGATATATTGAATGACCTCCTCTCTTCTTTCGTGCTCGAAATCAACATCAATGTCAGGAGCTTCATTTCTCTCTTTTGAAATAAATCGTTCAAAAAGAAGATTCATTTGAACGGGATTAATACTCGTGATTTCTAAGAGATAGCAGATGACAGAATTTGCGGCTGAGCCTCGACCTTGGCAAAGAATTTTTTGTTTTCGCGCGTATTGAACGATATCCCATACTGTTAAAAAATAGTCTTCATATTCGAGTTCTCTTACAAGTCGAAGCTCGTGCTCAAGTTGTTGAAGAACTTCAGAAGAAGTGCCTTGGGGAAATCTTTTTTTTAAACCTTGTCGGCAGAGTTCATTGAGAAAATCAAAAGATGTAGTGTTTGATGGCAACCACTCTTTTGGGTAGCGGTAGCGAATTTCTGAAGGGCTGAAAGAGCAGTCTCTTGATATCTGGAGAGCATTTTGAATCCACTCTTTAGGAACGCCTAATTTTTTCAGATCTGAAATCGGATGAAGATATCTTTCGGCATTAAAAGCGGGCTCAATTTCTTTTAGTTTCTTATTTTCGCGTATGGCTTTGAGAAGATTAAAAACTTCTAGTCGATTAGGTTCATGATAAAAAACATCCCAAGTCCAAATTCTTGGAATGTGGCGAGGCAAATTTTTAATCCAAGATTTGATTTTACGGTCAGAGTTTGGTGTGAAGTATTTAGTAACAAACTGATGAAGTTTGAAATTTGAATTCAGCCAATTGAATAATTCAGTAGATGGAAAATCTCTTGCCGCCAAAATGATAAAGATATCCTCTGTTGAGGCCCATCGCATAAAACTAGTTCTTGTGATGAGGGGCTCAGATTTTTTTTGTTCCGCAAAGGCTTCGGTGAGAAGCCGGCATATTTGACGGTAGCCATTTAAATTTTTGGCGATGAGGCAAAGCGGGCTATTCTCTAATCTAATTTCTGTTCCAAAATGAACACGAAGAGAATTTTTTTTTGCAGAATCAAAAGCTCTGACCATTCCATAAAACCCATTAAAATCATTGAGCGCCAAAGATTCATAGCCAAGTTCGTGTGCTCGATTGACCAAATCTTCTGGGTGAGAAGCTCCTTGCAAAAATGAAAAGCAAGATTTCGAGCAAAGTTCACTATATCGAATCATTCTAGAATTCCCTGCTCAAACCAGTTTTCGTAATGATCTCGAAAGACCCAGGCCCATTTTCTTTCAGATCGCATCATGAAATAGTGTCGAGATTGAATTTTTTCATTTTCATCAGTCCATTGTAAGGTTTCTGTGGGGTAAAGAACTCCCTGAGGCCTTGGAATTGGACGCGGCGAAAATTGAATCAGAGGGCGAAACAATGCTTCTGACTGCCAGGCAAATTGCCATTTAGCTTTTTTTGGCTTCCAGCTTTTTTCAGGTTTGGGGTTTAGACTTTTTTCTGGTTGAAAAATTGTGCAGCCTAAACATTCAATTTTTTTAATCATTCTATCAAATTTTTCAGAGCTTGATCGGTCTTCAAAAAAAGAGAGCTGAATTTGTTTTGACGGGGGGCTGGCATAAATCAAAATCTCAAACTGAGAAATAGGGCTGAGCCCATGGAGGGATAGAATTTTGTCATGCACTATTCGTTTAATCCAAAATATATCTCTTTGAAGAGAGGTCTTTTTGGGGAACTCGATTTGAATTTCAATGTCATCTTCATGGGCAGCCCCTGGGTATTTGATCGAAATTGACTGAAGGCTGATATTTGAAATTTTTAAATTCAAGTCATCTAATGCTCGGCCCACGTAGTTAGAAAAAATTTCAGCATCAAAAATGCTAAATTCTAGATCTATTTTTTTTGAGAATATTGGATCTTCTGCTTGGGGTTGCCATGGCCAGTCTTGATCTTCGGGCTGAAGAACTCCACGAAAGAAATCTGCCCACTTTTTGCCCCAGCGATTTTGAATCTGTGTTCCTGGGATTTTAACGAGGTGACCAATTTTAGAGATTCCAAGATGATTTAATTTCTCAAAAATCTTTTGAATTTGAGCAGAAGAAATCTCTGGGTGAAATTGAGAGTGATAGTCTTCTGCAAAAGCATGAAGTTTTTCAATGGGAGTGAATAAGTTTAAATTATAAATTTGAAGTAATGACCCCCATGCTGTTTTTCCAAAAAACAATTCATTCTCATATTCTGATTTTATTTTTTGAATCCAGAAGGGGTGAAAAGATCGAAGTTGATAAATCCAGAGATTCTGAAATCTCATTCGATGAGGAGAAATTTTCAACTCATCTAGGGCTGTAGCATACATATATCTTCAAGACTTTCTGTTAAGTGAGTGGCGGCAATATATTGGGGTTGAAGAGGGCCGCCCTTCGTCCACTGTAGTCGATAGTGATGATGCGAAAGCACAACCTTCAATCTTTTTTGACAAAACGAATAAGGAAAATCTTCTAGAACAATAATCTGAATTCGAGAGTTTTTTAAGAGGCGCATTAAAAAGAAGCCATCAGAGTTTTTTAATTTCAAATGATCAAGAATCCAGGTTTCAAAAGCTTGTGATTCATAGAGTTCATAGAAAAGGCGTTTGTAAGAAAGCTTTTGGGGCTTGTCTAAGCCCGTTAGAAAAATTTCTTTTTCTTTAGCGAGACTCCAAAGAGCTGGAGCATAAATTTGCCAGGGGGAGGCCACCCATAAAACTTGGCTTTTCGGTCTTAAGAACGAAAAAGCCATTCGGCGACTTCCCGCACCATTTTCGCCGCTGATTTGTAAGAAATCGGCGGGGCGTTCTTTTAGTGGGGCGGGAGACAAAAATTTATCGAAGAGCATACACTTGTATGGTATTCCATAAAATGGCGCTTGTCATCAGGATTGGAAGGGAGCCATCAGAGATGCACATAAAAGCTTTGAATTTTCATGGGTTTAAGATATACATAAATTTGTATGGATGAGACCTTGAGCCCGCAGCAAGCACGAGTCTTTCAGTATTTAAAAGATTGTTATTATAAGGGCGGTTCAATGCCCACCTATCGAGAGATCTGCCGACAAATGGGCTGGCGAGCGGTAGGAACAGCTCAATCAGTGATTCAAGCTCTCATTGATAAAAACGTTTTAGCTCGAGATCCACAAAGGTCTCGGGGGCTCAGATTGGTGCAGGCCGATCAATTTAGAGCCGTGCCCGTATTGGGGGCGGCACCAGCAGGGCGACCCTTAGAGGCGATTGAACAGCATTTAGGAAATGTCAGTGTTCCCAGCTTCGTTCGAGGTCCAGTATTTGCGGTTCGTGTTTTGGGGGAGAGCATGAAGGATGCTGGAATTTTAGATGGAGATATTGCCATCGTGCGACAGGCCCCTCAGGCTGAAAACAAAGAGATTGTCGTTGCCGTTTTAGATGGAGAAGTTACGATTAAGCGATTAGTAAAAAAGCAAAAATCAATTTGGCTCTATCCTGAAAATCCGAAATTTAAGCCCATGAAAATTGAAGATTCGAGTTTTAAAATTTTAGGAAAAGTCATTGGCTTGCACCGCTATTGGGACGGCACTATTTTTTAAGTTTTTTCGCTTTGTTTAATTCTATTTCAATGCGTTCTTTTAACACAAGAAATCGAGGGTTTTCAGCTTCAGCACTAAGAGCGATCTGAATATTCACAAAAGCAGATTGAAAATCTTTGGCCGCAAAAGCTTTTAGAGCGAGCTCGTGAAACTTTTCTCCTGGACCATTGGCCGTCCAGTTGGGGCGATCTTGAGCTGACGTGATCATATCGGGATCAAAATTATCTTCGGCAGCAGGATCCAAGGCTTCAAAACTTTGATTACCGATGGCTGCATAAGCTTCATCAATTTTGTCTCGAATTTTTTGAACAAGGTTTTGTGTGACCTGATCTTGATAAAGTGCGGGGTTGAAAATTTCTTTTTCACGATCAAAAGCCGCTTTTATCTCAGAAGCTTTTGCATCCACCTTCAATTTCAAAACTTGATGAGAGCTCAAAGAGTCGATGATTTTCGCGGTAGCTTCGATTTCAGATTTTTTTAACAAGAATCAACCCCTTTTTTTGCTAGCCTCCATTTTTTCTTAAGTTGCGATTTCAAGCAACTAGCTTTGAGAAAAATTCTTGTCGGGCCTTCTGCTTCGTTTTAAACCTTCAATCATGGATGTCAGCTCTCAAGCCATAGAAAAAGTAGCCCTAGATTCCAAAGGCTTTATTATAAAAACCCCCCTGATTCGATCTTTCGGCATCGAAGAGAGGGTGGGCTCCAAACATCCTATCTATTTAAAAGCTGAGAATTTGCAATTCACCGGAAGTTTCAAGGTGAGAGGGGCTCTCTCTAAAATTATGTCAGTTTTGTCAGCAGCCAAAAAGAAGGGCTTAGTCGCTGCTTCAGCCGGCAATCATGCGCAAGGTGTAGCATTTCACGCCAAGAGATTGGGCCTTGATGCGAAGATTGTGATGCCTGTGAATACGCCCTTGGTAAAACTTCGATCAACTCGGCAGTTGGGCGCTCAAGTCGTTTTGTTTGGTGAGAGCTATCAAGAGGCATATGAAGAAGCTCGTCGAATTGAGACTCAAGAAGGGCGAGAGTATATTCATGCCTTTAATGATCCTGCAGTCATCGTTGGCCAAGGAAGTTTGGCAAAAGAAATTTGGGATGAATTGCCTGAAATCGAGACTCTTATCTGCCCGATTGGTGGAGGCGGTTTGATTGCAGGAATGTCTGTTTTTTTGAAGGAAAAAAATCCAAACATCAATATCGTTGGGGTTCAGGCTGCAGGTTGTAATACTTTTTTACCCTCAAGAAAAGCGGGACACGCCATTAGCCTTGAGAGAGTCGATACAATTGCCGAGGGGATTGCGGTTAAGAAAATGGGCGATCTTTGTTTTGAGATCGCCAATAAAAATCTTAATGACTCCATTGTCGTTAATGATGAAGAGATCGCTGAAGGCTTGCTCTATGCTTTAGAGAATGAACGCTTGTTTTTAGAGGGTTGCGGCGGAGCTGCGATCGCTGCCGCATTTCGAGCGCCAGAGATGATGCAAGGGCCGACAGTGATTGTTCTTACCGGGGGTAATCTCGACGTGAATCTGCTGGCTCGAATCATTCAAAAAGGTTTGGCAAAATCAGGCCGACTTTTTCAGTTCGAGGCGATTATTCCTGATCTTCCAGGCTCGCTCGAAAAACTTATTCATGTCATCGCTGAACATAACGCCAGCATCGTTCAGATTGATCATGAGAGAGTTTTTCGCACTCAAGCACTGAAAGAAGTAAACACTCATGTGCTCGTCGAGACCGATGGTCCGGAGCATATTGAGCAGATCAAAGTCGCTCTGCAAAAGGCTTTGCCGTGGCGGTTTAACTTCTAAGACGTCGTTATTTCTGTGGTATTTGAGCTGTTTTATCGGGTCGGGTTTCTATTTCCCTCATCTTTCTGATATAATCATAGTTCGGAGTGGGTGCTTTTAATGAGCTTTGAGAACTCAAAGTTATCGATAGAATCCAAGGGCTTAAAGTTCTTTTTTGAGGCGCATTTAAGTCAGGCTGTTTCAAGAACCAATATTGAAGTTTCTCCATTGGCGCTCGATTATGTTTCTTCTGTGCTCGCTCAATTTCATGAAACGGCAAAACTTTTCGTTCAAAGCGGAGTGCGGTTGCCTGTTCTGTCAGATCTTTTAGCCAAGGCCCTCGAAGCAGATTTGTATCGTCGAATCGTCTTGCTAAGGCAGCTCGGAGATACGTCTTTGATGGTGAGCGGATTTTTTCCTGAGGCTGTCTCAAAGAGGACTCTTAACTTGTCATATTTTTATGAAATGGGTGGAATCGCCTATTCTCATTTAAGTGGTCTGACAGATTCACAAAATATTTATGATGAGTTGAGTGAAAGCTTTGTAAACTTAGCGCGGCTGATCACCGAGGTTTCGAATCATTTCAAACTCGATCAACTTTCAATTCATGAACTTTTAGAGCTTTATGCTCAATCGGGATCTGAGGTGGCGCTCGATCGTTTGAAGCGAGCTGGAATTGTTCCCCTGAAGACGTCAGGAAACGACTTCTAAATGAATTTTCTAAAAGAGATTCAGCTTCAACTTCAAAGGCTCAATGACAGCCGACATGAGTTTCAAGTGATGGACTTTTTGCTTCCGACTGAAAATCAAAATGCGCTCTTGATCAATCAAGAGGGTGAAAATTTAGATATCGCGATATGTTTAAGCTCGGTCTTGCTCGATAAATTTCAGTCGAAAAAATATCCAATTGATTTTAATGTCGAGAGTTTTTCCGAGCTCAGTGTGATCATTGAAGAGCTAAGTCATTTCAATTTGTTTTGCGAAAACGCCATGCGCAATCAAGAGACCTCTGCTCTTGAACTGGAGCTGCAAGGCGAGGTGGATAAGTTTGGTTTTGCTCTTGAGTGCCTTCATGCTCAACAAGAGCAGGCGTTGGAGGATGTTGTTTTTGGAGTACTGTTTGATGAGCTAAAGCTTGGAGACTGGGTTAAAGAGCAAGATCGAGGTCGATATATTCAAGCGCATGAAACAGCTCGAGCTTTTTGTCGAAAAGTCATGAAAAATACGGAAGACATGAAAAAGCGTAGAGAGCTTTTCAAAACATTCTTTCACTCTTCTTTCACAAAAAAGATAAATCTTTCTTCTTGAGCACGCTGCTCATTGGCTAGGCGTCAAATGACATGCGAATGTTAGAACATTGACGCTTTTTAATTTTGACGCGGCTGGCTTTCGATTTTAGATCACTTTAACTTGGTGCGCTAGTTGCATGTCTTGTCTCTTGAAGGAGACATCGCATGAGAGAAGATTTTGAGTTTTTCGATCTAGAAACTGAATCACTGGGTGGAACCAATTTTCTTGTGAGCGCTGTGATGCTCTTAAAAAAACAAAAGCGAGAGCTAGTTGAAGAAAATCAGAAATTAAAGGCGAGGCTTAGTCTCCTTGAGGGGCAAAATGCTGAGTTTTTGAATCTTAGTGCCGACAGACTTTTAGAAAATAGGGGATAACAGGATCATCTTGAAGTCTTTCAGGATGCCATTCGACCCCCAGAACGAATTTCTTTGTTTCATGACTGAAAGCTTCAATGAGTCCGTCGTGAGCTTTGGCTTCAAGTCTTAAATTTTTTCCAAGCTTTTTGACACCTTGGTGATGCGTAGAGTTCACTTGCAAAGACTTGTTGTTAAACTCGTGAAACAACAGCCCCTCTTTTTCTAAATGAACTTCGTGTGACGGCTGATATTTGCTTATTTTTTGCTCATGCTCAATGGGGCTCGGTAAATCAGCTGGAATGTGCTGATAGAGGCTGCCACCAAAAAAAACGTTTAAGATCTGCATGCCAAAACAAATGCCAAGAATGGGCATATCCAGCGCTAGCGCCTGTTCAATGATCTGCCAATCCAACTCTTGCCGACGCTGGTTTATCTTCACTTCAGAATATTTCTTCTCTTCACCATAAAGCTGAGGATCCACATCAAGAGGACTGCCGGGAAGAATCAAGCCATCGAGTTCTAGGCTTTCGATTCTTTCAAGCATGGGCGCTTGAATGAGCTCAGCCTCGACTCCATAGGAAGATAATCTCTTAAGAACGTCTAAATCAGAGATGATCGATCCATTCGAATCATAATCCGCGGCGATCCCAATCTTTAAGTGTTTCATATCAAAGCTTCTTGATGCATCAAGTCTTCAGCTTGTTGACTTAAGGCTAAAATTTTCTTTTTCCAGGTTTTGAATTCATTTTCGATCGGTAGAAATTGAAAGTTTTCAAGACTATGACGAGATCGCATTTCAATTTTTTGAACTTCGTCAAAACTTAAACTTCGATTTTCTAAATCATAAATCACATCTTCGATGGCTGAAGCCGACTGATCGAGAGTGTTGCATAGATTGATATAGTTGTATTCCGCATGAAAGCATGAAATCCAGGGCTTCATTTCATTCACTGCCTTCATGGTGAGAAGATCATCTGTCATCCAGATTAAATGAGTTGGCATCTGACGCTTGCAGGCTTTTATAAAATCAATATCCAAGCTTAGAATTCTTTCAGGTTTTTCGGGTAGCGCCACATGAGCTGTCATGATTCCAAAAGCGGAAGCGGCACATTCTTCAAAAATTTTTCGATCTTCTCGCTCATACAAATAGGGGTCTTTGTCGATGATAGCCACTTTTTCATGAGAGTCGATGCTCGTGGGCCCGTGCCCTGGAAAATGTTTCAGCACGCAGCGAACCGAGGAGGTCTCCATCGCCTCACAAAATAGGCGAGCGAGGCGAATCACCTCGTCGGCTTTTTCAGAAAAACTTCGATCTTGAATAATCTGAGTCGTTGCTGAGGTTCTTAGATCGCAAACCGGAGCGAAATTAAGCTGAACCCCGGCCAAAGAAAGTTGCTGAGCAGCAAGACTATAGAGTTCAAAAATTTTATCAAGACCACCCGCTCGATTAAAATATTCGCCAATCTTTTGAGCTGGCGGAAGATTGATGAAAGGTTTTTTTAAGCGTCTCACGCGTCCACCCTCTTGATCAGCAGCAAGAAATTGAATTCGCCCTTCAGCTTTTCTCAAAAACTCATAAAGCTTCTCTAATGCGAGATCGGGGTCTTTCCAGATAAAGTCCTCCGAATCGTGAGGAGAGTTAAAGAGAGACAAGCCGGCAACCGGAAATTCATTTAAAAAAGAATCTAGTTCTTGATTCCATTCGAAATCGCGAATGCCTACAACAAAAATAGGAGAAACAATCTCAGCCCACTTCATGAGACGCTAACTTTCTGGGGGAGATGGTGGAGAGCACGATTAGGCCAGGCAAAGCAAAAGCGGCACAAATGATATAAAAATTAAAATAGCCATAATAGCCTGCCATATCTCCAGCAAAGCCTGAGAAAAAAGTGCGCCCCAAGCCTGCCAGACTATTTAAAAGAGCATATTGAGTCGCCGTAAAACGACGATTTGTAAGCTCGCTGAGATAGGCAACAAGAGCGGCTGTTCCCATCCCACTGCTGAGATCTTCAAATGCAATCACATAGACGAGACTTCCCCAATCGGGGCCCGTTTGAGTGAGCAAAACGAAGTTCAGTGTTGAGAGAGATTGCAAAATGCCAAAGATCCATAAACATGGATAAATTCCAAAGCGGTAAATCAAAGTGCCGCCAATAAAGAGTCCAGCCATAGAAGAAAAGAAGCCAAAGCCCTTTGTGATCTCAGCGATCACTTTGTTCGAATAGCCGACGTCAACATAGAGCGCTCCCAGCATCGACCCACCCATGGCGTCTCCAAACTTGTAAAGAAAAATGAAAAGTAAAATCCAAATCGCTTTATTTCGAGAGAGCAGCTCCGAAAATGGAGCAACGATAGTTTCTTGAAGCGTTTTGGGTTGCCCAAACTCGAGTTTTGGTTCAGTAGCAAAAAAGCAGGTAATGATGCCAATGAGCATAAAGCCTGCCATCATCAAAAAAGATTGATTGAAGCTAAAGCCAAGCGTCTCAGGATCAACTACCCAAAGCCCGAATCCACTGGCAACAAGCATGGCCGTTCGATAGCCATAAACGCCAAGTGCTGCACCTATACCCAGCTCCTTATCTGGCAAAATTTCCCTTCTATAAGCGTCGATCGCAACGTCTTGAGTCGCACTAAAAAAAGCCAGAGCGATACCAAGATAAACAAAGATAGGAAGATTCAGTGTCGGATTTGAAAAATAGATGCCAATCAGACTTCCGATAATGCCAAGTTGTGTGATCAAAATCCAAGATCGTCGTCGCCCCAATTGACTTGGAACGAAGCGATCAAGAAGAGGGCCCATTAAAAAATTAAGAGAGTAGGGAATTCCGATCCATGACAGATAGCCAATGGTTGATAAATCAAAGCCTTCACGACGCAGCCAAATTTTTAGTGTTGAAAGCACAAGCATGATCGGAAGCCCACTCGAAAAGCCCAAAAGAAGAACCACAATCATTCGCTTGCTGGTGAGAGCACGACCCAATGCTAAAAACTTTTCTAAGCTCACAAAGAAAGAGCTTAGCATGCTAAAAAATAAAGATTCACGAAGAATTTTATTGGAGAGAAGAAATCCAGCCCTCAACGACTTTTTTGTCTTGGCTATTGGGTTTTAACTGCAAGTAGAGTTTAAAAGATCGAATCGCACGATCCGATTCTTTTCGTTTCATATAAATCATCCCAATGCGCTTGTAGATCTCGGCGAATTCAGGATTCAGCTTAAGAGCATCTCGATATAGCTTCAAGGCGCCCGGATCATCCCCCTTCTTTAAGAGATCATTGGCTCTTGAAAAAATGACATCGGCTTGGCTTTGATTTTGATTCGAGAGTTTATTCTGTGCGATCAGATTTTCAGAGGGTGGGGGCAATCGACTTTGTTGCGATTTTCTTGCGGGGCTTGCCGGCGGATTCGTGCGAGTCGCTGGTGCTTTTGGCTTTGACGCCCTATTCTCAGCTTGGGCGACTGCGGTATCTTGTTTTTTAGGCAAGGTTTTCTCGGGAGGTAGTGGAGCTTGCCCTGGAATCTGTTTTGGCGCTTCAGGGCTGCGAGCCACATCAGTTGATTCATTTAACTTCTCGTCGATTTGACGAAAGAGATTTGGCAACTCTTTTAGCTCACGTTCAATTTTGCTGCGATGGGCTTTATAAGTTTCAATCATTTCTTTTTTCTTTTGCTCCGAAAACAAGTTCTCAGAAGAATTTGGGGTGTCTAACAAGAACATCAAACCCAAATTGTTAGCGCGCTGAAACTCTGGGTATTGA
>JBMTHG010000034.1:0-14846 GCA_049436045.1 Bdellovibrionota bacterium
TCTGGTTTGAAGGTCAAGCGTTTGGGAATTCCGGATCAATTTTTTCATCAGGCCAATCAATCGACTCTTTGGAAGCAGTCGGGAATTGATGATGAAAATATTTTAAAAACCTCTCTTGATCTTTTGGCGTCAGAGAAGCCTCTCGATTCTCAAAAAGAAGTTCGACAGCAAAGTTCTTAAAATTCTTAAAAAATCTTTCACATGAAAAGTTAAAGGCCCGCTTTGAGGCGGGCCTTAACAATGAGGAGGAGGATTATTTTTTGAGGAAAACTTTTAACGTTCAATTTAAAAGTGATCTGTCTATACCGAGCTTTTTCTTGTTTGGGAAGCCCCTTACCCAAAAAATATAAATAAAAATGGGACACGAAATACCCAATCAAAGCTTAGTAATTTCAATGATTTAGGTGGTCTTTCGGATTCGACCTTAGATTTTCAGGTTCCAATCAAGGATTTCATTCGCCGGATGACTTCGTTGTAGGGGGGGTTCTGAAAGATTTCACTGCCCGCCACAAATGAGTTGGCCCCACTTTCATAGATCTCACGAATGTTCGAGAGTTTGATTCCCCCATCGACTTGTAAATCGATGTCATGATTTTTTATCATTTCATGACAGTCTTTAATTTTTTGTTTCATTTGAGGAATGAAAGATTGGCCCCCAAATCCTGGGTTCACTGTCATGAGCAAGATTAAATCCAAATTTTCTAAAACATTTTCAATAAGACTCAAAGGGCTTGCAGGATTCAGAGACACTCCGGCTTTGGCTCCTAGATTTCTAATCTCAGAAAGATCGCGTTGAAGATGTAAGGAGGCTTCGGCATGCACAGTGATTCGGTCAGCCCCCGCCTCTTTAAATTTTGAAAGATATCGATCGGGTTTTTCAATCATCAGATGCACGTCGAGCGGAAGATTGGTGACTTGCTTGATGCTTCGAATCACTGGAATTCCAATGCTAATGTTGGGAACAAAACTTCCATCCATGACATCAATGTGAATACAATCAACGAGACTCGGATCGAGCTGAGCGATTTCAGCTTCAAGGTTGGCAAAATCTGCCGATAAAATACTGGGGCAAATTTTAATGGGTCGTTTGGAAATCATTTTTACATTCCTCCGAGTATCAGGCCTCGTCTCATAGGATAACCTTTTAGAAACTCAGAAGCCATGAGGCGTTTTCGATTTTCCATTTGAAGCTCTAAAATAGCAATGCAGGCATCTTGGCAGGCAACAATGATGGCGTTGTCTTCGATATCGATAATGCTGCCAGGGGCTGCCTCAGCGGGGCGAGCTTCAAAGCGGCTCCTAAAAATTCGAAGTCTTTCACCGGCGAGCTGGCATTCGGCAACAGGCCAAGGATTCATGCCCATGATTTTTCGGTGAACGCTAAATGCCGGAGCATCAAAATTTATTTTTGCCTCTGATTTTTCAAGTTTTCGTGCATACGAACCAATTCGTTTTTCTTGAGGAACGCGCACTACTTCATTTTTTTTAAATTTTTGCAAACATTCGATAAGAGCTAAGCCACCGATCGTTTTAAGCCGATCATGAAGATCTAAACTCGTTTCGTTTTCGTGGATGTCACATCCGCGCTGATGAAGAATGTCGCCCATATCCAGCTCTTCGACCATCCATTGGATGGTGACTCCTGTGGCTTTTTCTTGTTCGATCACGGCGCGCGCAATGGGTGCGGCTCCGCGATAGGCGGGCAAAAGAGAAGCGTGAACATTCAAAGCTGCAATTTTAGGATGATCTAAAATTTCTTTCGGCAAAATTTGACCGAAGGCCACGACAATCAAGAAGTCTGCTTCACAAGAAAGGATTCGATCGCGAGCCTCAGAATCTTTTCGAAGAGACTCAGTTTGCAGAATCGGAAGCGAATGAGATCGAGCTAAAGTTTTTATGGGAGGCTCTTGCAGGCGCTGACCTCGACCAGCGGGTCGGTCGGGTTGAGTGACCACGAGCGAAACTTCATAATCTGATTCGACCAAAGCCTTGAGGCTCGGAATCGCAAAATCAGGCGTTCCCATAAAAATAATTTTTTTCAATGAGATCTCCTAACGCGGAACAAGAATTTCTTCAGCCTTGCGTTGTCTTTTTTTTAGCTTCTTCAAATACATCATTCGCTTCATTGGGCTGACATGATCGAGCATGGTAATGCCGTTTAAATGATCGAGTTCGTGTTGAATGACTATGGCCAAAAACCCATCATCTTCCAAACTTTTTGGTTTTCCCCACTCGTCTAAATATTCCACCTTAATTTTTTTAGATCTTTTGATATCGGCTCGAAACTCCGGAATGCTCAAGCAGCCCTCTTCAAAAGTACAGGCCCCAGATTTTTCAACGATGACTGGATTAATCAATGCAAAAGGTTTTCGATCGGGATAATCTGCACTCACATCAACCACCAAGAGTCTTTTAGAAACGTTGACTTGGGGAGCCGCTAGCCCCACACCAGGGGCCTCGAGCATCGTCTCAATCATATCCGCAATAAACTGCCTGAGATTCTCATTGATCTCTTCGGGCGCAACTTCGGCTGCAATCTTCTTTAAGGTGGGGTGGGGAACGTCAATGATTTCAAGCTTTGCCATAATGCATTTCTATTCTTCTGAAGTTTCCATTTTTCTGAATCTTATTTATCAACATTTTTAGCATAAATGTCTGCAAATTTAAATTGATTGCAAGTGAGAGCCGCGAGACACTGCCTTATGTTTTGGAAAAATCGCCAACTCTTTAAAAAAGCTCAAGAGGCTCTCGAACAAAACGATTATCAAGCAGCCGAGCAGGAGCTTTCAGCGCTTATTGAAAAAGATGCCGAGGCGATCGAGGCGCTATGGCATCGTGCCTTGGTGAGAGTGCGGCTGGGGCGAAAAGAAGATGCTTTAGATGATGCTCGAAAAGCGTCTGAACTAAGGCCTGAAAATGCCATTGGATTTATGATTTTAGGAGAGGTTTTTCTTTCTATCTCGGCTCATCAAGAGGCTTATGAGAGCTTTCAAAAAGCTTGCGCTATAGAGAAAGATAACGGGCGAGCCTTTTTTGGATGGGCAAAGGCCTGCGTTGCTCTTGGGCGAAAAGAAGAAGCCGGAGATCATATGGAAGTGGCTCTTCAGTTCGAAAGAGATTTCGTGAATGCTCAGGTTTTTGTTGAGCTTCTAGGGGCTTCACAACGATCCTAGATTGCTTTTTATTTGGGTTCAAAAAAAATTCTCATTCTGGGCGATGCAGGCTTGATTTATTAGGCTCCAAGGGCTTTAAGAGCCTTTATGGCAAAGCAAAAAAAATTCGGTTTAACGACTAAGATTCTTATTGGTCTTTTTTTGGGACTTTTGTTTGGCGTTTTTCTAAATCTGATCGGCCTTGATGATTTTATTCAAACTTATTTTATAGATGGCCTTTTCAATATGGGAGGCAAAATTTTTGTTGCGGCTCTCAAGCTTCTCGTTGTGCCGATTGTGTTTGTTTCTTTGGTGACGGGCACAGCCTCTTTGGGGAGTTTGCGCGAACTGGGTGTTGTGGGCGGAAAAACTTTGGGCCTTTATCTTCTTACGACCTGTGTGGCGATTAGCTTGGCGATCATTCTGGCTATTTTGGTTTCTCCCGGCGCGGGTTTTGGGCTTCAAGCGGATGCTAACTTTGTGGGCAAAGATGCGCCGCCCTTAAGCCAAGTGATTATCAACTTGTTTCCCTCAAATCCCATCAAGGCACTGGCCGATGGTGAGATGCTGCAAATCATCGTTTTTTCAATTCTTTTTGGTTTAGGGATGATGGCAACGGGGGCTGCCGGCAAGCGCATCCTCGGGGCGTTTAAGGACCTTAACGAAGTGATCATGAAATTAGTGATGATGCTCATGGAGGTGGCCCCCTACGGAGTTTTCTTTCTCGTGGCGAAAGTTTTTGCAGAGCAGGGTTTTTCGGCGATTGTTCCTCTCGGGAAATATTTTGTGACGGTGCTTGTCGTTTTGATTTTGCACGCGACCATCACTTATTCTGTTTTGTTAAAATCCTTAACACGACTAAGTCCTGTTCGTTTTTTCAAAAATTTCAAAAACCCAATCATTTTTGGATTTAGTACGGCAAGTAGCAATGCCACTTTGCCCGTGACGATGGAGACTGTGGAATATCAATGCGGAGTAAAAAATTCGGTCGCTTCTTTCACGCTACCTCTGGGTGCTACCATCAACATGGATGGAACTGCGATCATGCAGGGGGTGGCTACAGTTTTTATTGCCCAAGTTTACGGAATTGATCTTACGGTTTCTGATTATTTGATGGTGATTATCACGGCGACTTTAGCATCGATCGGAACAGCTGGAGTTCCAGGAGTGGGTCTCATCATGTTAGCGATGGTGCTTCGACAAGTGGGGCTTCCGGTAGAGGGCATTGGCCTTATCATTGGAGTGGATCGCTTGCTTGATATGGTGAGAACGTCGGTAAACATTATTGGCGACGGTGTGGTGACTTGTGTCGTTGCGAAGAGCGAAAAAATGATCGATGAAGATGTTTTTAACGCAGATACGAAGCACGAACCAAAGCTAAGAATTCCATAATTAGATTTTAGTGGGGCAAAAGGCTCTCTTTTGATAAAACAAGACATGTTTTCAAAAGAAAAAGTCGTGGAGTGGCTTCGCTCATTTCAAAATGATTTTTGCAGAGCTTTAGAGCAGCACGAGAGTTCCGGAAAAAAATTTCAGAAAACTCAGTGGCAAAGACCCGGAGGTGGCGGTGGAGAGACTCGCGTTCTTCAATTCGGAGACTGCTTCGAAAAAGCAGGGGTGAATTTTTCTGAAGTTCATGGGGAGCTCCCTGAATCTCTTAAGGAAAAACTTCAAAGCACTGAGACAAAATTTTTTGCGACGGGTGTGAGCATTGTGATTCATCCATTCTCACCTCAAGTTCCTACCTTTCATGCTAATTTTCGATATTTTGAACAAAAAGATCGGGCATGGTTTGGTGGGGGGGCGGACCTCACGCCTTATGTTTATGATGAGGAGCTCTTTCAGTTTTTTCATCGATCTCTAAAGCGAGCTTGTGATTCTTACAGGCAAGATGCTTATGCGGAATATAAAAAGATTTGTGATCAATATTTTTTCATACCGCATCGAGAAGAAGCGCGCGGTATCGGCGGGATTTTCTTTGATTATCTTTCAGAAGATTTGCCTAAAGCCTTTGATTTTGTGAAATCTTCGGGAGCAGCGATTCTTGAGGCCTATCCTTCGATTGTCGAAAAAACAAAAGCAAAATCTTTCAGCGAGAGAGAAAAAGACTTTCAACTGTTAAGGCGAGGTCGTTATGTCGAGTTCAATCTCGTTTATGATCGTGGAACAAAATTTGGACTCGAAACAAAGGGCAATATCGAGAGCATTTTAATGTCTTTGCCGGCGAGGGTTCACTACGAATACCAAGCGGCTATGGAAGAGACAGAGTCTGAACGAAACTTGATGTCTGTTTTTCGTAAGGCTCGCGACTGGGTTTAAGGGCCTTACTTAAAAATTTTCTGAAAGAATTGAACAAGGCGTTTAGCCAAACTGTCTTTTTTAGAAAAAGTCTCAGCATTTCTTGGCTTTGACGGCTTCTTTTTATGATTTTTATGAGCCGCTTTTGCTCTCTCTGGAGCCACTCTTTCGGTCGAATTAGATTTTTTGCGACCTTTATCAAAGTCCAAAACTTGAATTGAAATGTTTTTGGATAGACTTTCAAGTTGAGCTCTTTGCATGGAGCTCTCTTTTTCAATAAGAGCGATGGTCGTGCCCTTTCGACCCGCTCGCCCTGAGCGGCCTGAGCGGTGAATATAGTCTTCGGAGCTTTCGGGAAGATCAAAATGAATCACATGAGTGACGTGATCAATATCGAGCCCACGAGCGGCCACATCCGTAGCCACTAAGACCTTCAGTTTGCCCTCACGATAGGCACGAAGCGTTTTCTCTCGATCGCTCATTGAATATCCTGCATGCAAAATGCCCGCGCGAACTTTTTTCTGCCGAAGAGAGTCGTGTAAACGATCCGCTCCCTTTCGAGTGCGAGTGAAAATCACGGCCGATTCGACGTCTTCTCTTAAAAGCTGAGACAAAGTTTTCATTTTATCTCTTCGTCCGATGATATAAGCGAAATGTTCAATCGACTCGTTTGATTCGGCAGGATTGCCGATTTGAATCTTTACCGGACTTTTAAGATATCGCTCCATGATCAGGGTCGCCTCTTTGGGAAGAGTGGCCGAAAACATGAGCACTTGTCTTAAATTCGGAAGGGTATTCAAGATCTCCTCGATCTGTGGAGAAAAGCCCATGTCACACATTCGGTCAGCTTCATCCAGCACACAAACCTCAATATCAGACAGCGCCAATAGACCCTCTGAAATGAAATCTAAAAACCTGCCGGGAGTTGCCACGTAGAGCCGCGGGCGATGAATCTTCAAGGCGCGCACCTGCTGATCGAGCGGCACACCGCCATAGAGAGGAATGGAGACCAGCTCTGGGTCATCTCCAAAGACTTTCATCGCCTCTTCATCAATTTGTATGGCCAATTCTCTTGTCGGAGACAGAACTAAAGCTTTTTTGACTTTGTTTTCTAAAAGAAGCTGAGCCAGAGGCGCCACAAAAGCCACGGTTTTGCCGCTTCCGGTCTTCGCTCCCGCATAGAGATCGAGGCCCTTTAAAATCACTGGAATAACGGCCTCTTGTATCGCCGTTGGGGTCTTAAAGCCCATTTTTTCCGATAGATTCGATAAAATCTGAGGAGACTGTAAAAGTTGAGAAAAAGGAGTTTCGAGTGAGGGGCTAATTTCTGACTGCTTCAAGGCTCATACAGTTAGCATAGGTTCTGCATGTGGACAATATGTCAGCTCGGGTTTCGTTGCGAAGATGAGCCGCTCATTAAGCCTTAAAAACACAGATTTTTTTGTTCTAATTCAGCGGAGCTCTCTATAAAAAAGAATCCTCCGACTATGTGGTTTAGAAGCTTGTTTCCCAAAATTATTGGCTTTGGCGCTGGAGCGTTATTGCTTTTGGCTTTTGAGGCCAGCCTTTTTGGCTCTGAGCTCAGAGAGCAAAAGGCTCAGCCCAAGAGGATTTACCCCAAGCCGAGTCAATCAACCGGCTGGTGCCAAGGGGCTTTGATGGCCTTAAGCTTTCCTGCCATCCAACGTGTTCAAAATTGGATGTCTCTGCCCAAGCCTGAGAATTTAGATTTTCAAAAGATCGGAGTTTTATTCTTTCCCGTTCATCCAGATGGTGAGTCAACAACTTCGGTTCAATTCGTGCTTCGTGATCCAGAGTCAGAAAAGATGTGGATTTATAAAGTGCGCAATCGAATTAAGCGCTTGAAAGAGCTCGATCAACGAATTCGAGTCAGCGAGAAGCACCCCAAATATCGGTTTTATTATTTTCAATTAGGGGTCAGTGATAGTGAGTATAAAAAAATTCTTAGTCTTTTTGAGCAAACAAATGTTTTCACTGGGCCCACATGTGCGTCTGGATTGTGTCGAAGCTTAGGCACTGCTCTTCCAGATTTATTTTTTCTTCATCGATTTCCTGAGTCCATCAAACAAAAGATTCCCGCTTTAAAAAAATCTCTTAGCACCTTTGATAATATTCCAAGCATCATGTATCTGCCCCCAGCGGTGACAGCGGCCTATCTGATGATTTTGCAAAAGACGCTTCATCCGCGCTTAGGTGATATTTATTATTATGGGCCTGAAGATCATGGCTTAAAAAGCAAAGAGCTGTGGAAAGAGCTAGCTTTGATTAGCACTGCACCCGTTTCGGTGCCTCTTTGGTGGTTTTACAAGTTCAAATTGAACAAAAAGTTAAGCCTTGAGCCTACCAAAGATTCTGAAAATCTCTGATTTGAGAATAAACCTTCGAGGCCCAGTCTGGAATCATCGAGTAGGCTTCGGGACGCTTCGTGTAATTTAGAGTTTGAACACCTTGTCGTTTTAACTCTGCTTCATGCTGCCGAAGATATTCGGGATACTCATACCACGGCATATTTGGTTTTAGGTGATGAATCAGATGAAGATTTTGATTCATCATCAAGGCCTGTACGACCCATGGAACATAAGTGTTTCGAGTATTTTTAAATCGATCAGTTTCTTGGGCTGGATGGTGAGGCCAAGCAGCGTTTGTGAAAGAAAGAATTCCATAAGCAAAAAAAGGTGGAAGAACCCAAATCATGAAAAGAGCTAACCCGATTGAATCTTTTAAAAGCCAACAAATGTTGATGATAAAAAATGGAATCAAAATCGAGAGACTGAAATGCGCAAGGTCTTTCAGGCCCCGAGTCTTTTTTAAAAAAAACCAATGATAAAAAAAGATGAGAAAGAAAGATTTAAAAAAACTTTTCCAAAGCTGATTTGAGGCAGTGAAATGATCAGGGTCTTCTGCGGGTTCATTCACGTGAGAGTGATGATGGAGATGAATCTTTCTAAATAAAAAAGGGCTTCCAAGTAGAATCGGCCAAGCGAAAAGGAGGGCCGCTTCATTGATAAGCCTTTTTTTGCTGATCTGAAAGTGAACGCCATCATGAAGTGGCGTGAACATCAGATAAACAACCAAAGTTTCTATCAGCATCAGAGGAATGAGCCATAAAAATGAAAACTCAAAGGCTGACGCCAAAACTCCCACACTCAAAATAAACAAGAAAGCAAATGAGAGAAAGGCTTGCAAAAGCAAGGTAGGATTGAGCTGCCCGAGAGACTTTTCCATGTCTGACCAGCGCATCTCTTAATTTTATCAGACTTCGAGTGATGCCGCTAACGAGCCAAGAAAGCGGGTTTTAGGGGGATATAAGGCAATTTTTCGCTGCCAGAACTTCTGAAAGAGCAGCATTTTCTAGGCTCTTTTGAAGCGTCGGCTTTTGAAGGCGTCGAAACCAAGTGCTCAAGAGATCAATGCGATGTCGAACGAGAAGTTTCAATTTATTTTCGGAATTTAACTCCCAAGCTTCAATTCGATCGAGGTCATAGTGATTCGAAAAGAGAAGGCTTTCGATGAAGCATGCACTTTTATTTTTTGAATCTTGAAAAAAAATACCCTGTAGAAGGCGCGTCGTCGGCCGCATCTTCGGGTCATATTGAACTACGCTGAGTCGAAAGTTGGCTTTTGGCGTCGGACGTTGATTCAAAATCGCATCGGCTTCAGCCCCCTCACAAAAAGAAATGGGCTTTGACTCACTTGAGATCTTCCAGCTGCTTTCTTGCAGTAGGATGGGCGTTTTTTGGTTCACTCGGTTTTCATAAAATATAAAAAATTTGTTTTTATAATCTTCATCAGACTTTGGGTCAGATTTAACAAGCCGCTCTATCTCTTCATCCAAAAAGTTGTGCTTGCATGAGCCTGGCTTACAAGCTTTGAAATCAGAGAGTTCTTTCTTTGTAAAAATTTTCTCCGAAAGATTGGTCGTTAATCCTTTCGGAAACAAAATACTTTCTCTGGGCACGCAGCTTGAAAAAGCTTTCTTTGGAGTTGTTTTCAAATCAACCTCTACAAGAACAGCGATCTCGCGATCGACAAGCGGCGAAATCTCTACCAAACGGGGAGCATCCTGACTTTGAGGGGCTGCCACAAGCCATAGACTCAAGAGGCTTGTGAGCTTAAGCATGAGCGACCCTTCGCTCGGGTTGCTTTTGAATGAGTTTGCTTGCTCGCTGCAGAGGTGCAGAATCCTCGGCAATCAAGAGGTGCCCTCCCTTTGGCTCAAGAACAATGTTGGCATCTGGCAAAATTTGATAAAGTCGATCGGCCTGCTGCTCCCAGTTCGCATAAGCATTATCTTTGGTCGCAAGAATCAGCACATGCTTTTGAATTTGAGGATAAACATTTTTGAAACTTTCGAGAGATTGCGTCAGTAAATTTTCCTCTAGCGCGATTCCAATCGCCTCTTTTTTTGACAGCCGAAAACTTTTCGCGCTTGCAGAAGTTTCTCGAGAACATTTTTGCTTTTGAAGTTCAGCGACTTTGCTTTCAAGCTTCGATCTTAAAATCGAAAATAGTCCCGGAGTTTTTAAAAGGCCGAGGGGAAAGTTTAGCTTTTGATTCATTTCAAAAGCGATCGGGTTGATCAAAAAAAGGCTCTCGACCATCTCAGGATTTTTGTCAGCAAAATCGAAGGCAAAGAGACTGCCCCAAGAATGAGCCATCAAAACAAATGACTCAAATTTCAGGGCCTCGGCGATTTTCAAAATCGCGTCTCGAGTGGTTTCAAAATCGATATTTCTTAAACTACTTTCTCCGTGGCCAGCCCTATCGAAAACGACAACATGAAAATTTTTAGCTAATGCGGTGATATTTGCGGGATGCAAATCAGCGGAGCTGCCAGGATTGTCATGGATAAAAATCATTTTATTGGAATTTTCAGATCCCCAACTGGAGTAAGAAACTTCTACGCCTTCAATCGTAAGTTTGTTTTGTAACATGCCTGAATACTTTCTGTATTATCTAGTTAAGTGCTCTGGAATCCAAAGCACTTCGAATTGATTTCCGTCATTATCTTTAAAATAAAAAGAACGACTCTGATCTCTGTGATCTTTGGGCTCGCTCATATCCTTGACTCCCATTTTTTTGAAATGCTCGAAGAAAACGTTTACATCTTCTTTTTGATCCACAACAAAACCAATGTGAGGAGGATGAACTTCGGTGTTGGCTTCGATAAGGGCTAGGGTTGAACCTTCAGATTTCACCATTCCCCAGTCGGCTTGAGTCCACGCAGGTTTGACGCCAAGAATCTCTTGAAAAAATTTTGAAGACTTTTCAACGCTGCTCACTTTAACGGCAGAGTGCACGATTTTCACTGGAGGTAGTTTCAATTTTTTTCTCCTTTGATTTGACGACGAATCTCAATCATTTTTAATAAACTCAGCGCAGCCTCTTCGCCTTTGTTGTGATTGGCCGAAGACCTTGCGATCGCTTCCTTGTTTTCAAACACGGCCAAAATCGCATTGGCGATGGGCACAGAATACTTGAGAGAAACTTCAGTGAGCCCTCGAGCAGACTCGTTGGCAACAATCTCAAAATGAAAAGTCTCTCCCTTAATCACGCAGCCACAGGCTACAAATCCAGAGACGGAGGCTTGATTTTTTTCGGCTAGCCATTGAGCGACAAGTGGCAGTTCTAAAGCTCCGGGCACTTTTATAATTTCACAGGCTATTGTGGAATGACTTCGAATCGTATCGAAAGCTTTTGTCGCAAGAGCCTGCGTGATGGATTCATTCCATTGGCTTTGAAGAATAAAAATCATGAAGCATCTACTTTTTCTATGTTTTTCAGAATGTGTCCTAGGCGATCACGTTTTGTCTTTAGATATCTTAAATTTTCAACTTTCGATGGCATCTCAATGGGAAGACGCTCTAAAACATGAAGTCCATAGGCATCGAGCCCTACAATTTTGCGAGGATTATTCGTCAAAAGCTTCATCTCACCCACGCCGAGTGTTCTTAAAATCTGAGCCCCAATTCCATAATCACGAAGATCTGCTTTAAATCCCAACTTTTGATTTGCTTCAACGGTGTCGAGGCCTTGATCTTGATATTGATAAGCTTTCATTTTGTTGAGAAGTCCAATGCCTCGACCTTCTTGGCGAAGATACAACAAAACTCCAGAATCGGCCTTGCCAATCATTTTTAAAGACGCCGCAAGTTGCTCGCCGCAATCACATCTTCGACTAGCAAACAGATCGCCTGTGAGGCATTCAGAGTGAACTCGAACGAGGCAGGGCTTATCAGATTGGATCTCGCCCTTCACGAGTGCTACGTGCTGAGCTCCATCTACACGGTTAGAAAAAATATGCATTGAAAACTCGCCAAAATCTGTTGGCATCTGAACTTGAAATTCATCTTTCACCAATGACTCATTTGTCATTCGAAATCGAATCAGATCAGCAATCGTTCCGATTTTAAGCTGATGCTTTTCAGCAAAAGTTTCAAGATCAGGGCGCCGAGCCATGCTTCCATCTTCATTGAGAATTTCGCAAATCACAGCCGCGGGTCGTCGATCGCAAAGCTTGGCTAGATCGACACTGCCTTCGGTTTGACCTGCGCGCTTTAAAACACCTCCCGCTTCAGCGCGTAGAGGGAAGATGTGACCAGGCGAACAAATGTCTTCTGGCTTTGCATCTTTATGCACAGCGGTTTGAATCGTCTTCGCTCGATCGGCAGCAGAAATTCCCGTCGTCACTCCCACTCGGGCTTCAATGCTGATCGTGAAGGCTGTTCCGAATTTAGAGGTATTTTTTGGTGCCATCATCGGAAGTCGCAATTGCTCAGTGAGCTCCGGCGCGAGACTTAAGCAAATAAGACCCCGACCGTATTTTGCCATGAAGTTGATTTGCTCTGGTGTAACATTTTCAGCCAAACAAACTAAATCGCCTTCATTTTCACGATCTTCATCGTCAACCAATATGATCATTTTTCCCATCTGAAGATCTGTGATGAGTTCTGGAATACTCGCTTTTTTCATAAATTCTTTTCCTTCAAAAAGCTCAGATGTCTTTCGATATATTTTGCCAAAACATCCACTTCTAAATTCACCTTTTGATTTTCTTTAACATAACGAAAATTTGTTTTTTTCCAAGTTTCTGGAATCAGGCAAATGCTGAGGCTTGATTCTCGCAGTTCATTGATCGTGAGGCTCACTCCGTTGATACAAACGGAGCCTTTGGGCACAAAATATCGAGCCATTTCAGAGGGAAATCTAACTTCCAGATGATGGGCCTCTCCAAGACTTTCTAATCTCAAAATCTCTCCGAGGCCATCGACATGGCCCTGAACAAAGTGTCCGCCCAAAAAGCTATGTGCTTGAAGAGATTTTTCTAGATTTACCCATTGCGATGGCAAGGCACTTTTAAAATGAGTTTTCTCTAAACTTTCTTCTGATAAAAAAAATTGGGCTTGATCCTTCGTCATTGATTCGATGGTCAGACAGGTTCCATCCACGGCGATGCTGTCGCCGGATTGAGCATCAGAAAAAAATCCGCTCGAATCAATCTGAAGGCGCAAACCACCTGCTGTTTTCTCTATTGCCTGAACTTGGCCCAGGGCTTGAATTATTCCCGTAAACATGAGATAAAACGCAAACTACTGGAACTTGGGGTTGGGTGCAATGGGGCTAAAAAGACTTCTAAAAACCTTAAAAAGTCGGCTCTTAAAGGGCTTAAAGTCCGTCTTTTTATTGATTTTTGGCATTCTCCTCTTAGGGCGGCCCGTTTTGGGGTCGGAAGCTCTGAGTCTGTTTTCTTGGACCGAAGAGAATTTGCCTGGCCAGAGTGTGGACTTAAGCGTTTTTGATCTCGATCACCTCAATCAGAAGCTTCTGAGCTTAAAGCCTGGCGATCGAATTTGTTTTGAAGGAAGTTGTTTCGAGCTCGCTGAGTTTTTGGGCAGTGGTCGGGCCTCACAAATCTGGGCCCTGAAAGTCAGCTCTGATTACGCACTTCGCCTTCCGAAGGGCTATATAAAATCAGAGGCGATTCCTTTAAAGGCTCAAATTTCTATGATGAAATCCTATGTGGAAGGCATGCAGGCCTTGGATGCCGCTCAAGTTGCTGTGCCAAAGATTCATTATTTTTTCGGAGATCTGGCGGCCCTGATTGATCGAAAACAGATTATGTTTAGTTTGCGAGAATTTCTCGATCCGAATCGTATTTTTGATTCACATACTTTTAATGAAGCCTTTGAAGCCTTAAAGTTTTTTGTGCGCTCCACCGCGGCCTTCGATCGATTTGGTGATTTTCACCCTGAGCAATTACAATTCACGTCCGAAAAAAAATGGGTTTTGCTTGATGTTGATGGGCTACCTCGTCGATTCGAGGGTGACGGATTATATGCACCCACCATGAGTTTATCGGACGTTCGAAGTGAGCGCTTGGCTTCCATTTTTGATGGGATCAATTTTCGTTTTTCTGCCCAGAAATTTTTGTATGAAGATGATCGAGTGTGGCGATCAATTCAAGGGGAGCTCTATGAGGAGCTTCGAAAAGAGCGAGAGCGTTTGGGTTTGATTCCAAAGCGAAAGCCTTTGGTTTCTTTAGAGGCTTTAAAGCGAGCTTGTCGGCGTATTTTGAGTCGGCCATAAATGCGGCTTAACCTCTGTCTCTTGACTTTCGAAAATTCGCGCCCATTTTAGAGTCATGCAAGATTCGAAAAATTTTCCGCATTCGGGCGTTCCTGTTTTGAGTTTAAGACATGTCGTTTTGTTTCCAGCCCAAAGCATGCCCGTTTGGGTCTCTGCTGAAAAGAGTGCTCAAGCGAT
The DNA here is from genome assembly GCA_049436045.1 of Bdellovibrionota bacterium. Taxonomy (GTDB): domain Bacteria; phylum Bdellovibrionota; class UBA2394; order UBA2394; family UBA2394; genus JBMTHG01. Next base: position 14,235 of record JBMTHG010000034.1, read on the forward strand.
TCAGGCGGCACAAGATCAAGGTGGCTGGGTATTTGTTGTGAAGACGAAGAGCTCAGAGAGAATCGATAAGCCAGAAAATTTATATCATGTAGGGACTCTGGCAAAAATCGAACAGGTGAAATCTTATTCGAATGAGACCCTTCAAGTGAGTTTGAGTTCTGCGGTTCGATTTGAAGTCGAGCAATTTGATCTGCGAGAGGGCTTTTTAGTTGCGAGTGGGGGTCAAAAAATCGATAAGTTCGATGCCTCTGAGGCGACGATGAGTGCTCTCGAAAAAAGTTTAAGAGAGTCAGCTTATGAGATTTTCGGACTTCTACCGCCCGAGATGGCTCGCTTTCAAGATTTAATCGATTCGATCAAAGATCCTTTGGTTTTATCTTATACCTTATCTCAACACTTAGGCTTTGATTTCGAGACGAAGCAAAAAATTCTGGAAGAAGATTCAGTAAAGAATCGTCTATTGAAAATTTTAGATGCGCTCGTGAAGTTAAAAGATGAATTAAGCGTTCAAAAAGAGATTGGTTCAAAAATTTCTTCTGAGCTGAGTCGAAAGCAGCGAGACGCCATTCTCAGAGAGCAGTTAAAGGCGATTCAAGAGCAATTAGGCGAGGG
>JBMTHG010000035.1:0-14398 GCA_049436045.1 Bdellovibrionota bacterium
CATAAAAACAAAATGCTCGATCTGATCAGCTCTTTCAATTACACGAAGGAGAATCGCAGTCGACGACTCATAGGGTAGATTGCTAATCAGAGAGAAGTTTTCAACTCGCTCGTCATTCAAATGAAAATCCCATTTCAAAAAGTCGAGATGAATCATATTAAATTCATGAGATAGATTAGCTTTCGCGATGAGACTTTCATCAATTTCAAACACAACAAAAAACTTGAATCTCTCTAAAAGAAGCTTCGTTAATGCGCCCTCCCCGTATCCGATTTCAGCGAAAGCTGCATCGGGACGAAAAGCTTCGACAATTCGCTTTTGCCATGCGCGATCAACTAGAAAATTTTGACCAAACTTAGGCTTTCTTTTCACGTCTGATCTTTTCTCTAGATGGACGAAAGCTGGCTCGCACGTCTGCTTCAATCTCGTTCTCTGCACCCTCAAGATGTCGGTGCAAGGCTACCAAGCCGATCATGGCCGCATTATCAGTGCAAAATACAGGAGACGGGCTTGTAAAATCTTCTAAAAGCCCTTCTTCAGTTAGGGCTTGCAGGCGATGCCGCAATAACTGGTTTCGAGCAACACCCCCCACAAGGCTGAGTCGCCTCACGCCTGTCGACTGAATGGCTTTTCTCAATTGCTGTTCGATATGCAAGAAAACGGCCGACTGAAAACTTGCTGCCGCATTTTCTCTTTGTAGATGATCTCCCTCTCGCTTTACTAGACGTGCAAACTCACTCTTTAATCCAGAAAAACTAAAATGTAATTGTGGGGTTTGAACACGTCCAAAGCAGTAAAAATTTGAATCTGCTTCTCTAGCCAATTTTTCTAATTGAGCGCCGCCGGGAAATCCCAAGCCTAGCAGCTTCGCCGCTTTATCTAAAGCCTCTCCGGCGGCATCGTCTAAGCTTAATCCCAATGCTTCATAATTCAGAAAATCTCTCACGATATACAAACAGGTATGGCCGCCCGAGACGACTAAAGAGAGAAAAGGAAACTCCATTTTACGCTCTAGAAAAATCGAATAAACATGCCCATCAAGATGATTCACCGAAAGAAATTTTTTATCGAAAAGAAGCGCGAGCGTTCGCGCTGCCGTGTGCCCAACGAGCAATGATCCGATCAAGCCGGGCTGAGATGTCGCCGCAAAAATATCTATGCTCTTTAAATCGATATGAGATTCGCTCAGAGCTTTTTCAAGACAAGGCAAAAGATTTTTCAAATGGGCTCTTGAGGCCAACTCTGGAACAACGCCTCCCCACTTCTCATGAACCTCGTTTTGAGACTGAAGACTCAATGAACGAACGATGAGCTTTCCGCAACTCTCTCTCTCAAGAACGGCGACAGAAGTATCATCACAAGAAGATTCAAAGCTTAATATTTTTAGCGTTTCCGACATGCTTCCGTGCGCAGATCAGAATAAGCCTTGGCTTCTTTGGTCATTTTAAGAGCCTCAAAAGCCTTAACTTGCTGATCCATAGCGTCGCACTTTTTATCGGATTGAGGAAATTTATCAACCAAATCTTGGAACTGAATGAGAGCTCGTCGATAGTCGCCCTCAATCATGAAAGATTCCCCCATCCAATAGAGGGCATTGTCTGCGAAAGAATCGCTTGGATTTAGCTTTAGGAAATTAGAGAAGCCTTCACGCGCTTCTTTAAATCTTCCATTTTGATGATCTCTGAGAGCTTTATCATATTCATTGCTCACAGAAGCCTCTTTTTTGGATAGATCCATCCCATCTAACTTTTTTTCGACCGCTGTCAATTTCAACTCAAAATTAGAAAGACTCCCCTTTAACTCATTTCGCTGAGTTTGCGAGTCAAACTCTAAAGCCTCTACTTTTCCCTGTAGGATCGTCACTTCATTTCGAATGGCGGCCAGCTGAGTTCGTACATCTGCAAGTCGGCGGCTCTCTAAAAGCTCATAATCAGAGCCCACAGGAAGCCCGCTTCGAGATTCCAAGACCTTCGCTCGATCATCGATTTGATCAAGTCTAGTCTCGATATCATCTAGTCTTTGAGCACAGGAGGAAAAAACAAAACTTATGAGAAGAATAAAAAAAACCCGCATCTGCTTATTTTACCCAGATGCGGGTTGAATGAAAAACAAAATTAAAAATCTATTTTGCTAAGATAATGAACTCAGCTCGTCGATTAAGAGCAAAAGCATCTGAGCTTTTACTTGGATCAAGCGGTCGCTCTTCACCCCAGCTTTTAATCTCTAAACGAGCTCTTGGAACACCGAGATTAACCAAATAATCAATGGTCGCTCTCGCCCGTCTTTCTCCTAGAGCGATGTTGTATTCGTTACTGCCTCGCTCATCGGTGTGCCCTTCAACCAAAACCTTTAGTCTTGAATTGCCCATCATTGTTTTAGCGTTGACTTGAAGCGATTCACGCGCTTTTTCATCTAAATTTGCAGAATCGAATGGAAAATGAACTCTCTCGAGAGTACCAAGTCCAATTCCGCCAGCCGAAGAAGCTCCTGTTCCGTAGGCACCAGCCATTCCAGCAGATCCTCCGGCAGCCCCTGATTTTTTCTTCGATCCACAGGCTGTGCCAACGAGCGCAACGATCATCAGCGCAAGAAAACTATATTTTGAAAAATAGTGATTGAAATGTTTCATATCCTAAAAAGCTCCTTTTGAATGAAAAGAATAACAACTTTTCATATCTTACATTACTAAGTTTCATCAATCATCTAAATGAATGCTGAAACTTCCATGAGTATCTGTTCTTAATATAGTAGCACCTACACTTTCTAATCGGTCAAGAACTCTTCCCCTTGGAAATTGATAAGAATTGCCGCGCCCCACCGAGATGAGTGCAAGCTTAGGTCGAAGTGATTGAATGAGCGCCGCAGAGCTCGAAGTGTTCGATCCATGATGCCCGAGCTTCAAAAATTTAAGACTCGATAAATCTTTTTTTTGCGCTTTGAGCCATAACTTCTCTTGCTTCTTGAGAGCATCACCAAGAAATAGCCCAATGAGCTGGCCATGTGCATGAAGCTCCACAATGAGGGAATCTTGATTTTTGACGTCTCGAAATGGAGAATTTGACCCAAAGGCACTTCCGATTAGCTCAAAAGCCTCGTAATTGGCTCGAAGCTCAGAGCCTTTTGCCAATTGAATTCGATTACCAAACTCCGATCTCAGAAATTTGGATTTGGCTCGAAGATCTAAGCGCGGAATCCAAACTCTTTTTACATCGAACTTATAGGATAGGCTTTGAAATGCCGCAAAATGATCATCATCAAAATGAGTGAGAATCCAAAGATCAATTTGATCGATAGATCGAGCTCTCAATTCTTTTTCAAGGCCCAAAGATTTGCCGCCATCGATCAATATATTTTTTCCTCCGAGTCGAAGCCAATGGGCATCACCCTGGCCGACATCAATCGTTTCCACAAAATTTTTCCCTTGATTGGCCGCTGGAAGAAACAAGGTGAATGAAGCTAAAAGTGCCCAAATCGAAATTCCGAGCCACTGATCTTTTTTCTGCTTAGTTGCGGTTACAAACAAAAGCCCAAGCCACATCACTCCAGCTTCATCGGCGCTTAAATGAAAGCTGCCGAATACTTTTGAAATCGAAAAGCAAAGATCGATGAGAAGACTAAACCTTTGAATCAAAAAGCTCGAGAAACTCTCTAAAGCCGGCAAAAAACTTTGAAGACCCAAAGCTGGAAAGATTAAAAAACTAAATATAGGAACAAACAACAAATTCCAAAGAGGTGAGAGAACCGAAGAAGGAAAGCCCAGAAAGGCACATAAACAAGCCGCTGAAAGACTGGCTGAAATCGGGGCCCATTTGATGGATCTTGCCCAAATAAGCGAAAAACTTACGCCAAATGAAAGAATATAGGTTGGAGTCATGGCTAAGAGAGGTTCCCAAACAAAAAATAAAATCCCAACAAAGGCGCAAACCTCTTTCATTGGATAACGTCGAATCGGAGGAAAAAATTGATAAAACAAGCTTCCGATCGCAAAAAAAGAAAATGCACGCCAAGCCGGAAGGCCTAAGTCAAAAAAGACAATGTAAATAAGCATGAATACGGCTGATAAGATACAGCTCACCAAAGAGCTAAATCGAAAAATTTTCGAAAACAAAACGGAGATCACTAAAAACAAAAATCCAATATGAAGACCTGAAACTACAAAAAGATGGGCAATCCCCAAAAATTGCCCCTTCTCCCAAGTCTCTCGAGGAAGATCTGCAATGCGGCCCTCCACAACGGCTCGTCGCCAAGATTCGGATAAGCTTTTGGATCGAACTTCTCGTGTTTCTTGTTTGTGTTTAATCTGTGCTTTTGAATACTTTAGGGCTGCCTTTGGCCCTTTAAGCTCTCGTCTCAATTCGTCAGAGGGATAGAATGAGCGCTCTTGAGAGCTTAAATTTTTAAGGGAGACATTATCTCTGATCACGCAGTCTCCGCTCTTTAGAAACTCTGGAGCATAGAATTGATAAGAATTTAAATCGGGCTCAAGATCAGACTTTGGCTGAACGATACTTCCAAATCTTGTCTGCGAGATTCCACATATCATTAAACTTTCGATTTCACGCTGCTCGGGTCGAAGAGCCTCTTTTTGAATGAACTCAAATTTGAATAAGAAAAGAAGACTTCCAATGATGCCGGCAAAAAACAAAAGGCGTGGAAAAGGGGTGATCAAAAAGCCCAGAACCATGGCCAACCAAACAAAGGCTTGGCCCCAGAGAACAATAAATCCCGACCCCAAAAGCAGGCCAGCCCATATCCAAATCCACATGAACAAAAAAACTTTGCAAATTCAGTATCAGGATTAGAGATTGTTTTTTCATGGTCTTTTCAAGAAACCCGGTCGAAAAAGCTAAAACTTCCGGTCTCTATCCGGAGAATTAAAACTGAAGCAAGCCAAGAGCGATTTGTGATGATGCATTAGACTGACCTAAAACAGCGACACCCGCCTGCTGTAGAATCTGCGTCCTAGTAAGTTCAGCAGTTTCAGAAGCGATATCAGTATCTCGAATTTGTGATTGAGCTGAAGATATGTTTTCGAGGCCAACATCAATGTTTCGAAGAGTAGAGTCTAAGCGATTTTGAGTCGCACCCAAATCTGAACGCAGCTCATTAATCCTGGCCAAGGCGGCATCGATCGTAACGATTGAACTTTGCGCTTCGGCCTGCGTTTTTATACTGATATTTTTTAGAGCATTATCTCCCTCACTGACAGAAATGACATCTTCAGAAAAACCAAGAGCTAGTGAAGAATTGACCCCCGAGATGACAATAGACTCTGAACTTCGAATCTCAATGGCGCCCGAAAGAATCTCATCGGCCACACTAAAAACATTTGGAGCCGTGAACAAAACATTAAATCCATTTGTCGTTCCTCTCCAATTCGAAGAAAGCGTAAAAATGGCATTCACTAAATTGCTCGAGGCTGAGCTAGTAACGACGCCGCCACCTACCAAATCAATCTCGATATTGCGTCCATCAATGGCGTAGAGCTGTACATCGCCATCTCCCCTGAGCCTAGCTTTCACCCCGGTTGAAGCAGAGGCCTCATTGATTAATGCGATGAATTCGTTACGATTTGTAGCTGCGCCTACAATATCAACATTGTTGATTTTAAAATTTCCTGAATCGATCGAACCCTTGTAATTTGTAAATATTAAATCATTCAAATTTACTTGGGTCTCTAAAGCCGTTGCCGAAACTCCTGTGAATCCAGATTTGGCATTGATGGCCTTGCTCATTGCTAAGGCGGAGTAAAATCCGCCTGCTGTTGAGACGTCATCGTATTCACTCTCGACACTGATACTTACTCCCCCGATCGTGATGCCGCTAAAATTAGAGTCCAAAATATTTTGTGCACCCGACTTTATCGCCAAAGCTCCCAATTGGCTCGTTCGAGCGTCCCCTATACTAAAACCAATCACATCTCCTTGATTCACTCCAACTTGCAGCTGAGTTTGACCAAAACTTCCATCTAACAATCGAGTTCCATTAAACTCGGTCTGATTCGCAATACGATCCATTTCTGCCAACAAGGCGCCGAGCTCATCGTTCAGATAAGCTCGCTCTTCATCTCCCATCACTCCATTTGAAGACTGAATGGCTAACTCACGAAGTCGTTGAGTCAAATTTGCCATCTCTGCTAAGGCCGCCTCGGCCGTGCTCAAAAAACCAAGCGAATCATTCGTGTTTCTGACAGCTTGCCGTAAGCCACGCACTTGAACATTCAGGCCTTCTGAAATGGCTAAACCCGCCGCATCATCTCCCGCTCGGTTGATGCGAGACCCCGAGGATAAGCGCTCTAATGATCGCCCCAACGCTTTGGTTGTCTCCATCAAGGATCGCTGCGCATTCAAGGAGAGTACGTTCGTGTTTATTCGAAGTCCCATTCCAATTCAAATTTCGGCCTTATAGACTAGGGCTTAAGCCTCAAATCTAGGTAATTGCTTTCGACCCAAAAACAGAATTCTTTCAATAATTTAGAGGCTTGAGCTTGAATCTATCGCCAGGCGTCTATTTTAGTCTTTCGGTAGGGGCTTAAAGCCGATTCCAAAACTGATGGAGCCGAGCATTCCTAGGTTATTTGCCCAAGAGGCCAGAAAACTCCTTCGAGCGATTAGACCCCAAAATAACTGCGACCCAAATTTTAGGCTTAGACTATAAGATCGATTCAACTCGACGCGTGGACCAAAAAAAAGTCCGGCACCCACCGCATAGGTTGATCTCGATCCAGGTGAGGCTTCTTCGACATCCGGAGAATCTAAAATCCAAGAGGCGTGAAGCCCCTGTTTCGCGCCAAACACGATCGAAAGAGCGTCGTGTCGCGGCCCGATCTCAATCTCTCTTTGAATTTCAAGCCATGTCTGAAGACCCACCAAAGAGTGCTGAAATAAAATTTCTGGCCGAACTCCCAAACTCCAGTCTCCCCAACTCATCCACTCAAAGCCCGGTCCGAAGTGAAGAAAATCCTGTCGCTCCGCTAGAAGCGTTCGATTCGAGGCCGAACCATCATTCTTTGACAACGATAGCGAATAGCCCAAGTTAAAATCATAGCTCGAAATCAGACTGAAAAACAAAACGGCGAGCATTAGTCCTCCAGCCTAGGGCTGCCCGGCACCTGATTGATAATTGTTCTTAATTCCTCAAGCACTTTCGGCCTGATGATTTTTAGAAGATCAAAATCATGAGCCTCTTTTATCATCTCGATGCTGCCGAACTCGCGAAGTAGGCGAAGTTTATTTTTAGGCGTTAAGCTCTTCACCTCGTCTAAAATCGATAGCGACATGCTATTATCTTTTCTCTTTCGATGATATTGAATGGCGAAACGATGCGCTTCGTTTCTCAGAAAACATAAAAGAAGCTCTTCCTCTGATGATTCTCTTAGCAAAATAGGATTTTTCTGCCCGATCTTAAAAATTCTCTCTCTGTTCATCGGATTAAGCGGATCAATAGGCTCTTCTGATTCTCTCGCCTTAGCCAACGCAATAATCTCGGTTTCATTCAGCCAATTTTTCTGTTTCAAAACTTCGACGGCAGCTGATAGCTGACCTCGTCCTCCATCAATGACAATCAGCTTAGGAAGATCATCCGCTGATTTATAACGTCTCTGCATGGCCTCCTCCATCGCCGCAAAATCGTCGATTTTTTGATGATGAAGCCGAATCTTTCTATAAAACTTTTTGTCGGGCACTGCTCCCTCAAAGCGAACGACAGAAGCCACAACTTCTTTACCTTGATGATGAGAAATATCGAGACAATCCATTGTCACAGGCAACTGATTCAGCTGAAGCTTTGATTGAAGCGTTTCTAAAATTCTTGCCGCTTTCGTTTTTTTCTCACGAAGAGCTTCCCATCGAATCTTAGCATTCTCCTCAGCCATATTGATAAAGTTTAACTTCTCTTGCGTTCGCGGTTTCAAGACAAACAAAGATTTTGGAACTAGCGTTAAGTCAATATCACATGAAACATAAACTTCTTTAGGAATATAAACCTCTGAAGAATAGTACTGAGAAATCGCCTGAAGCGCGACCTCTCTCTCATCCAGATCTTTCGCGACTAATTCGAAGCTTCGTTGATCCCAAACCAGTCCGCCGCGCACAAATAAAATAAATACAACGGCCAAGCCTGCTTCGGCTTTGACTCCAAATACATCCGCATCTAGGCCTGCCTGCACATTCTTGAGGTTAATGAGACCTGGCTCTTGCTGTGTGATCTCCTCAATCGAGCGAATTTGATCTCGAAGGCGAGCCGCCTCTTCATAGTTTTCGGATTCCGAGGCTTTCGTCATTTGAGTCTGAAGTCGTGCGATGAGATCTGCGCTTTTTCCCCTCAAAAACAAAATGGAGGCCTCAACAATATTTTGATACTCCTCTTTTGAGCAATACCCCACACAAGGAGCAATGCATCTTTTGATGTCATATTCGATACAGGGACGAGATCGATTGTATAGCTTTGCATCAGGACAACTTCTCAGGGGAAAGATTTTTTGCATGAGATTCAGAGTCTCTTTCACCCGAGTGGAGGATGAGAACGGCCCCAGATAAACGGCACGATCTTTTTTTATTTTTCTAACGACTTCGATGCGAGGCCATTCATGCTCCAGATCGAGCCTAAGGCTTAGATATCTTTTGTCGTCCTTCAGATGAATATTATATTTCGGCCGATATTTCTTGATGAGCTCATTTTCTAAAATGAGGGCATCGCTTTCATCTTTTGTGCAAAAAAATTCAATGAGACTTGTCTGCTCTCGAATAAATTTAACAAAGAAACGATCATCGCCACTCGCCTTAAAATATTGAGATACCCGAGCTCTTAAGCTCTTCGCCTTTCCGACATAAAGAACTTTTTCTTTTGAGCCGGTGCTTGATTTAAAGACATAGCATCCCGGCTGAGTCGGCAAGCTTTTTAAATTATCTGGAGAAAGCTCACTATGAGATAGGTCGATCATGAAGTAATGCTCTTTGCTTAATTTCTGCGATGCGATCTCGAATTTCGGCGGCTCTTTCAAAGTCTAGATTCTTCACCGCCTCCTTCTTCTCTTTTTCCAACAAACTGAGATCCTCGCCGAGACTCTCATTCGATGAAACAACTTCGACGCTTCCTAAAAAACCACTCTCTTTGGCAATCTCTTGGAGGGATTTTGAAATCTCTCTTCGAATTCCCTCGGGTTTGAGCCCGTGCTCTTGATTATACTCAGATTGGATTTTTCTGCGCCTTTCAGTTTCTTTCAAACAAATGCGAATTGCGTCTGTTTGTTTATCGGCAAACATTACAACTCTTCCATTGAGATTTCTCGCTGCTCGCCCGCAAGTTTGAAGCAGGGCGGTTGGCGATCTTAAAAAGCCCTCTTTGTCTGCGTCTAAAATGGCAACTAGACTGACTTCGGGAATATCTAAGCCCTCACGCAATAAATTGATTCCTATCAAAATATCATAAAGCCCCAGCCTCAAATCCTTGAGGAGCTGAGATCTTTCCATGGTTTCGATATCAGAGTGAAGATATCTCACCTTAAAATTTAAACTTTGTAGATACTCTGAGAGATTCTCAGCACTTTTCTTTGTTAAGGTTGTGATCAAGGTACGCTCTGCTTTTTGCACTTGATCTTTTAAAAGTGGAAGCAAGTGATCAACCTGCTGAGTAGCGGGCTTGATTTCAATCTCAGGATCAAGAAGACCGGTTGGTCGAATGATCTGCTCGACGATGGCATCTCCAACTAGCTGCCTCTCGTAAGGAGCAGGTGTTGCGGATACAAAAACAGTTTGGAAGCAACGTTGATTAAACTCATCGAAGGTCAGGGGGCGATTATCCAAAGCTGATGGCAGCCGAAACCCATGTTCGATCAGTGTATTTTTTCGGCTCCGATCTCCGTGATACATACCTGAAATTTGAGGAACCGTGACATGGCTTTCATCGATAAAAAGCAGAAAATCTTTGGGAAAATAATCCATAAGAGTATATGGCGCCTCTCCTGGCCTTCGCCCCGTCAGATGTCGAGAGTAGTTTTCTATGCCGGAACAAAAACCCACGTGTTCCATCATCTCTAAATCAAATCGAGTTCTTTGTTCTAAGCGTTTGGCCTCTAAAATTTTTCGATTGTTTTTTAGGTGCACAATTTGATCTTCTAACTCGGCTCGAATGCTGGTCATGGCTCGGCTAAGACTCTCTGGCCATGTGATGTAATGAGTCGTTGGATAAACTGAAACTTCTTTCAGTTCCTGAATCACGCGTCCCGTTAACGCATCGATTTCTGAAATTTTATCAATATCATCCCCAAAAAGCTCCACTCGCACCGCTCTTTTTTCTTCTGAGGCCGGAAAGATTTCAATCACGTCACCTCGAACACGAAAGCAACCCCTATGAAAATCCTCATCACTTCGGCGATATTGAATCTCAACGAGCTTTTGAATGATTTCTTCTCTTTTGATTTTTTGATCTCTGCGCAACTGAAGAAGCAAGCCATAATAAGCTTCTGGAGATCCAAGACCATAAATACAAGAGACTGATGCGACGACGATCACATCATTTCTCTCCAAAAGAGATCTCGTTGCAGAGTGCCTCATCTTGTCGATCGTCTCGTTGATGGCCGAGTCTTTTTCGATATAAGTATCTGAGGCTGGAATATAAGCCTCTGGCTGATAATAATCATAGAAACTAACGAAATATTCGACGGCGTTTTTGGGAAACAGCTCTCGAAACTCCATAAAAAGCTGGGCTGCCAATGTTTTGTTGTGAGCAATCACCAGACTCGGCCGATTCAATTCGCGAATGACATTCGCCATGGTGAAAGTTTTTCCGGAGCCCGTGATTCCGAGCAGAACCTGATCTTTCACTCCCGCTCTAAGATTTTCTATCAGCGCCTCAATTGCCTTTGGTTGGCCACCCCTTGGAACAAAAGGAGAAACCAGCTCAAATTTTTTTTCCGGCGCTTTCTGGCTCATTGATCTCTAAGAGGCGCTACCAAATTTAATTGCCGATTGAATTCGATTTAACACCTCTGTGTTTCCTAAGACATTTGCGAGTGGCTTTAGCTCTGGGCCCGCATCAGAAGCTGTCAGCGCCATACGAAAAGGAAAGAAAAGCTCTTTGCCCTTAATCTTTAGCTCTTGACCCGCCTGTTTGATGCTCGACTGAAGCAAGTCTCCAGCACTCATTTCATCAGATTGAGATTCTTGCAAAAGTTTGGCCGCGAGAGATAAAGCTTCTACTGATTTTGCTTGCGATAAAATCTCTTTCACCACAGGCAAGGTTTCATATTTTGGCTCCTCTAAATATGCCTCTACTTTGTATAACTCCAAAAGTGTGTGCGCATCATGCCGAACTAAATCAAGTGCCTGAATCCATATCGAGGCCCATTTTTCGTTTCTCGCAGGTGCCAATCGAGCCAGCTCTTCGGTTGATTTTTCAAGCATATGCGCCTGATTCAAAAATCGAAGCTTTGAAAAATCAAATAGGGCGCGACTTTTATTCACTCTAGCCAAATCAAAAAGTTCTATGAGTTGATCTTTCGTAAATTTCTCGCCTGTCGTCGCCGTATCTCCAGGCGACCACCCCAAAAGTGCCAAGTAATTCATTATACCCTCTGGAATAAAACCCTCATCGCGCAAGGCTCGAATTCCTAAGCTACCAGCTCGCTTGCTAAGCTTTCCTCCATCGCTCGCTCCAATCATAGGAAGATGAGCAAAAACAGGCTCGGGAAATCCAAGAGCGCGATAAATCAAAACCTGTCGAAATGTATTCGATAAATGATCTTCACCGCGAATCACGTGGCTAATCTCCATCAGCGCATCGTCAATCGCATTCGCAAAAAGAAAAACAGGAATTGAATTGGATCGACATAGCACGAAATCCCCGATGACCGCTGGGCTCATGGAAACTTGTTGACGAATACTATCTTGAATTTGAATCGGGTCAGCGTTTTCATCGACTTGCATACGCCATACAAATTTTTCACCAGATTGAGCGCGCCTTTCAGACTCAGCCTCAGAGACATCTCGGCATCGGCCCACATATTTGAGAGGTTTAGATTGAGAGCTTAACAGCTTTCGATCTTGATCGAGCTGCTCTGCTGAACAAAAACATCGATAGACTCGCGCAGACTTTTGGATTTGCTTGAGATATTTATCATACAAATCATATCGCTCAGAGCAGCGATATGGTCCGAGCGGCCCCCCACAATCTGGGCCCTCATCCCATTGAAGACCCATCCACCTGAGATCTTCCATAATCGACTTCTCGGAACCCTCGACAAGGCGCTCTTGATCGGTGTCTTCGATTCTTAAAATGAACTGACCTTGATGATGCTTGGCAAAGAGATAACAAAATAAAGCCGTGCGAGCGTTGCCTAAATGCAAGAAGCCCGTTGGCGATGGAGCAAAACGAGTGCGAAAATTTGTCATTCTTAATATTTAGCGGACGAAGACCTCAAAAGACAAATAGCTTGTGCTGCCATTCCTTCTTCGCGCCCCAAAAAACCTAAATGGTCGGTTGTGGTGGCCTTCACAGAGATTAAATCGATGGAACACTCTAAAATCCCCGCCAAATTTTCCCGTATCGACTTCACATACGGCTTCAAAACAGGGCTTTGGGCCATGACGACGGAGTCCACATAAATCAACTCAAAGAACTTTTGATCCATCATCTCCTTGGCATATCTGAGAAATGTGGAGCTTTTCGCATCTTTCCAACGCTGATCGGCCGATGAAAAATGATCCCCCAAATCCCCAGCGCCCATGGCACCAAACAGCGCATCGACGATGGCATGAATCAAGACATCTCCATCAGAGTGTCCCTCAAGCCCTTTACTGTGTTCCACTTGAACACCGCCAATCCAAAGCGGTCTTGAATTCACTAGGGCATGCACATCAAAGCCTGTACCAACGCGATCACTCATTTGACCCCCAGCCTGGATAAATCCTCTAAGCTTGTCACTTTTAAATTTTCTGCGTCTCCGGGAATGCCATAAACTTTCAGTCCCAAATGCTCGAACATCATGGAATCATCGGTAAACTCAATTTTAGAATCTTTTAAAGCTTGGTGAACTTCTTGAACCTCATTCCAAGAGAAAAACTGCGGCGTCTGAGCGCGCACAAATTGGCTACGATCGTAGGTTTTTTTAATCAATCCATCTGATTCAATCTGTTTGAGAGTTTCAACGACCGAGAGCACCGGAATCACTGCTCCAAATTTTTCTACCGCCAACAACAATCGATCTAACAAGGCTTCACTCAAAAAAGGTCGAGCTCCATCATGAATTCCAACAAAAGGCACCTTGTTCAAAATCTCTAGCCCTTTTCGCACAGAATCCTGTCGGCGAGCTCCACCTTCGGTCAACTTGATCTCAAAAGAAAACTTTTCACGAGAAAGCGCCTCTTCGTAGCGAGCCGACTCTGCCGATGGCACGACCAAAGCCAGCTCTTTCGGGCGAATGACTTCAAACTTTTTTAAACTGTGAATAAATAAGGGTCGTGAATCCCACTCAAAGAATTGCTTGGAGGTGTTCGCCCCAGAAGATCGAAAGCGGGTACTACTACCCCCACAACACAGAACAATGGAAAAACTAGGCCGCTGCAAAAACTTCTTCGATTTGAGCCTCTACGGTTGGCTCGTCTGTTTCTTCAGCAATCGCTAGCTCTTTGATCAGCATACTTTTTGCTAGCTCCAACATTCGACGCTCGCCAAATGACAAAACTTTTTCAGACCGAATAACAAATAAATCTCTGAGTACTTCAGCAATTTCAAACACTGAGCCCGTATTGATTTTATCAAGATAATCACGCTGGCGCCGATTCCAAGTGCTTTGCTCAACGACGATCTTTTTCTCGTTAAGCATTTCATAAATCTTTTTCACTTCATCGGCGCTCATAATTGGACGCATTCCACGTTCAAATGTTTTATCTATTGGAACCATCACCATTAAAGGATTATCTAGCATTCGCACCGAGTAATATAAGGATTTAACACCACCGATTTCTTTTTGGGCAATCGCAGTTACCTGCCCGACACCATGGCCTCGGTAAAAAACTTTTTGTCCTACTTCATAAGCCTTTTGAGTCTCTGTACGACTTAACGCTGGTTTTGCTGGTGTGCGACTATATGGTGATTTTCTTCGTGAACCATAAGAATTACGAATGCTTGCTTTGTTTGATCTCATTACTCTCTATACCCCCAAGGTGATCTCAATTATTGGAAATCGTGGTTTTGCCGCTATACGGCACAAGTCCGCGGCCATCAGTAAATAACACGCCCAATGACGTTTGTAAACCCCCTTAAAAAAGCCTTAGGAGCAGCCCCAAATAGGCGCCTCTGAGCAGCAACGCTCGCTCCTCGAACGAGAGTGCTGCGAAGAGCTATGATGCGGCCTGCTCTCATAGACTCATATTCTAGCTCGCTGCGTTATGGCATTCGC
>JBMTHG010000036.1:0-14221 GCA_049436045.1 Bdellovibrionota bacterium
CAGAGGCCCTCGAACTTCTTAGAGCTTTTGGAGAGTGTTTAGAGGTTCCGATTTCTTTGACTCTTTAAAAGTGACAAAAATTGTCGATGATTTTTTGTTATGTTATTGACACTCTTCTAAAGATTTCATTCTTTGCTTAAACTTAAGAAGATGAATCTCAGGGGGCAATTAAGACCGATCATTTTGTGGCTCGTTCTTTTCATCGGCTTTTCTGCCAATCTTTCTTTAGCAGATGAGGATTCGGACTCCATCGATGAAAGCTTCATGATCTTTTTAGATCATGTTGAAACGCAAGAAGATCTCAACTCACTCATCGAGTGGATCAGTCAGTTGCCCGCTGGCCCCAATCTCGCCGATGATTTTTGTGCTGATCTAAAAAATTCAGATCCAATTCGAAAACAAACCGGTTATTGTATTTTGTTTAAGGAGATTTTTACCTTTCAACAAGAAGTATCGCCTGATCCGAATGACCCCTGTGACACCGGACCATCCTACCCCACAGATCCTCTTTGGCAAAAAGCATGCGATCAAACCGCTCGTGTCATTGTTTGCAGAAATTGGAAGAGGCCATCGAGTCTAAATGACAGGGAGATCGGATGTGAATGTCCTCCTAATATGTCGGTGCCTGGCGGGGGGGCTACTGAAAGAAAATGGAAACGAATCAAAAAGTGTTTTGATAAGGTTTGGGAAGAGTTTCAACGAAAATCAGCTGCTGAAAAACAAAATTACTGTAAAGGTTGGTATCATTTCTATCACCACGAAAGAGGTGATGATTGGGGAGGATATATGGAAGATCCCAGATACCGAAGATGCGCTGAAGAGCACGACGAGCAGAATCAACCGAAACCATCTGATTTAAGAGACCCCCAAAGGGTCATTCCTCTTCGAGCGCACCCTCGCAGCAGCTGTAAGGAATGGGATTTATATTTTCCGCCCTGTGTTCATGATCCTCGCTTTGCAGGCATTGAGCCTCTCGATGAAACGAAATGAGTTGAGATCTGCTTAAAAGCTCGCAAAATTTTCTTCAAAGTCTGCACAGACATTCATAGGTCTTTTGTCGATTTATTTTTCTTCAAGCATTTCGCGCATCTGAGAATAAAAAAAGAAAATTAAGTCGGGCATAGCTCTTGCAAAGAGTTTTTTGGCGAATTGGCCCTAACTTCTAACCTCTAAAAGGAGACCCTCATGCTCAACAACTCTATTCAATATTTCTCATTTTTTGCTATTCTACTCAGCTCTACACAGCTTGGTGCTGCAACCTTAGCAGAAAATAGCAACGCTAATGTGGATTTGCTCGAATATCTTGAAGATGTCGGCGCGATTAGCTCTGACAAGAGAAAGTGTATTCGAGATTGTAAGCGAGCGAAGGAAGACCGCGAGGATGAATTCGACGATATTCGACAGGATTGTTGTGATGATGTCGACGGAACTTGGATTGATGCTCTTGGAAAATGTATAACAACCGAGCACACTGACTTTGATATCTGTGTTGGTGGGAGCATTTGTGAAGATGGATTGAGTGATGAAGATCCAACAAAATGCTCCGATGGCTTAACTCCAGACCAACATTTCAAGAAAACTAACAACAAAGCTTACGCCGATTGTGTGCGAGGATGTGCTAATTCGGGCTCAGGAACTCCTGGAAGCTCTGAGATTGACACCACTGCTGTTGACTTTTGATTTGAATTTAAATTCTAACACCAGAAGGGCTCTGATTAATTTTCTTAATCAGAGCTCTTTTTTCAAGCCTTTTTAAGCATAGAGCCTATGAGCGAAATAAAATCTGCTTAAAAGCTCGCAAAGTTTTCTTCAAAGTCTGCACAGACATTCATAGGTCTTTTATCTATTTATTTTTCTTCAAGCATTTCAAGCATCTGGAGCCCGAAAGAGAAGATTGAGTCGGGCATGGCTCTTGCAACTTTTCACTAAAGCGATGACCGACTCCGGTCAAAAAACTCGTGTGTGAAAGAGAATCGATGCTCAAGCCAATATTCAGTCTATTTTTATTGAGCGTGATAATTTGGTTAATACAGCCGAGCAATTTAACAGCGGGCTTCAATGGGCCAGGCGAAGGACTAACTGAGTTTGAATGTGAAGACTCACAAGATCAATCAGGGCCTTTTCAGGTTTACACAGGTGCAGAGAGCAGCTGTGTACCGGATGAGAAAGATTTTAAAAAAGACGTTCTTAAGGCCAGTGGGTGCGACGCCAACAACAATGGCCAAATCGATGAGAGTGAAGTTCAATGTGTTTTTAATTACTTAAAGCGAGTAATCAAACCGAAAGACCCAATCAACGGGACGACGAAGGATGAAGTTTGGAAGTGGCTTGAACCCTTTCTAGAAAAAAGGAAATACTGGTGGCCATCAAAGTATCTCGACGGCGTCATGAAATATGACTGCGATAAAAATGGTCGTTTAACCGAGGAGGAAGTGAAAAACATGCTTCGAGGTAAAAAGTGCGGAGACAATTAATTTCACGCGATAACGTCAAACTAATTTAAATCGGGCAATCTTCTGCTCGAATCAGGCCGTCGAGAAACTGAAGATCTTCACTAAATACTCGATCGCCCGATTGAAACAGCTCAGCTCGATTTTTTCCGAGCCATTGAAGTAAAAGCTGAATCTTCGGCGAAAATGATTTGCCGGACCGAGTCGATTCAATCACACCCGCACGAGTCGCACAGACTAACTCTGCAGCAAGAATCTTTCGTAAGTTTCCTAAAATATAATCCGCTTTTCGAGCTGCATTCGGCGCCATGCTCACATGATCTTCTTGGTTGGCATTGGTGGGAATTGTATCGGCACTTGCCGGAAAGCCCATCGTCTTATTTTCACTCGCCAAGGCCGCTGCCGCCGTTTGCACAATCATCAAGCCGCTTTCAAGACCAGGAGACGAAGCCAAAAAGGCAGGCAATCTGTCACTTGTGGGATTCACCAACTGATCGACTCGCCGCTCGATTAAATTGCCGATGCTAATCATCGCCATGCTCATGAGATCAGAAGCAAAACTCACACTTTGAGCATGAAAGTGCCCGGCACTTCGAATCTCTTGGCTCTCATAAAAAACAAGTGGATTGTCAGAAACAGAATTGAGCTCGTCTTCTAAAAGACTTTCAGCTTGCTGAATGAGAGCATAAGCCGGCCCCATGACCTGAGGAATACATCGAAACGAATAAGGATCTTGCACCAACTCGCAGGCCTCATGCGACTTCATGTGAGACGATCCTTTTAAAAGATCAAAAATTCTTTTCGCCACGATTTTTTGAAAAGCATGCCCCTTTAACTCATGAACTTTCGGATCAAAAACTTGATTTGTGGCGCGAAAACTCTCAACACTAAGAGCCGCCGCCGCTTCGATCCACGGGCGAAGATGCTTCCACTGCGCCAAAACCGAAAGCGCCAGCGACAAACTAAACTGAGTGCCATTCGTTAAACTTAAACCCTCTTTCGGCCCGATCTTAAGTGGCTCTAATTTTTCTTTTTTTAAAATTTTTGCGGCTGAATCCTTTTTATCCCCGACTAAGAAATAGCCCTCACCCATAAAGGTTAAACCAAAATGTGAAAGCGGTGCTAAATCTCCACTCGCCCCCACACTGCCTTGAAGCGGCACGAAGGGATGAAGGCCCCGATTAAAATAGTCAAAATGCCTTTCGAGAAGTGGCCAAGAAATTCCACTTCGAGCCTTTGCTAAACTTAAAATTCGAAGAAAATTAAGACGCCTCACATTTTCGGCACTCATAGCCTCGCCGATGCCTGAACTATGAGACCTCAAAAGATTCACCTGTAGTTCGCTGAGCTGATCTTTTGAGATTCGAACCTGTGCCAAGCGGCCAAAACCGGTGTTGATTCCGTAGATGGCCTTATCGCCAAAAGCCAACTTCTCTACGATTCGCCTCGACAATTCGATGTTTTTTTTCGCCTGAGAACCTAACTCGATTTTTTTTGTTTCACGAATAATCTTTTCAACATCATCACAGCTAAATTTTGATTGAGGCTCAATTCGCATAGCCTTAAGCTAAGGTGAAGCAGAAAGGGAATCTAGAAAAATTATGATTTATGAAAATATTTTAGAATGTATCGGCAAAACACCCATCGTTCGGCTGAATCGACTCGCCAAAGAAATCCCCTTTGATGTTTTTGTCAAAGTCGAGTGCCTCAACCCCGGATCAAGCATTAAAGATCGCATTGCCTTAAAACTGATAAACGAAGCTGAAAAACGTGGCGAGCTAAAGCCAGGCGGCACGATTGTAGAGGCGACCTCTGGAAACACAGGAATGGGCTTGGCCATGGTCGCCGCGGTTCGAGGATACAAAGCCATTTTTGTGATGCCCGATAAAATGTCGTCTGAAAAAATTAGAGCCCTTGAGGCTTTTGGGGCCAAAGTTGTCGTGACGCCCACGAACGTCGAGCCAGATGATCCCCGAAGCTATTATTGCGTTTCGAGACAAATCGCCAAAGAAACTCCTAACTCTTTCTATGCAAATCAATATCACAACCCCGACAACCCAAAAGCACACTACGAATCAACCGGCCCAGAGATTTGGGAGCAAACTGAGGGCAAAATCACGGCCTATATCGCTGGCATGGGCACGGGTGGAAGCATCTCGGGCACCGCAAAATTTTTAAAAGAAAAAAATCCTGCCATTAAAGTGATTGGCATTGATCCGATTGGCTCAGTCTTTAAGACTTTAAAAGACACCGGAAAGATGGGTGAAGCTCACCCTTATCTCGTTGAGGGTGTTGGGGAAGATTTTGTCGACATGAATATCATTGATGAGGTGATTCAGGTGGATGATCGCGAGGCCTTTTTGATGACCCGCCAACTGACACAACGTGAAGGTTTGTTTGTGGGCGGTTCTTGCGGCTTGGCTGTGGCGGGCGCTCTCAAGTGGGCTTCGAAAGAAAGCTCGAAGCATTTTCCGGTCGTGATTCTTCCGGATTCAGGCTCTCGATATATGTCAAAAATATTTAACGATGATTGGATGAGAGAAAAAGGCTTTCTCGATTAAAAGCACAGAAAGAAACAAATGAAAAATTTAGATAAAGCTCATTTTGAAACGATTGCCATTCATGCGGGCCAATCACCTGACCCAAGCACGGGAGCGATCATGACTCCCATCTACCAAACTTCGACTTACGTGCAAAAAAGCCCGGGGGTTCATCAGGGCTATGAGTATTCTCGATCACAAAATCCCACTCGCACGGCTTTAGAAGAAAATCTTGCGGCCATGGAAGGCGCCAAATACGGGCTTTGTTTTGCCTCGGGCTGCGCCGCGATGAACGCCACGGTGGGCACTCTTCAGGCTGGCGATCATGTTCTGGTGTGCGACGATGTCTATGGGGGAACTTATCGACTTTTTTCGAAGGTGCTCTCAAAATTTGGAATTGAGTTTAGTTTTGTGGATCTCACAAAAACTGAAAATCTTGAAAAGAACTGGAAGAAAAATACCAAACTCTTGTGGCTTGAAACTCCGACGAATCCACTTCTAAAGATTTTAGACATTCAAAAATTATCGGAGCTGGCTCATGCTCGCTCTGGTTTAGTTCTCGTCGATAACACTTTTTGTTCACCCTATTTGCAGCAACCCCTCAAACTCGGGGCCGATATGGTGCTTCACTCCACGACTAAATATCTTGGCGGTCACTCTGATGTGGTGGGAGGATTTGTTGGCACATCGAATGAGTCGATGGCTCAAGCGATTCGGTTCAATCAAAACTCAATGGGTGGAGTGCCCGCTCCTATGGACTGCTTTCTCAGTTTGAGAGGCACAAAAACTCTTGCTGTGAGAATGGATCGACATTGTAAAAACGCTCAGATCATCGCCGAGTTCTTGGCAGGCCATTCTCAAGTTAAAAATGTGATTTATCCCGGACTCAAAAATCATCCTCAGTTCGAAATCGCATCTCGGCAAATGAAAGATTTCGGGGGCATGATCAGTTTTGTGGTGAAGGGCGGATTGGCCAAAGCCACATCAGTTTTAGAGCGAGTGCAGATTTTTTCTCTCGCCGAGAGCTTAGGAGGCGTTGAAAGCTTGATCGAACACCCTGCGATCATGACCCATGCGAGCGTTCCTGCAGATATTCGAAAGCAACTTGGAATTGACGACGGCTTGATTCGAATTTCAGTAGGAATCGAAAATGAAACAGATCTCGTGGATGATCTAAAAGCAGCGCTCGAATGAAAGAACTAAAAGCAGCGATTGAAGCCGCTCAAAAAGCTGGCCGAATTCTTAAATCCTATTATGGAAAAAAATTTGAAGTTTTTAACAAAGGCGAAATTGATCTCGTTACCGAAGTTGATAAAAAAGCTCAGGATGCTGTGATAAAAATTTTAAAGAAACATTTTCCTTCAGACGCCATTTTGGCCGAAGAGGGTGATTTTGCAGAAACAAAATCAGCCAAGCGCCGATGGATTGTGGATCCGCTCGATGGCACGACGAATTTTGCTCACGGCTACCCCAGGTTTTGCGTTTCGATCGCTTTTGAAAAAAATGCCAAGCTTCAATGCGGAGTGATTTTTGATCCGCTCTTAAATGAATTGTTTTATGCCGTAAAAAATAAAGGCGCATTCTTAAACAAAAAGAAAATCAAGGTAAGCCGGCAGCTCGATTTGAAAAAATCTCTTCTCGTCACGGGCTTTCCCTATGATCTTTATGACCCCACCACCAACAATCTGCCTATTTTTTCAAAAATACTTTTTAAAGCGAGAGCGATTCGGCGCGATGGCTCGGCAGCTTTGAATCTCGCCTATGTGGCCTGCGGAAGATTTGATGCTTTTTGGGAGTTTGGTTTAAAGGCTTGGGATAGCACGGCGGGAATTCTTTTGGTTCAAGAAGCCGGTGGCGTGATTCTACCAATCTCGCCCCAAAAACATGCTGGCTATCTGATGCATCTGGTCGCTGGCTCAAAGCCGCTGGCTCGAAAGCTTCATTCACAGATAAAAGCGGCCAAATCTCAGTACTAAGTTTCTTATGACTTTTTTTGTCATATCTATCTGCATGTTTTTCAGTGGCAATTTTTGACACCTTGAAAAGCTAAATTATTCAGGGAATTTATCTCCATCACCTCTGGCATTGAATTTGCGTATCTCATTGTATGAGGAGTAACTTATGAGATTAGCGCGCTTTGTATTCAAGATTTTAATCATTCAACTCAGTTTTTTTAGTTCCATTTTTGGTATTGAACTTGATCAAGCCTCCCCGCTCAGAGATCCGCATTTAACCCATGACTCTTACTGTAGCGATTTGATCGATCAATATAATGATGAGCTTAATGCCGCAGAACTGATTGCGATGAACTTGATGACTCGTCAGGACCTCGACTTAAGCTGCGGTACGGAAAAATTTGAATCAACAGAGACAGCGAAAGTGACTGTTCGGCGAAACTCACCCCCTGGCGTACGTTTGCTTCTTGGAGACCCTTGGCTTGTCGCATTTTCTGACGCTCATCGAGAGGGGCATTTGAAGGCTTGCGATGCGGCGAAAGAAAAAGCGAGAAAAAAACTTAAAGAAATGAGCTGTCCAGATGATTGTGGAACCATGGTCATTAAGTGGGGCAGATGCTCTCCTAGCGGTTTTTCTGAGGAAGGCGTTTATCCGAAAAAAGCAGATAAACCTTGGAGAAAAGTGAGAGACTGGGAACCCTTGTTCGGAGAAACTTGGGAAGTGACATTATCAGTAACAAGAAGCATCGAAGTTTCAGTCACCTGTAGAGAGCCAAGTTGGTGGCGAGACCTTCTTCGATGTGATGGCACACCCACGCAGCAAGGCGAAGAAGCCATCATCTCAAGCGAATCCCAACTTTAAAACCAGAGGCTCGTTCAACCCGAGCGAGCCTTTTCATCTTCATATTGCCCCAGCCTCTCCCCAGAGTTTTTTCATGAGTCAGCTCATTTCAGGCACTTAGCCTCGGCATAGAGCTTGCAACTAAGGGGCCTCGGGGGTTTTAAGGGATGATTCGAGACGAGCACACTGGCCAAGGGTCAGCGAAAATTGAAAAGACCAAACTGGGTGAGATTCTGCTTCGGCGCGGGCAAGTTCGTCGCTTTCAACTTGAGTTCTTGCTCGATATTCAAAAAGCCTATTTTGAAAATTCAAGAAAGCAAATTCCGATTGGGCAACTCCTTCTTGATCACAGCGCGATTCAAGAACATTCGCTTAAAGAAGCTCTCTCACTACAAACTGAACTGCCCACTGAATCCATAACTCAGATTTTGGCAATCTCTGATCTAGACGACGATCAAGAAAACGTGACCAAACTCATTCCTCGAAAAGATCTCTAAGAAAACTTTAGCAAATCTTTTGCGATTTGCTTTCCGCGCTCTACTCCCGGCTGATCGTAGGCGGTTACTCCCAAACGAGTCGCTGCATATTCTATGAAGGCCTGCATCGTCACGATCGCCTCAATATAGGCCTCGATTGAAGAGCCTAACTTCCATCGCAAAAGTCTTTGAGAAGTTTCGGGCTTCGAAAGTCTCTCTTGAAAAGTTCGATAAGTTGATTCCGCGAGAATTGCCGAAATTTTCGAAAGTGATTGCCCCGCCACCATCGGAAAAGCATCTGCCGCGGCAAGAGTCTCATCTGATTCTGAATGAGATTCTAAAAACCATAAAACATGATCTTGTGGTCCATCCGTCAGATACTGCAAAACCGAATGTTGATCTTGGGGGCCCTCTAAGACGATTGGAAAAATTCCTTTTCGATGTTGCTTCGAATCCAGCTTTCCTAAACTCTCCGCCAAAACCTGTTGCATCCACTTCGCGAGGCCCAAGCTTTTTCGTCCATAAGACCACAAGATCAGGTGAGACTTATCAGCTCCAAAAATTTGATGAAACATTCGCTCGAGACCACTCGGATCTTTTTTAAGCGTTTCGACTTTAGATCGAGCCAAGCTCAGCCAGTTCACAAAAGAAAACCCAAGGGCTTCCATCAAAACACGATGAAAATCTGTAAAATTTGTGAAGCGGCCGCCAATCTCTTTTGGAATCTTACAAAAAGGAATATTCTTCTCTTTGGCCCATATCTCAAGTGGCGAAGCTTCATCTGAAACCACCAAGAAGCGATCAATAGGAATCTGAGACAAAAGACTCGCCGCCGTGGCCTGCACTTCTAAGGTCGTTCCCGATTTGCTCACGAGACAAAAAACTGTGCTTTCAATATCAAGCTTTAAAAGCTGCGCTGAAAATTCTAAATCACTCCAAAGCTCAATCACCGCCTCTAAACCTAGGGCAGATCGAAAAACCCCAAGAGGTAGGGTTGAGCCCCCCATTCCAATGACAATGATCCTTTTTGCTTTTCTAAGTCGCTCTCTAAAGCTGAGATCAATTTCCGAAGATTGGTAATGAAACATCGGATGTTCTGCCTTGAAGTCAGCCCACTCTTTCACGTCTAATTTTGGATCCATCTTTTCGATCAACATTCTATGACATTACGCATCATTCTTTGGTCTGACAATTTTCTTGAGAAAAACCTGGCTACTGGACTCTGCCCCATTTATGCCTCAAAATATAATGATAAAAGATGAGACAGACAGGTCGCTTTTTAATTTTGACTCTCTGCCAATATGTTTTGGTCAATCTCGCGTGGGCTAATTCTGATTCACCGAAACTGCCCCCACAAAAAACACTCGTGGCCTCAAAAGAAAAGATTGCTGAAGAAGTCTCACTCGGCAACTGGGCTCAAGTTTTAAAATTGATCGAATCGCGAAGTGAAAACTCGCTGCTTCAACTACTCGCTCAAAAGGCGCGCTTTGAATTAAAGGACTGGGCTGGCATTTTAAGGCAAAAACCTAACACGGATTCTCGCTTCAAAGACTATGATGATTACATTCGTCTATTGGCACTCTATGAAAGTGGAGATTTCACGGCCTATAAAAATTCAAAAATTCCAAAGCAGATTCCCCAGACCTATCAGGAATATCTATCACTTCTCAAGGCTCGCTCTCTCGTAGGCTTAAAAGACTTGCCTGCCGCTAAAAAATCATTTCGCGAGTTTTTAGCGAGATACCCCAATACGAAATACAAAACGGAGGTCATGCTCGAACTTGCCAACATCGAATGGGACTTAGAAAATCGATATGAGGCTCTACATCTCTACGAAAAAATTTATATTTATCATCCTTTAAGCGATTCAGAAGACGTCGCCTCCCAACGTCTTTATGAAAGCGGTCGATTTGAATCTCTGGATGCGAGCTTACATCTTAAAAGAATTCAAGCACTCAAAAGATCTGCATTGTTTTCGAGAGCCTTGAACGAACTCAAGCGATTAGAAAAGTTAACCAATTCCAGCGATCAAGAGCATGTGAAGTTAGCCATTGCGAGCTTAGAGTTTGCACAAAAAAATTATACTCGCTCGGAACGTCTCTCTCGCCAGGGATTAAGGCGAACTCAAAAAGATTCTCAGGAACTTAACAAAAATTGGCAATCTTTGCTCGCCTTCTCTCTCGTTCGACAAGGAGAATACGATAAAGCCAGAGAGATTTATTCTGAGCTTCTTCTAACAGAAATTCCAAAGCATGAAAGAGAGCAAATTCTGATGCGACTGGGTCTCATGGCGACAGATGACTTAGAGTTTGAAAAAGCACAAAATCATTTTTCACAGCTTCGATCAGAGTTTCCGAGAGGCCGGTTTCAAGAAAGCTCTCATTGGTTTGAATCATGGGCGATTCTTCAACAGCATTTTAAGACATCGTCTGAACGATCAACCCCCGAACTCAAAGATGATCTTCAAACAGCCTCGCAGCTTTTAGAAAAGCTGCCAAAACTTCCTCAGGGCAAAGCTCTCGTGGGACAATCTTTGTATTGGAAAGCCAAGGTGGAGTCTGCGCTTGGGAATGATAAAAAGGCGAATAAAATCTTAAGTGATCTTAACGATGTTTGGGGCGCCTCTTTTTATTCTGTTTTAACGAATCCAAGAAATTTTCAGTTTATGTTTTATCGAGAAAACTTAGCAGCACCCGAACTAATCATTCGAGAAGATCGTCGCTTTCAGGTTTCAGATGCTGCTTTTAAAGATTTATCATGGAAGCGGCTCGAAGCTTTTGTCTCTGTGAAACTTTATCATTGGGCACAACTCGAGCTTGAAAACTTTATGAAATCGATCTCCAGAAGAAAACCGGAGCTTCGAGAAGCGGTGGCTCACCGACTTGAAGTTTTAGGCGATTGGAGTGATCTCGTCACGTTCGCACAGACTCATTTTCCGATGGAGATTTCTCAGATTCATAGTCATCCCGAGAAGGCGAGATATCATTATCCTCAAGCCTATGGTGAACAAGTCATCAAGGCCGCCAATGAGTTTCAAGTGAGTCCATTTTTGATTTGGGGGGTCATGAGAGAAGAGAGTCGATTTAGATCGGATGTCGTCTCACCCGCAGGAGCGGTGGGATTATTGCAGCTCATGCCGAGTCTCGCAAACCAGATTGCCGCTCGACTAAAAGAGCCAAAAGTAAATCGAGCTCAACTGACGAATCCAGAGCTGAACATTCGCTTCTCAGCCTTTCATCTGCGTGAGCTCGTTCGACAAGTTCAATCTTGGAATGTTCCGCCAGAGTTCGTGTTTCCGTTGGTCATCGCCTCATACAATGCGGGAGCAGGCCCCACTCGTCGATGGCTTAAAGAATCGAAAGGCGCTCCACTTGATATTTTTATAGAATCTATTCCGTTTTCAGAAACGAGAGCCTATGTGAAACGAGTGATTCAAAGCTCGAATATTTATTGGAAACTTTACGGTGAAAAAAACAATCGAATCGCACGCCAAAAGGGGGAATCAACATTATGAGCGACGGCACGGGCAAGACAAAAGTCATTCGATGGGAAGAACAACCCACTCGCCTCACTTTGGCAAAGTGTAAGCTCACTCTGGTGAATGGTGAGGGCGCTGGAAAAGAATTTGTTTTAAGTCGACCTCTTCTTCAGATCGGCACAAAAAAAGAAAATGATATCGCGCTCAAAGATGAAACCATGAGCCGAGTTCATTTTGAGATTCATCAAACAAAAGATGGATATCTTTTAAGAGACGCAGGCTCACTCAACGGCACCTTCATCAATGGCGTTCGAGTGAAAGAGGCTTTCTTGCAATCAGGTGCCATGATTCGAGCAGGTCAGACAGAGCTTAAGTTTCTTCCAATGGACGAAACTTTCGAAGTCGTGCCGAGCAAAAAAAATCGATACGCCAACCTCATCGGCTCGAGTACCGCCATGAGAAAGATTTTTACGATCATTGATAAAATCGCTGGTACCGACGTGACTGTCATCGTTGAGGGAGAATCTGGAACCGGAAAAGAACTGATTGCCTCGGCGATTCATGAGAAAAGTAAACGCGCAAAAAAACCATTCGTCGTGTTTGATTGCTCAGCCGTTGCCGAAAATCTCATTGAAAGTGAACTCTTCGGACACGAAAAAGGCTCCTTCACAGGCGCCACTGGTCTTCGTAATGGTGCTTTTGAGCTGGCGGATACTGGAACCGTTTTTTTGGATGAGATCGGAGAACTAAACATTGATCTTCAACCTAAACTTTTGCGTGTTTTAGAGTCTCGAACGATTCGACGAGTTGGAGGCGATCGGCCGCTTCCTGTCGATGTGAGGGTCGTAGCCGCCACGAATCGAAATCTTGAAGCAGAAGTGAAAAAAGGAAGTTTTCGCGAAGACTTGTTTTATCGACTCAATGTCGTGCCCATTCATCTACCACCACTTCGAAAACGAAAAGAAGATATTCCCTTGATCGTTGATCACTTCATTGAAATTCACAACTCTGAAAACCCAGATCGACAGGTAGAGGGTGTCAGCGCAACTGCCATGGAGCTTTTAGTCAGCTATGATTGGCCAGGAAATGTTCGAGAGTTGCGAAATACAATGAGTCGCGCTCTTTCCTTTATGGAGGGCTCTCAAATCACGCCTGAGGATGTTCCTGAGCGAGTTCGTATTCCTGTGGCGAAAGCCGAATTAGAGATTCGAGATGATCTTGGATTTAAAGATGCTAAAGAGCAATGGGTCGCCTCTTTTGAAAAGCAATATTTGGCCGATGTTCTTAAGAAAAACAATTTCAATATCTCTGCCGCAGCGAAGGAAGCCGGCATCGATCGAAAGAGCGTTCAACGATTGATCCGAAAATATGAGCTGAATGTTGGCCGTGGCAAATCAGATTTTGATGATGACTTTGATGACGAGGAATAAACCTTAGAAGATATCGGCGTGAAACCGAAGGCCGAGCATCCACTCAAGCTCTGTCGATGATTTTTGAAATTCTCGATCTTTTATAAAGATCATCGCCAACTGAGTGTCGACACGATATCGAGGATTGAAATTCCACTCGATACTGGGGCTTAGTCCCCAATGCTTCTCCGATACAGCTCGTGTGCTTTTATCGAGATAATAGGTATCTCCAGATCGTCCTGTTCTAAGTATTTCTTCCCACAAAAGACTCAAACCAAAACTCCATCGACGAAAGGCCGTGCTTTTCACAAAAGCATAAAAGCCTTGAGAATCTCGCCCTATGGGATGGCCCATCAAAACTTTTAATCGCGAAAGCCCGCTTCTCCAGCGATGATGCCGATAAAGAGCAAAGGTTGTTTTTACATATTCGAATTGAAGCAAAGGTTGCCCCCAAAGCTCTTTTGCTAAAATCTCGAAACCATATAAATAACTATAAGATTTTTCCAAAACTACTTTTAAAGTTCCGCAGCAATCTTCTAAATGATGCTCCATATAGAATGACGAGGGCCACTGCCCATCTAAAAACTTCCAACGAAAATCCATGGAGCCTGAGCGATTGGTTTGATCAGAGCCAACTTCGTCATCCTTCGAGCGCTTCAAGCGCGTTCCAATCAATTCAAACATGAACTCCAGCCAATCTATGTCAGGAATTCCCTCACCGCCGAATTGATATAAATAAGAAAAATTGATCTCAATATCTTTGGTCGGCATGAGCCCCACTCGCCATCCCATAAACCATTCGCGAGGCGTCACTCGATCTTTTTCCATTTTTGAAAGAAAAAAATCAGCTCTCAAATCGCCAAGATATTTTAAAAAACTTCCCCAACGAACGGGCTTTGTGCTGAGTCGAAGCATATCCATATTTTGAGCAGAATCGCCGATCAAAAGCGGATTTACAAAAGACTGCCCCCAAAAGAGGGGCTGCCGCCCCAAAGAAAAAATAAAACTTCGAAAACTCCCCTCAAAATAAAGCTTTTGAATTTGAGCTGAAACATCGCCTTTTTCAAAATCA